>JAFMAU010000034.1 GCA_029784825.1 Nitrososphaerota archaeon | reverse complement strand
GTCTCTCTGTCGCGCTCAACCTCGGAGGCGACTTGTCTGTGATGATAGCGCTCTACGTCTGCCTGCTCCCCACCACGATAGGGGCGCTTCTTCCTGCAATAGGGCTGTCGGGGGTTTCAAGGCTCTATGGGAGGAAGGTGGTCGCGAAGTCCGGGAAGGCGATAGAGGCAGCCGGGGATGCTGACGTCATCTTGCTCGACAAGACTGGGACAATCACAGTGGGGAACAGGCAGGCCATGGAGTTCATCCCGCTGAACGGGCATTCTCAGAGAGAGGTGGGTGAGGCCGCGTTCCTCTCCTCTTGGCACGATGACACGCCAGAAGGACGGAGCATAGTCAGACTGTCGTACGAGAAGGGCTCGATACCGAGAGAGCTGAACGGCCTCGCCCGCTCGAAGGTGTACGAGTTCTCTGCCGCCACCCGAACGAGTGGGATAGTGCTTTCGCGGTTCGGCGGCTTGGCCCTGCCCAAAGGCGGAAAGGAGTTCCAGCAACAGCAGAGGTTCAGTAGGAAGTTCGCCGACACCGTTCCTGGGGCCATTTCGAGCGACGAGATGGAGATAATCAAGGGCGCTCCGGACGCGGTGAAGAAGATCGCGCCCTGCTCGGATGACTTCGACAGAGTCGTGAAGGAGATCTCGAGTGAAGGAGGAACGCCGATTGGGGTGGTCCGAGACGGAGAAGTGCTGGGGATAATCAGGCTGAAGGACGTCCTGAAGCCAGACATCGGAGAGAAGGTGAGGGCGGTCAAGACGATGGGAATACGCCCGGTGATGATCACGGGCGACCAGCCGCTCACCGCAAGGAGCATCGCGAAAGAAGTCGGAATCGACGAGTACGTCCCGCAGGCAAGGCCCAACGACAAGTATGACATAGTTCACCGGGAACAGGCGGAATCGAGGATTGTTGCCATGATAGGCGACGGCACCAACGACGCGCCTGCCCTTGCAGCCGCGGACATAGGATTGGCGATGAATTCGGGAACTGAACCGGCGAAGGAAGCCGCCAACATGGTCGACCTCGAATCCAACCCTGCCAAGATCATCGATGTGGTGATGCTAGGCAAACAGCTGCTTATGACCCGGGGTGCCGTTACGGCGTTCAGCATCGCCAACGACGTCGCCAAGTACTTCGCGATCGTCCCGGTCCTCTTCGCTGCGACGATTCCTCAGCTCCAGTCCCTCAACGTCCTGCAGCTCGGCCTCAACACCGCCGTCCTGTCGGCGCTTATCTTCAACGCGATCATCATTCCGCTATTGATACCGCTCGCTATGAGGGGAGTCGCCTTCAAGCCGTCGAGCACCATGTCGCTCTTCCTGCGTAACACTCTGATCTACGGCGTTGGCGGGGTGATAGCCCCATTCGTCGGAATCAAGGCGATAGACATCCTGCTATCGCTGTGGCATCCATAGGTGAAAGGGTTGGCAGCTCCCAAAACCTCGAACACGAAGCACGTCAGACCAATCCTCGGACTAGCTCTTGTCTCTCTCCTCCTATGCGGACTGTTCTTCCCCCTGCTGATCACTGGAATCGCCCAGACACTCTTCCCCTACCAGGCGAACGGGGAGATTGTCCAGTTCAATGGCCACCCGGCCGGCTCTGAACTCATAGCCCAGGGTTTCAACCAGTCATCCTATTTCCACCCGAGGAACGACTCGGCCTCGGGTGTGGACCCGGACATCACGGTAAAGGACGCATACTCTCAAATCCCCAGGATTAGCAGTGCTACAGGAATCCCTGAGGCTTCGTTGAAGTGGGTCGTTGACCAGAATGTCGATGGTCTGTCAAGCATATTTGCAGAACCATACGTCAATGTTCTGAATCTGAACCTGGCACTGATTCACGCCTATCCAGGTGTATATGGCTGAAATATGGTGGACACCTTGCGTATGCTGTAGAACCGTCCTCTGGGTTCGCCAGAAGGAGCCAATAGTAAGTCCCATTAGCCAAACGGAGTTCATTCTGAGCTAATTCAGCGGCGACGGTCGGACTCGAACCGACGACCAATTGGTGTCTGCCGTTGGGCTAACAGCCAATTGCTCTACCACGCTGCCCGGCATGTTTGCCTCTGAGCTACGTCGCCGCAAGTCGGGGGCGAGGGGCTGGGCTCAAAAACGTTGTTTAATGCCACGGGGAGGCCGCAGTCAGATGGAGGGCCGGCCAGCCGACAAGGACAGGAAAGACATCGAAGCGTTCATCCGGGCGTTCTTTGACGCGGGGAAGAGCAAGGACCTCACCGCACTCGCAGACTTCCACGCCTCCCGGGACCAGTTCACGAAGTTCGACGAAAACCCGCCATACACCCGCCAGAGTTCAGACGAAGCCTTCGTATACGAGCAGGCAGCCTTCGCCAACATCTCCGACTACGACTACTCGATGGAAGAGTTCAGAGTCGACCTGCTCGGTGACGTCGCCATAGCCACGTTCTACCTGGCCTACTCTGGCATGTTCGTCAACAACTACTCGTTCGAGGGCTCACCGGTGAAGGCCAAGACGAGGGTCACCATGGTCCTCCTTCGGACCGCCAGGGGCTGGCGCGTGGCCCACGAGCACTTCAGTCGCTTACCCGAACCTCAGCCCGGTCAGTGACAGGTCCCGCGGGTCGACCCTCGATTATTGTCCTGTGGGCCCGGAGCGATTTGAACGCTCGACCGCTCCCGCCAGTCTTGTCTGGTACCGGTGTCTCAGTTTCCGTATGAGCCGGTCGCTGTGGCCGGTGTTCTCTAACCGAACTGAGCTACGGGCCCACTTTCGCGCCTCCCCATCTGCTGCCTTTAAGCGGCTCGGCTAAACGTAAATACTCCCAAAAAGAGTCAAAACCAGTCGCAGTGAGCAAGGATCAAGACGAGGGATTCGAGGACATTCTAGCGGAACTCGATCGTGAAGAAGCCCGGGTGAAGATAAGGATGGAGATGAGACGCTTCGGAAAGCCCACCACGGTGATCGAGGGGATCAAGATGAGCGACAAGGACCTCCATGAGCTGAACTCTAAGATGAAGCGGGCCCTGGCGACCGGGGGGACGGTCAAGGACGGGATAATGATCCTCCAGGGGGACCACAGGGAGAGCGCTGCGAAGATGCTCAAAGAGAACGGGTTCTCCGAAGGCACGATAGAGATAATCTAGCCGCTCCGGCCCCTCTCAAGTACCTGAAACCGCTTCAAACTTTTAAAGGCTAATTCAGGGCGCAGGCTCATAGGCGAAGTCATCGTGTCGAAACCGATAACGACCTTCGAGGACTTCATCAAACGCTTACTGATTGTTGTATTCTGGGTTGCCCTGCTTTCTGTGGTCTTGGTAGTCCCCATCTACTATCTCCTCGACGGCATATTCCACTTCCCCACCGACTACATCCGTCTGGCGATAAACCCCAATCTGGCCATCTCCTACACGTTGGGGATGCTTTCGACCGAGCCTTTCAAGACCCTCTTCGCCCTGACCGTGTTCCCGGGATTCTCCTTCGTTGCCGTGTACGGGACCATCTTCATGGGGTGGGTGGAAAGGAAGTTCACGGCCAAGATCCAGCTCAGGACCGGGCCGATGAACGCAGGGAGAGTCGAAGGGATTCTCCAGAACATCGCCGACTTCTTCAAGCTGGCCTTCAAGGAGATCGTGATACCCAACGGGGTCGACAGGGCGACCTTCCTTGCAGTCCCATTCGCTCTGATGGCAGTCGCGGGTGCTCTGGTGGCCCTGGTCCCGCTTTCTCCGACCACGTACATAGCCAACCCCTCCGTGGGGGCCGTCCTGGTCTTCGCCATACTCGGCTTCACCCCCCTCGTCGTGCTCCTCGCAGGGTGGGCGAGCAACAGCAAGTACCCGTTCCTGGGCGGCCTCAGGGCCCTCCACCAGCTCGTGGCCTATGAGATCCCGATGATTCTCTCCTTGGTGGGAGCCGTGGTCCTCGCAGGCTCACTCAACCTAATGGACATTGTGAAGGCCCAGACGGGCATCTGGTACATCGTCCCCGAGTTCCTTGCAGCCATCGTCTTTTACATAGGGGCCCTCGCCGAGCTCGAGAGGATACCATTCGACATCCCCGAGGCGGACAGCGAGCTCGTGGCCGGTTGGCAGACCGAATACACGAGCATGCTCTTCGGCACCTTCCAGCTGGCGAACTTCTCTAGGATGTACATCATGGCAGGGCTCTTCACGACCTTCTTCCTGGGAGGATGGCTCGGGCCCTCTCCGGTGCCCCCCGAAGTGTGGTTCATCCTGAAGACCACGGTTGTGATGCTCCTGCTGATGCTCCCCCGAAGCATAATGCCGAGGCTGAGGATCGACATGCTGCTGAGGGCCGGCTGGGTGAAGCTGCTGGCGATCTCGTTCGCCAACATCTTCCTGACCATGGTGATAGTTTCATTGGGACTGGTGCACTAGATGGGGGCCTTAGCCTACATCAAGGGGGTCTTCATCGCCACCTGGACCGGTCTCCGGCATCTCTTCCACCCGAGGATGACTCTGCGCTACCCCGAGCAGAAGCTCGACCTCGAGTATGCAGGGTATCCGGTGTCCCCCAGACGTCCCGCGGGACTGTCCCCTGGCTACAAGTACGACCCGCTCCAGGGGGTGGGCCTGGCCGGGTTCAAAGGAAGGCACATCCTCTACTTCGAAAGGTGCACCGGCTGCCAGCTCTGCGCCATCGCGTGCGACGGCATCGCGGTCGCCATCGAGATGCAGAAGGTTCCGAAGGGGAAGCCCCAGAACAAGAAGGACGTCTGGCCTGCGGTAGACTACGGCAGGTGCGTCTTCTGCGGGCTCTGCGTGGACGCATGTCCCTTCGACGCGCTCTACATGACAGACGAATACGAGCTCTCCGCCTACGACAAGATGGGCCTCAAGTACACCCCAGACATGCTCTCGGTCCCACCGAAGCTCGAGGGGAAGAAGTACAAGGTCAAGCTCGACACAGAGAAGGGGGAGGTCAGGTATGGCTGACCTCGTATTCCTCGCGATGATGGTGGTCACTGTCGGGAGCGCGATAGTAGCCCTCGAAGCCAAGGAGATAGTCTACGGCGCCATAGGGCTGGCCGGATCCCTCTTCGGGGTGGCTACCCTCTTCTTCCTGCTGAACGCCCCCTACGTCGCGGTCTTCCAGATTGCGGTCTACATAGGCGCGGTCGCCGTCCTGATCCTCTTCACCGTGATGCTGGTCCGCGAGGAGAAGTGGGCGAAGGAGCTGCCCCCGCAGTCGATAACAAGGCTCGCAGGGATCCTTACGGGGCTGGCGGTCACGATTGCTCTGGCTTTCGCAGTCATCGCCACCAACCTCTCACAGTTCAACCAGGTGGTCAACACCGCCACCTTCGTCGACATCGGGGAGCTCATCTCCACAGGCGACTCCCCGATCCTGCTCGTGCTGGCGCTCGTGCTCGCGGCGTCGGTAGTCGGGGCCCTTACTCTGTCGAGGGCAGACCGGGAGGAGAACAAGCAGTGAACTCCCTCTCCGACTTCGTCATCGTGTCGGCCATGCTCTTCGGGATCGGGATCTACGGCCTAGTCACCAAGAAGAACGCCCTGCGCCTGCTCTTCGCCGTCGAGATAATGATCAACGCAGCTAACCTGAACTTCGTCGCGTTCAACCAGTACCTGCCATTCTCGGCCGGGACGAACGCCATAGGACAGACCTTCGTCCTGTTCTCGATCGCGCTGGCTGCCGCTGAGGCAGCGGTGATCCTTGCCATAGTGGTGGTAGCCTATCGGCTTCACCAGGACGTCGACGTAAGCGAGCTGAAGTCCCTGGAGGGATAGTACTTGTCCATAGAATCAACACTAGAGACTGGAACAGGAAATCTGGAGTAGCCACAAGTGTTCCAATATCTTCTTCTGCAATCGGTAATCGTACCAATCGTCGCCGCACTTCTCTGCTACGTCCTCGCTCCGAAGGCAGGCAAGCTGGTCGGATGGCTCGCCTTCGCCGCCCTCTTCGGCACCACCCTGGTCCTGGCCTTGTTCGGATGGAACCAGCTCTTCTCCGGTGGTGCACCAATCTCCGAGTCCTACACTTGGGCGCCGACGGCCGGCCTTACCTTCGGCTTCCTGGCCGACGGGCTCAGCTTCCCGGTCGTCATCCTGGTGAACGTCGTGCTAGCCGCGACGGCCGTCTATTCGATGCCATACATGGAGAACAGGGTCAAGAACCTCTACGGGGCTGCGAGGCCCGAGCGCCTGGGACTCTACTACCTCAACTTCCTCCTGGTGGCCACCGGCCTGGTCGGCATCGTCCTCTCCACCAACCTGATCGAGCTCTACCTGTTCCTTGAGCTGGTGCTGATCCCCACCTTCGTGATAATCAGCCTCTTCGGCTACGTGCAGAAGGAGAGGGTCGGGATCATCTATATCATCTGGAACCAGCTCGGGGCCTTCGTCTTCCTCGCCGGGATCGCTCTGTTCTATTCGTCGGCGGGCACCTTCGACCTCACCGCGTCGTCGCTCGCCGCGGCCGCCTCAAGCTCCCTCGCCTACTGGATCGCCGGGCTCATCCTTGTCGGCTGGCTGGTCAAGATGGCGGTCTTCGGAGTTCACATGTGGCTTCCGATCACCGAAGCCGAGCCCCCTACGTCCTTCGCCCCAACGATGGCGGTTGTATCCGGGATTGGCGCGTATGTCATTGCAAGGGTCCTCTTCTTCGGGATGCCGACGGTCTTCAATGCCTTCAGCCTGCCGCTGATGGCGTGGGCCGTGATCACGATGTTCTACGGCGGCGCGGTCGCCATGGCCCAGAACGACGTGAAGTACATCTTCGCCTGGTCCACCATGAGCCAGACGGCCTATTCGATCCTCGGGCTTGCGAGCACTTCGGTCCTCGGCGCCGTCGGCGGGGTTTTCTTCTTCGGGAGCCAGGTCCTCGGGAAGTTCGTGATGTTCGCGGTGGCCGGGATCCTCCTGACGCAGACGGGGCTCCGGGACGTAAAGAAGATGGGCGGGCTGGCCTCTAAGATGCCGTTCACCGCCGCCCTCTTCGTGCTCGGCGCACTGATCCTCTCGGCCGTCCCCCCGACTAGCGGATTCCAGGCGGAGTGGATAATGTTCGCA
Organism: Nitrososphaerota archaeon; assembly: GCA_029784825.1. Next base: position 11,726 of record JAFMAU010000034.1, on the reverse strand, counting down.
GGTATCTTCTCGCAGGGTGCCCAGGGCTCGTCGGCCTTCATGGCAGTGGCTCTCCTCGGGCTCGTCGCCACCCTGTTCACCGTGGCCTACACGTTCTGGCCGATCAAGAGAATCTTCTTCGGGCCCCTCGCATCGGGACTGGAAGGCGTCAAGGAGGCCCCGCTTACCATGACCCTTCCCCTGCTGGCGGTCGTCGTCATCTCGATTCTGATAGGCATCTACCCGGACCTGGTGTCCAAGTTCCTTGTCGGGTTCACCGCACTGATGCGCTCTGGAGGCCTCCAGTGAGATGTCGTTCGCAATACCGTCGTACTTCGTCTGGCTGATATTCATCCTCCCTTACGCCGGCGCCCTCGTCACCGTCGCCCTGAGGAAGCTGGGGAGGGCCGGGGACTACGCCGCGGCCGCCTTCGCCTTCCTCTCCGCCGCGTTCGCGTTCACACTGCTCATCCCAGTGCTCCAGGGGCAGTCCCCCACGATCAGCGAGGTGGGCCCCCTCACGACGAGCGTACCTTGGATCTCTGGACTGAACCTGACGATGGGGGTCCTGACCGACTCGTACACTGCGATACTCACCAACGTCGTCGCCTGGGTCAGCTTCCTCATCATATTCTACAGCCTGGAGTACATGAAGGACGACGGAGGGCACAACCGGTTCTTCTTCTTCATCGCCCTATTCGTCGGGAGCATGCAGCTCATCGTCCTCTCTGACAACCTCCTCTCCCTCTTCATCGGCTGGGAGATGGTCGGCCTGTGCAGCTACGCGCTTATCGGCCACTACTGGAAGGACGAAACAAAGGACTGGGTGGGGACCCCCGGGGACCGTGCCCTCGGGGAGGACCAGGCGTATTCGCCGTCCCACGCGGGGATGAAGGCCTTCGTCATGACGAGGATCGGAGACGTCGCCATGCTCGCCGGGATCCTGATCCTTTTCTTCTACGCGGGGACCTTCAACTACTACGCGCTCGCGAAAGACTCCAATTCCTGGTTCCAGCACCTGTACGGCAGCGGGCTCCTCGTCCCTGTCGCTCTCCTGATCTTCGGGGGCGCGGTCGGCAAATCGGCCCAGTTCCCCCTGCACGAGTGGCTCCCTGACGCCATGGCCGGCCCCGCACCGGTCTCGGCGCTCATACACGCGGCGACGATGGTGAAGGCTGGGGTGGTCCTGGTCGCGAGGGTGGCGCCCATCTTCTACTTCATAGCGGTGTCCAACCCGGTCTTCGGAGCCGTCTCAGTCCAGCCGTTCTTCATGACGGTCGCCTGGATAGGTGCGTTCACCGCGTTCCTCGCTGCGAGCCAGGCGATGGTCGGTTTCGAGCTGAAGAAAATCCTCGCGTACTCCACGGTCTCCCAGATCGGCTACATGATGCTCGCGGTCGGAGTCGCAGGCCTGTCAACAGACTTTGCCCTGGGCCTCTCCGCAGCCCTCTATCAGCTGCTCAGCCACGCCATCTTCAAGGCGTGCCTGTTCTTAGCGGCAGGCGCTCTCATCCACGCGGCCGACTCGAAGTACATCAACGACATGGGAGGGATGAGGGACAAGATGAAGCTCACCTTCGCTGCGGTCCTGATAGCCGTCGCATCCCTCTCGGGTATCCCCCCCTTCAGCGGCTTCTGGAGCAAGGACGCCGTCCTGGGGGCTGCGTGGGGGGCCGGCCAGTACGCGCTGTTCACGGTGGGGGCCCTCACCGCAGGGATGACGGCTTTCTACTCGTTCAGGATGCTCGGGATGGTGTTCTACGGGGACAGGAGCGAGAAGCTCTCAGAGGTCGAGGCCGCGGGGCACCACGTGCACGAGCCCAGCCCGATAATGTGGGTGCCATACTCGATACTCGCCGGTCTCACAGTGGTCATAGGCCTTGCCGCCCTGGGAGGGGTCGTAGTTCCTGGGCTGAATATCGACGCTTCTCTGCAAGGTGCCGCACAGAACTACATCGGCTCGCTGTTCCCCTCGGCGTCTTTGCCCCCGCCGTCCGGAACTCTGGAGGCGGTGCCTGCGGGGCTGACTTTCGCCGTCGTCCTTCTGGGCTTGGCGGCATCCGCCCTCATCTACATAGTCAGGAGGGTCCCTCCGAACCGCATCGTGGGACAGACAGGCTTCCTGCACGGCGTCTACACCTTCCTCTACAACAGGTGGTACATCAACGCGGTCTACTACCGGATCTTCGTCGATGCGCCCATCGCCGCGTCCCGATGGCTGAGCGAGAGCTTCGACTTCAACGGCCTCTTCAGGGCCAACAGCGCGGGCTCGTCGCTCGGCGTGTACCTGTCGGGCGCGGGTAACTGGGTCGACGTACACGTAGTCGACGGGGCTGCCAACGGGTTCTCCGCGGCCGGGCAGGCTCTGTCAAGGGCCTTCAGGAGAATCCAGACCGGGATAGTCGAGCAGTACGCCCAGGCGTTCGCCATCGGAATCGTCCTGATGGTTGTGCTCCTTCTGGTGGCCCTTTGGGCTTCGGGTCAGGGGGTCCAGCTTCCATGAGCTACGTCCTCTCCCTCCTCATCGCCCTGCCCCTCTTCGCGGCCCCTCTCGTCTACCTGGCGACCAGGGCGGACAGGCGCCTCGGGATCTACATCTCTCTCGGCCTGGCCGTGGCAGTCACAGCCATAGCGACTTACATCTTCTGGCAGGTGTACTCCGCGCCTCCCGCTCCGGGGACGTACCTGTTCCAGGAGAAGTACAGCTGGATCAGCTTCAGCAACTTCGGGCTCGACTACTTCCTGGGCACCGACGGGCTCAGCTCCCCTCTCCTGTTCGTCTCGGCCCTGCTCACTGTCCTCGTGATCATCGGGTCGAGGAGGCTGATCGACCACCATGAGGCAGAGTACTACTCTCTGATCTTCCTCTTCGAGGGAGCCATAATGGGCGTCTTCACTTCCCTCAACCTGATCCTGTTCTACATCTTCTGGGAGGTGGTCCTCATCCCCATGTTCTTCTTCATCGGAGTCTGGGGAGGCCCCAGGAGAAAGTATGCAGCCCTGAAGTTCATCATCTTCACCTTCGCCGGCAGCACGATCATGCTGCTGGGCTTCCTCTACGTCTACCTCGGGATGACCGGAACTCCGGGGGTTGCGCCCAGCTTCAACATCCCAGACCTCGCGGGGAGGATTCCCCTGGCCCTGCAGTACGTCCCCCTCGTGGCCTCGTTCATCGGGTTCGCTGTCAAGCTCCCTCTCGTTCCATTCCACACATGGCTCCCGGACGCCCACGTCGAAGCTCCCTCCCCGATCTCGGTGCTGCTCGCCGGGGTGCTCCTGAAGATGGGAGGATACGGTTTCCTCAGGATAAGCATCGGCCTCTTCCCCATCGCTTCGACCCAGTACGCCTGGATCTTCCTCGCCCTGGGGTTGTTCTCGATGTTCTACGGCGCCGCCGCGGCGGTCCTGCAGCGCGACCTCAAGAAGATGATAGCGTTCACCAGCATCAACCACATGGGGTTCGTCCTGTTCGGGGCGTATGCCACTCTGATCTCAGGCAACCTGCTCGGGATCCAGGGCGCCATCTTCCAGATGTTCGCCCACGCCCTGGCCGTGGGGAGCCTCTTCATGCTCACCGGCTACATCCAGCACCAGGCCGGGACCAGGGAGATACCAATGCTGAAGGGGCTGGGGACCATGATGCCTCGGACGGCCGCGATTCTCGTCCTCGCCTCCGCCGCGGCGATGGGGCTCCCGCCGTTCTCAAGCTTCCTCGCCGAGTTCATGGTCATAGCCGCAGGCATCTCGGCCTCCGCCCTGACAGCAGTATCGATCCTCGTCCCGGTCATCACCGCCGGCTACTTCCTATGGATGATCAAGCGCACCGTCCTCTCCCCCGCTGAAGGAGGGCACGAAGTCCACGACATGGCCTGGTCAGACGTGGCTGCGTTCGCAGCCTACTTGGTCCCGCTCGTCATACTCATCGTCGCCTCTTATCTGATCCTCACTCCTGCGCTCCCGGTGGCGCAGTTCCTCAGGGGGCTCGGCCTCGGTTGATCGACTACCTCACCCTCGCGATTATCTTGCTGGGCGCCTCGGGGCTCGCGCTTCCGATCCTACAGCTGGCCAAAGGGAAGGGCTCGCGGCTCGCAGGATACATCCTTGCCGCCGTGCTGGTCGCCGTCCTTGCCCTCATCGGCGCCTTCACCCTCGCGGGTCCCACTCCGGCGTCGGTCCCATGGGCAGGGACCCTCCTTCACCCTGACCAGTTGGGAGGGATCTTCGCTCTGGTGACCCTCGGCGTCACCCTCGCCGTGACCATCGCCTCCTTCGAGTTCCAGAAGGGCCCTAGCAATCCGGTCTACTACGGGCTCCTCGCCTTCACCGCGCTTGGGATGGTCCTTCTGGCGTACTCGCAGGACCTTCTGATGCTCTTCGTCTCCTGGGAGCTGATGAGCGTCCCGACCTATGTCCTTGCCGGGTTCAGCAAGACTCGCCAGTCCAACGAGGCATCGGTGAAGTACGCGATAATCGGCGCGATGTCGTCGGCTGTCATCCTCTACGCGATCAGCCTCGCCTACGGCCTCACCGGGAGCACGCAGATCTCCTCAGTCGTCTCGAGTTTCACGTCCAACCCGACAGCCCTTGCAGGGGTCGCTACCCTGCTCTTTGTGGCGGGCTTCGGTTTCAAGATGTCCATCGTGCCCTTCCACATGTGGATTCCAGACGCCTACGAAGGCGCCCCGACCACCATCAGCACACTCCTCGCCGCGGCTACGAAGAAGGCCGGTTTCATCGCAGCGATCAGGGTCCTCCTCGCCATATCCACGCTCTATGCGGTCACCCGGAGCCCTCTGTTCACCATGGCGAACGTCTTCGCGGTGCTGGCCCTGCTGACCATGACCGTAGGCAACATCTCGGCCCTGACCCAGAAGAGCATGACCAGGCTGCTGGCATATTCGAGCATCGCCCAGGCTGGTTACATGCTGATCGGATTCGTCGCGGTCTCCAACGCCCCTGGCTCGGCAGCCGCGTCCCTCGGGCTGACCGGGACCATCTTCCATGTGATCAACCACGCAGTGATGAAGGGGGTGGCGTTCCTCGCCGCGGCACTGGTCCTGCTGCAACTCAAGAGGTCCGACCTTGGAGCCTACGACGGCCTTGGGAAGCGCATGCCACTCACGGCGTTCACCCTCGCCGTGGCATTCCTGGGCCTCGCCGGGGTCCCGCCGCTAAGTGGATTCTGGAGCAAGCTGCTGCTCGTCCTCTCAGTCGCCAACGGTCCGTACGCGTGGCTGGCGCTCGCCGCGATACTGAACTCCGCGTTCAGCCTGGGCTACTACGCCTGGATAATCAAGCGCATGTACATCGACGAGGGTGAGAGCTCTGAGAAGGTGAAGGAGCCGTTCTGGTTCGTCATCGTCTTCGCCATCATGGTGGGACTGATCATAGGCATCGGCCTGTTCCCTCAGCAGGTGATTGGATTCGCGTCATCGGCCGCCGCCGGGTTCGCCGGCTAGGTCCAGTTTATCTTGACCCTGGCTCTGTCAGGGAATATCTTCCTGAACGGGACGCCGCTCCCGGGATAGAACTTTGTGAAGAACTCGTAGAGGTGCAACCTCAGGTCTTGGATGTAGACTATGAGCGCCTCAAAGGCCAGGATGAGGAGGTTGAAGATGACCCAGGGGACTATGTTGACCGGGTCGGACAGGGGCATCTTCATGTTGACCACGAGCAACAGCGCCGCGTGGACGAGGAGCATCACTCCCAGCCTGATGTAGCTTATGGTGTTGGACAGGAACTGTGATATCCTCTCGAACACCTCGAGGCCTCCGTTCGACAGCGCCCCTGCTACGGACCCTTCCTTCAGCTTCCCCATGGCTATGGCGACCCCCTTCCCGGCGAAGAGGACTACCATCGAAGGGATGAGCACCGCCAGAGAGACGGCTCCGAGTACGTTGTTCGGTATCGCAAGGAGAGGGTTGGGAGCAGAGCTGGTCAGCACGTTGAAAGTGTAGCCCGCCCCGATGAACGAGAGGCCGTACCCCACCCCGGAAACGTACATCGTCAGGGCCGGGACCCTCTCGAGGAAGAGCTCTATGCGGTTGTGCTCCTTGACCGACTCGTAGACGTCGAGCGCGAGAGCGGTGGTGAGGTGGCCTACGCCGATTAGGACGCTGACGATTAGGACCAGGTCCACCCCCGACCAGGTCCCTGAGAAGTAGAAGGTGTCAGGGGACCCTGCCACCCTGTGGATTATCTCGACGGCAGCGGGGATGGGGACGAAGCTGTACAGCGAAAGCTCGAAGAATTCGCCGAAGAGGACCCCGAAGAGGGTCGCAGAGATCCCTGCCACGAGGAATATGTTGGCCCAGCGCCTCGTGCTCCCCGTCGACCTCTGCCTTACGAAGAGCATGAAGAGGCTGAGGAGCAGTCCGTGGCCGACGTCCCCGAACATCATGCCGAAGAAAGCGGGGAACACGTAGGACACTATGGGGGTCGGGTCCACCTCCGCCCGGCCCGGCGTCCCCTGCTCCAGGGTTATCGGCCTGAACACGCTCTCCCAGCGGCTGTTCTCCATGAGGGTGGGTGTGTGCTCTCCAGGCTCGTCCAGCTCTTCCGTGTGCACGATCCACCTGTCGAAAGCCTCCTTCATCTCGGCGCCTCTCTTCGCCGGGACGTAGCCTGAAAACATGGCCATCCTGTTCATCCCGCCCGAGACGCGGGCTTCGTCGAGGAGGCTCCGCGCTGCCTCCGTGAGCTCCCTCACAGCGAGCAGGGGGGTGGCGTATCTCTCCTTTGCTTCCGCGATCTGCCCCTCCAGCTTTTCCCTTTCGGCCACGGCGGCATCGTGCTGGGCGGCAGCCTTCCGATATGCACCGGCTGGGTTCTGGGGGAAGTCCGAGGGTATGCCCAGCGGCTTCAGCTCCAACAGCTTCATCGCCTTGTCGAGCTTGGTTTCGTCCGCCGCCTCGACCGCGACGAGCACAAGGGCACGCTCCTTTGACACAGGCTGGGAGAGGAGGATCGCGCCTGGGAGGGAGTTCTTGAACTCCTCCAGCTTCTCCAAGTCGACGGTCGACACCACGGCCCTGAAGAGCGAGAGGTCTGAAATGCCCGTGAGGTCAGACGAGAACCCTGACACCGCCTGCAGGGCCTCCGTGAGGGCTTCGGTGTCCGCCTCGTCCTTCATCGCCTTCTGCAGCGCCGCCTTCAGCCTGGATGTCTCTGCCGCGATGGGCGAAAGCTGCGCGTCCGCCTTGTCCAGAAGGTCCTCCCATGTAGAGGCCTCGAAGTCGCTCCTGGGGACCTTGACCCCGCCGAAGACCATGTCCATCTGGCCTGGCATCAGCTTCAGCCCCAGGTCCTTTGCGGCCTGGTCCGCCTGAGAGAATAGCCTGACCGCCTTCACCGTCAACTCTTGGACGCCCGGATCGAAACTTTCCGCTGTGTTCTCCGCCGGATGGAAGTCCTCGAACTTTGCCAGCGCCTTCGCAACCTCCCCGTACTCGCTCCGGGGCGAGATGATCGTCACCTTCAAGAGGCGCGCGACTCCCATATTCTATGCTCGCTTTTTCAGCCGCGAAGGTTTTCCGTTATTAAGCGTGCTGGGGCCGCGTCCTCCGCGGCCGTGTTCCTCTGGAAGTCCGGAACGCTGCCGCTTTAGGATCTCCTCCACCCTGAGCCGCAGCGCAGTAATTATAAGCGGTCGAGGCTCGGCCAAGTTCAGAGGCCTTCTGATTGTCCAGCAAGACGTACATCGGAACCAAGGCCTTCGCGCTGAGAGGCTCGCTCCTCGACTCTGCCACCGTCCAAAAGCTCTCCGAGGCGGCTTCGCTTGACGAGCTGGTCAACAGGCTGAAGTCCACATCGTACGCCGAGGCCGTCACCAAGCTGTCCCCGCCCTTCGACGCGAGGCACTTGGAGCTCGCACTAAGGGAGAGGCTGGCCACGGTCCACCACACGATAGCGCAGAGCGCGCGCAAGTACGGGATATTCGAGCTCTACTATCTCAAGGACATCGCCTGGGACCTGAAGGTCGTCTTGAAAGCGAGGGCCCTGGGCAGGCCCTACGAGGAGACCGTGGAGTACCTCAGCATGAGGGCCGAGGAGCTGGTCGGGAGGAGGGACCTGATCGTTAGGGTCATGTCTGCGAAGGACGTCAACGAGGCGGTTTCCATGCTCTCAGGAACCATGTTCCACGCGGACATGGAAAAGGCGCTTGCCAGATACTCCTCGAAGCAAGAAGTCAGGTTCTTCGACGTCTATATCGACCACGCAGTGCTCGCTGCCATTGCGAAGGAATATTCCACCAACTCGAAGATTTATTCCTCGAGACCGCCGAACGTGAACGGCGTCGAGGAGATGGTCTCGCTCGACCTCGACGCGTACAACATTCTCGCCGTCCTGAGGTCCAAGCTCTGGGGCCTATCCGAGTCCGAGACCCAAGAGCTCGTCATATCCCCCGGCGGGCGCGTGCCGTCGTCGGTTCTCAGCAGCATGGCGCGCTCCGACTCCGTCGGCGAAGCCATCAAACTGTTCGACTCTGCCTATCACTTCGAACTCCAGGGGGCTCAAAGCGACGAGGACCTCATCGACCTCACGGAGGACAGGTTCGCGCAAAGGTCCAAAGAGACCGCGACCCTTGCGTTCGTATGGCAGGGCCTGAGCCCAGGCACCATGCTCGCGCTGGTCAAGCTGATGGAGTTCGAGGTGAGCAACCTGGCGGCCATAGCTCTGGGGGTCGAGGCCGGGATAGAGCCGAAGAGAGTCGCCTCGAAACTCAGGACCTGAAGCGAGCCAGATTCTCTTCCGCCCAATCAATACTTATAAACGGCATACGGGCGCGGCTGTTTTACAAAATCATGCGAAAGGTTCTCTCCGGCCTGTTCATGGCGACTGCACTGATGTTCCTCGTTGCGGCCCTTTCGGCGCCGGCTGCTGCGCAGACGACGACCTCAACTGTCTCGTCTTCGAGCGGCGACAAGTTCCTCGGAGCTGCGATCGCCTTCGGGCTTGCTGCCCTTGGCGCGGGCCTCGGGGTCGGGACATCCGGCTCGGCTGCAATCGCCGCAGTGACGGAGAAGGCGGAGGTCAGGACCAGCGCGCTGATCTTCGTGGTGCTCGCGGAAGCGATCGCAATCTACGGCTTCGTGATAGCCTTCGTGATCCTTGGTTCGTCCGGATAGACGGGCCCGGAATCCCTCCGATCGCTAATACTGTCTGAGCACCGAGAAGTCCGAAAGGTCCTCTAGCAGCATGGTCGCCTCATTCCTCGGCAGGTGCATCAGCTGGAGCTTCGCTTCCTCGGCGAATGACTGGGCCTGCGCGGCCATCTTGCCGACCACCTCGCTCTCGCTGTACGATTTTAGCAGGCCGACTGAGACCCTGTCCTTGGACCTCCAGTCGAGCAGGTCGTCCTTCAGCTGGTAGGCGACCCCTATGCACCTGCCGTATTTGGCAAGCGCATCCACTTCCTTGTCGGCCCCACCACCGATGAGCGCTCCGAGCTTCGCTGAAGTCTCGAAAAGCGAGGCCGTCTTTTCAGTGATAATCCTGATGTACTCGTCCCAGGTCAGCTTGTAGATCTGGGGGTCAATGGTGAGCTCTGAGTACTCCCCCTCAGACATCTGCAGTGCCGCGTTGCTGACTTCCTCCGCTATCCTCCGGTCATCGTAGCGGGCTGCGATCGCCAGTATCATTGCGAAGACGAAGTCAGCGCTCAAGAGCGAGGCGCTGTAGCCGTACTTTACGTGGAAGGGAAGCTTCGACCTCCTGACCTTCTCCTCGTCGATGACATCGTCGTGTATGATGGATTCCGTGTGCAGGAGCTCGACCGCGACCGCGGCGCCCAGGACGGAGTCGTCCTTACACCCTAAAGCTTCAGCCGAGAGCATGAGCATGACCGGCCTCACTCGTTTCCCCCCTTCGATGGCGTATACCAGCGGGTCGTGGAACCTGGAATGGGCGTAGAGCTTGAGCTCCTTCGCAAGGGCGGAGTTCACCCTGACAGTGTGGGATTTCATCCGCGCTTCAAGCGCTTCTAGGGACACTGCCCTGTCGTCGCCCACTTCAGACCACTGGGTCTCAACGAATTAGGTTCGTATATAATACGTTGCCCTAAACGAAGCGTCCTTGCTCCCTTTCAGAGTCCACGAGCTCGAGCTTGGAAGAAGGTTCTACATACTTCTTCCCAAGATGACTCAAGGCCAGATGGCGCTGCTCGAAGAGAGGCTGGTGCGCCACGGCTTCGCTGCCAGATTCGACAGGGCGCTTGTGGCGAAGTCAAAGGGGGGTTCACTCCATATCGACCCATCGGGGATCTGCTGGGCGGCCTTCGATCCCGCGGATGCCGTCCTGCCGGCGGTTCCTGAAATCCTGAACATGCCGAAAGAAGTGGTATCATCAACATCACTGGCGTCGATGTATTTCAAATTCGGCCCGCGAGGTTCGAGGACCACGGTCCGCATCTCGACAAGGATCGAATCCTACTCGCACTGGGACGAGCTGCGGGTGTCGGGCGGCTGCGGTCTCGCCCCCGACGAACACGCAGTCGCAGCGTTCCTCCTCAAGAGGGCAGACACCTGCGAGATTTTGACCGACTTCCCCACCGACAATTCCAAAGTCAGGGTCAGGGGCGGGACGCTCTACTATGAATCCGAAGTAGACTGTGCAGAGGCTGCCGAGACGCTCCGGGTGGTCGGGAGCGATGCACCTCGCAACTCATACCTGAACAGAGACGGCCTGCTGAGACTCCGCGGCCTGTCCATGCCTTCGCCCAGAGAGTGGCTCAGCCTGTTCCGCGAGCTCGGTGACTGGTGCTGCTTCTCTCCTGAATAGCAGAAAGCTCTAATTGCGGACTCCAGTGGCCCTCCTCAGCCCCGGTAGTATAGAGCCCCTGGGGGGCGTAAAGCCCGGTCAAACCCAAGTATCGAGAGTATGCCGGCCTTTCGAGTCGGCGACCCGGGTTCGAATCCCGGCCGGGGCAGCTTTAGGCTCCGTTTGGTAAAAAGAGCCTAGCCCGTGGCATACCAGGCGAGTGGAGGAAGATAACAACCCACATTCCGCATCGTAGCCTGCCCGTCGCGCTGACCTCTACTGCACCCAGGTCTGCAAGGCACTGGTCGCGCCGAGTTCTCGCCAGTGCAATCGTTGGCGGCCTGGGGCGAGTCTGTTAGTCGGGCTGCTTTGATACCTTGAGCATGGTAGTCGACTGGGGCAGATAGTTCCGTGGCAGTCGTCTCCTAGCCTTTCGCGGGACACCGAACTAGCACACGTCAGCTCAAGTCAGGGCCACCGTTATTCGAAGGCCCATCAGGCAGGCCTACTTATCTAGCGCTGGGAGGACTTGCTGCCCATGAAGAACTATGATTTGATAGTAATCGGTTCCGGTTCGGCCATGAACCTCGTCGACCCGATGTTGCAGCAGAATCCAAGGATGAAGGTCGCGGTCATCGACAAGGACGAACCCGGAGGAATCTGTCTGACCAGAGGGTGCATCCCCTCGAAGATCCTTCTTTACCCGGCAGAACTTGTGAGGACCATTGAAGAGGCGGGGGAGCTCGGCTTGGATGTGGAACTGAAGAAAGCGAACTTCTCGAAGATAATGGCCAGGATGCGGAAGCTCATCGACGCAGACATCGACTCAATCAGGAACGGCCTTGCCGATTCCGAGAACATAGATTACTATCATGATTCAGCGGAGTTTGTGGCCCCCTACACGCTGAAGATATCTGGGGAGACGATATCCTCGAAGATGATTTTCCTTTGCATCGGGTCCCAGCCGGTAATTCCAAAGGTCAAGGGGT
>JAFMAU010000033.1 GCA_029784825.1 Nitrososphaerota archaeon | reverse complement strand
GTCGTCCTCTATTGTCTCCCCCCTGCGCCTGCGGAGGACGAACATCACCACGACCACCGCAGCGACCGCCCCCCCGACTATCCCCCCGAGGTAGAGCTTGTTGGAGAGGATGCGGGTGAGGACCGACGGGGTGTGCTTGACCGGGGGCGGGACCACGAAGATCTGCGCCGTGGAGTTCACTGTCCCCACCACCGGGTCCTTGGCCGTGACGGTCACCTCGGCTATGCCTGTCCCGGACGGGGTGAAGGTCGCCGACGCCGAGCCGCCGGAGCCGGTGGTCGAGCTGGCCGGGGAGACCGTCCCCCCGGTGGCTGTCCAGGTGAGGGACGCCCCTGCCAGGGGCTGACCCTGGAACTGGAGGGAGAAGTAGACGGCGTCCGTCTGGTTGGGGTAGATCGTCTGGTGGTTCGGTCCGATGTTGTCCGTGACCCCTAGCTTAGAGGCGGAGAAGGCTGCGGAGGCGGAGTAGAGCCCGTTGGCTATGGCCGTGAAGGTCCCGAGGGTCCCCCCGCTGAGCGGGACGGTGGCGTAGGCGAGGTCCGCCCCCTTGGGGATGGTGAGGGTCAGGGGGGACTGGGAGAGGGTGGTGTTGGAGAAGGAGACTATGATGCTCTCGGCCGACCTGGCGTCGGCGGGTATCCCGTTGGCGTCCTGGAGCTGGACGACCATGTTCAGCACGTCGGCCGTGGCGGAGACCAGGGCGTGGCTGTCAGCCAGGTACACCCCGAGCTTGGTGGGCGGGATGCTGACCGTGTTCACCTGGACGGTGGAGGAGACGAAGTTGGGGGACGACGCGGTGATGACGGCCGTCCCCGAGCTCTCCGAGGTCGCGATGGGGACGGTGACGAAGGTCTGGCCGGCCGGGACGAGGATGGACGTTGGGCCAACAATCGAGACCAGGTCCGGCCTCGAGGAAGTGAGGAGGACGGAGGTCCCGGTCTGCGAGACCGCGGGGGTGGTCCCGTTGTAGGTGAGCGACACGGTCAGGACGTCGTAGGTCTTGCCGTCGGCTGGGAGGTCCGAGGGGACGCTGACCTGCAGCTGGTTGGGGTTGTCCACTATGCCCGCGACCGTTATGGTGGCCGTGGCGCTGACCAGGCCCGAAGCTGACGCGGTGATGGAGACGGCTCCGCCGCTCTGGCCGTTGACGCTGACGGACCCGAAGCCTATGGTCTCGTTGGCCGGGATGGTGGTCCCCGTCGCCTCGAGGATGGAGGTGTCCGAGGAGGTCATCTGGACCAGGGTGTCAGAGATGGTCCTGGCCGGGAGCCCGGCTGCGTCGAGGACCTCGACCGTGACGTTGGCGTTGGTGGGTGTCCCCGCCAGTAGCTCCCGGGGGAGCGGGAACAGGACCAACTGGGTGGGGAAGCCCCTCGGGAGGTAGGTGGTGAATGTGGTCGACGTGGCCTGGAAGCCGGGCGCGACCGCCGTGACCGTGCTGCTTCCAGGGGTCTCCGTTGTGGTGACGTTGGCGATGGCGTACTGCTCCCCCGCCATTATCGTGACCGTGGGCTGGACCCCGAGGATTACAGAGGCCGAGGAGAGGTAGACCTCGGTGTTGACCGGCAGGATAACAGGGGTCCCCTGAGCGTTCGTCACGGAGACCACCAACGCAGGGAAAGAAGTTGTGCCCGTCGAGCTGGTGGGGAGGTTCGGCGGCAGGGCCGTGAGCGAAAGATATCCGTACTGGGTCCCGGAACTTGAGGCGTAACTCCTGGCGACGACGCTGAGGAGGAAAAGCGCGATTAGTATTGCGATTACCGCTCTGCCAGGACTCGCCTTCATAGGGAGGTTTCGGCTCTTCAAGATATTTCAGCTACAAGGAATCCGGGTAAGAATTGTCAGTCCATGTCACCGGCTAGAGTATGCTCATGTGCATCACGGCCTGGGCGACGACGACCGACACCACCGCGATGACGACAAGGGCGAAGGCGTGCTTGAACCCGTCAGCCACGCTCCCCTCCCCCATCTTCCCAGCCACCATGCCGATGAACCAGCTCTCGAAGACGGCCACGGTGAGGAGGATGTCGATGTCCGCCTTGTTGAGCGGCTTGATCGGGGGGGCGAACTTGCTCGCCGCGCCGAAGTTGATCGGGGTGGCGATGAAGTAGACCATGATGAAGGTGGTGACGACAACCATGATGGACGCGAAGTAGTTGATGAACAGATAGGGCCTGAGGGAAGAGCGCTTTTCGCTTTCTAGGTCGTTCATCTTCCGCGTGAAGTCTGCCATATCAGAGAAGCTCCTCACTGTACCTCCCCCGACGTCGATGACCTCTGTCAGGAGCATCCCGGCCTCTCTGGTCACCCAGCTCTTGACCCCCTCTGCGAAGGTTCTGATGACCTGGACGGTGGAGACCCCCCATGACACCTGGGCGCTCATCTTCTTGACGTGCTTGGAGAGGAGGCCGTAATGCTTGTCGGCCAGTGACTGGATGGTCTGCTCCGGGGAGAGGCCGATCTTCCTCCCTTCCGAGATGTCTCTTATGAAGTCCGGGAGAGCTTTCTCGAGGGCGCTCTTTTCCCTCCCGGCTCTGATCGCGACCACCATGGGCGCGGCCGTCGCAGCCAGGAGCGCCAGTGAAGTGTGATAGAAGAGGTTCAGGGGAATTGGGAGGACGAACAGCAGTATCCCCGCCGGGGCCGATAGTCCGAACGCCTTGTATGGCCCGTAGTCCACGTATGGGTACCTAGCCTGGATGGCGTTCAGCATGTAGATGAAGAGGACAGAGAACGCAGGGACCCCCAGCAGTCCGAAGACTTCGATTCCCTGGATCCCCGACGTGCTGTTGCTGATGAGCGACTCCGCCTGGAAAAGTACGAAGAGGCTTATCCCCAGAACCGAGGTGATGGTGACGTAGCCCTCGGCCATTGTCCCGATGCTCTCGGACGATTTCTTTACCTTGAGGGAACGGGCCTCGTAGATCTCCTTCAGCTTGTTGCTTAGGAAGGAGTTCATGTCGCCCCCCGTCTTGATCACAGTGGTGTAGCCGTAGAGGAGCTCGGCGAAGGGCTTGTTGGGGCTGGTCTCGGCCGCCTTTTCGAGGGCTGTGACAGGGTCCAGGCCGAAGACGTCGATGTCGAGGAGGATCCTCTTCGCCTCCTTGGCGGCGTTGGGGAAGATTTCGGTCATCCCTGCTATCCTGCGTATGGACGCGATGGGAGAGATGCCCCCGCCGGCTAGGACGACGATGAAGCCAACGACGAAGGGGAGCTCGTTATCCAGCGCGGCCGAACGGGACCCCTGGCTTATTCTCGGCGCCCGCATTATGAAGAGGAAGACCAGGGGAGGCGTGGCTGCGAAAGCTCCCGAGATAAGAAGGAGAAGGGGATTCGCCAGCACAAGGGCTATCCCGATCTCTGCGGCGAAGGCAAGCGCTGAGAGTACGGTCCCGAAGAAGGCGAGGGCGATGAGCCCCTCCGGGGTGATGCGCATGTTCGATTTCAGTATCTCTTCCCTCAGCCAGGGGCTGTCCTCGGCGATGCCGTTGGAGTAGCGCCCGAAGATCCTGTAGGCGAGCCCTGAGACGACGTCGAGAGGGCCGAGCCCGGGCTTGGGCTCGGCGGCGGGGAGCTTGGCTCGCTTCAAAGCTTGAACCCTTCAGCGGCAACTGCCTCGGGGGTGCCGGCGATCCCCAGCTCCTTCACCGCCCTCTGGAACACCGGCGCGGGCTTGGACGCGTAGTCCTCGAGGAGGGCGGAGACCTCCCTGAAGTTGCGGACCCCCCTCTCCTGCAGCCAGCGGAGGACCACAGACCTCCTGTTGAGCTCCTCCGTAAGGTCTGCCATGCTCATGCCCAGGTCTTTGGCCAGCCTGTTCAGCTTGGGGCTACCTCTGATGTCCGACGCTCTGAACGCGTCTGTCGCGGCGTTCCATTTGAAGACGTTGAAGTACTCGCCTGCCTTGACGACTTCGTCCACTGAGACGATCCTCCTGACCGCGCGGAACCCCCCTCCAGGGTTGGGGACGGAAATCCTGCGGACCGTGAAGGTCAGGTCTAGGAAGGGGATGAAGGCCGGAGGGACGTCCATGGGCTTGGAGGTGAGCCTTTGGACGGCGGACTCGACGTCGTCGGCGTGGAGGCTGCACATGCCCCCGTGGCCCGTCGAGATGGCTTGGAAGAGGACGTATGCCTCTTCGCCTCTGACCTCTCCGACTACTATGATGTCGGGCCTCATCCTCATGGCGGCCTTCACCAGGTCGAACAGGTTGACCTGACTGGAGACGTCGCCGCTGGTGCCATAGTTTTCCCTGGAGAGGAGAGCGGTCCAGTTGAAGTGAGGGATGTTGACCTCCTGGACCTCCTCTATGGTGACTATCTTGGAGTTGGTCCGGGTGAGGGTCAGGAGGGCGTTCAGGAGCGTGGTCTTCCCGCTCCCGGTGGACCCCACTACGAGGGCGGTCGACTTGTTCTCCATGAGCATCCAGAAGTATGCGGCCATCCTCTGGTCGATGACGCGGGAGTTGAGAAGGTCGACGATGGTCAGGGGGTCCTCCCTGAACTTGCGTATGGTCATCGTGGAGCCATAGGGGGAGATCTCCCTCCTGAACGTGGCCATCAGCCTGTGGCGTCCCGGCAGGGTGCCCTGCAGTATCGGGAAGGCGGTGGAGATGTGCTTCCCGGCCATGTGGGCCAGCCTGGTGATCAGGCTGTCGAGCTCCGCGTCCTTGGCGAACACCACGTTTGTGCCGAGGCTCTCGAACCTCCTGTGGTAGACGAAGATTGGCTTGCCGATGCCGTCGATGGAGATGTCCTCGATGTTCGGATCCTTGAGAAGGGCGTCTAGGACACCGAAGCCCACCAGGTCCCTCTCCGCGAAGTAGATGATCTTCGCCCAGGGGAGCGGCGCGACCTTGATGCCGTACTTCGCGACGATGCGCCTCGCCTGCTCGGCGAAGTATTTCTTGGGGTCGACCTCGGTGCGCGGGATCGTGAGTTCGGTCTCGAGCTTGTCCAGGATGTAGCTGTAGACCCGAGCTTCGCTGGGAGCGAGCGGGACCTCGTCAAGGTAGTACTTCCGCCCCCCGCTTTCGTCCTCCACCACGGCGGCGTAGGCGTAGGGGTTGGTGAGAGGGTACCGGTCGAGCAGCCTGCCGCCATCTGGGACAGGGGTGCCCGTGAACGGGAACCTGACCACGTAGCTCCTCCTCTGCTTCTGTGGCTCGTCCAGGGACCCGCCTTTGCTCCCGCCGACTTTGAACTTCAATTCAACACTCCCTTCTATGTGTACAGGGTCGAGACGAATGGCGCGTCTTGGCCGTAGTTGACCTTCGAGTATGACAGAGAAGAGAGGGAGACTGGCGGTGGCGCCTCCCAGCCGTGGCTGATTATGAAGTTGGCCGAGATGGTGTAGGCGGAGGAGGGGGACGAGCCGACCGCGAAGGCGTTACCCGAGCAGTCGTTGGGGCCACTTGATGCGGAGATGCACTGGCTGGAGGCGAACACGACCGTGGTGGGTATGTCGTAGGCCAGCACTATCGGTGCGTAGGTATTGTCGATGTTGTTGGACTGGTTGGAAACGACGTACCAGGCGACGAAGTTCTGGTGGGCGTTGCCGTAGAACGAGTTCTGGTAGATGAGGGTGAACTGGTCCAGGACTATCGAGTCGTGCTCCGGGTTGAGGTTGGTCATAGATACGGCGAACCCGATATCCCCGACGCCTGCCGGGATGACGAAGCCTGACCCGGAAGTGCCAAGGCAGTAGCTCGAAGTTGAAGTGTCGCACCCTGTGATTACGTAGTATGTGAACGAGTGGAACGTGAGGTAGAGGTCCCCGATGGCCCCGCTCGAGAGGGCCTGAGAAGCCAGTGATACGCTGTTAGGAGGGTAGGTGGACGTGAAGACGCTCCCGTCGGAAGCGAGGAGCTTGATGATGACAGACCCGGTGCTGTAGGAGTAACCCGTCACTATGTAGCCTGACCTTGGCGCCCCGGCGCCCGGGTTAGCCACCTGGGGGAGCGCAGGGGTGGTGTTGCCGCAGCTTTGGGAAGACGGGAGGCTCACCCCGTAGCAGTCAAGGATCGCGCCTGATGAGCTGAGGACCATGATCGAGGTGATGTTGACAGCTTGGCCTCCGGTGTCGTTGTAGTAGAACTGCAGGTAGCCCTTCGGGCTGAGCGAAGCGGTCACGCCTATGTTTTCTTCGATTTTGGTTGCGATGGCGTTACCTCGGTTGACGAGCGACTGGGTCTCCAGGTTGTTGGTGTTGTTGACGAAGATGAAGTACTCGGTCCCTATGGTGAAGAGCATGGTGAACAGAATCACGGCTCCGATGATCCCCGAAATGGCGCGCTTGCGGCGGCTCCTGGGCGAGAGGTCCAACTATCATGCCACCTGGCTGTAGGTGTTGGTGTTGCCGTACAGGCCGACCGCCGTGGCGTAGTAGGTGTCGCTGTGCACCAGCTGGCCGAAAGACGGGCACGTCGAACCCGTAGGGGTGGCGCTGGTGGGTGGGACGATGAACTGAATCGTCGCAGTCATCCCTATCTGAGCCGAGAAGGCTCCGGTCCCTGTGAGCACCGGTGTCTCGTAGGAATTAGTGTCTATGGAGCACTTCGAAGCGCCGGCGGAGATGTCGTGTACCCGGTCTACGGTTGTGCCCCCGATCGTGGAGTAGTTGTACATGAGGTCGAGGTTCCACTTGGACGGGGCCGCCGGGTCGTAGAGCCTGACCTGGACCAGAGAGAGGTCGATCCTGCCAGTGTTGTAGATCCAGAGGGTGAACGACGCGCAGGTGGAGGTGCCGCAGGTGACGTTCGAGGCGACGATGTCGACCACCGTGAACTTCTCCTCTAGGTATTGGACGCTGTTCCCCACAGCCTGGCCGTATGCCCGGGAGGCGACCCCGGCCTGGCCGTTGACGTAGCCGAAGATGGCTGCGCCCGCGATGAGGGTCATAGATGCAACCAGAACGGTGCCAATGACCTCTGACAGGGCACGCCTTCTGCATCCCGACAGTCTCATCTCATGGAAAGTTGAAGCGGTCGAATATTATCGGTTATGGACTGGCACTCCAGATTTGGCGTCTTGCGTCTGAAGCCAGGCTGGCCCTAGATTGTAGTGCCCAAGAAGTAGTATGAGTATAGCCACGGGGTGCCAAGTATGAGCAGCCCCATGAAACATACCAAAACTACCTTGACCAGTGAGATGTCCTTGGCTTTGTTTTTCCCCGAGAGCCTACTTAGCATTAACCAATCCGCGATCGGGATGACGAACAGTGCATATTTGAAGAGCGAAAGCGGATAGTTGACCCACACCCCACCAACGTAAGTAAGTGCGATGGAGTTCACCAGACTTGCGACTAATGGCGCATAGAGGGCACCATAGACAGCCAGCCCTCCTGGAGTGCCTAATTTTGCCAAGTAGCCCACGCCGCCGCCGACTGCGATGGCAAGTATTGGAAAAACGCTGATCACCTCGTACGGTGACATCCCCCAGATTGCAACCTGCAAAACGAAGTAGAGGACCATGACTTCACTCAGAATCAGTCCGGCCTTGGACCTTGCGAGAACAAGAGCCGCCAGGCAGACGTAGGCAAAGATGTACCAGAACTCTGGCTTGAAGTATCCTCCAGCGACTACATCGTATGCGGAGGGGAGAGCCTGGATCACCATGAAGTCAAATGAAAGTTCTCTCCCAGTCGTGCCGAACCCCCATTGACTCACGAAGGCGCTCAGAGAGCCGGTTAGACCGAGGATAACAATCCCGGCCAAAATCATTGGTACCCACACCACAGCCAAAGACAGTAACCGCCCCCTCGACTCTTTCCTCGATGAAACCCACAGAGTGAAGAACATGGGAATAAACAATCCGTCCTCCTTGCTGAAAACAGCTAGGAGCGATGCAAGAGCGCCGATGTAGATCCATTTCACTCCGCCGGCACCCTCAGACTTTGCGACAGAGAGAATCACTATCGCGAGAAAGAGGCCAACCAAGTTTTCGTAGAAAATCATCCTTCCGTAGATGAGGGCAGGCACCATGGTCACAAAATACAACCCGGCTACTAACGGAGGCACTCTGCCACCATAGAGCTGCTTTGCTGCCAGGTAGACCACCACTGCTGTCAATATTGAAGCGAGCGCGCTTGGGAGCCGGTCCGCAAAGTAGCTCTGTGCAATTAAGAACTGGGATATCTTTACAAGGAGAATTTGGATAGATGGCTCATAAGTGGTGAGAGAATGCGGAAAGAGCGCAATCTCAGAAAGCCTTGCACCCTCGTCGGTGTAAAGCCCCGGATAGGCGGTGCTCCCGACCCACGGAGGCTGCGCTGGGAAGTATGGAAAATCCCCCAATCGGTACAGACGGGTCAACGCTGCGAGAATCGTCAGGAGGGCGAGGGCTATGGGCTCTGACAGGATTATTGCCCTCATTCCGCGCTGGTGAGGCGCACCTCCCCTGTCGACTTCGCTCAATGTCTGAACAACCTCGGTGGAAGCCAGGTTTGACCGCCTTGCGTCCATCTCGCCTTGCTACGCGGCCAGAAGGTCCAATAAATCACAAACCAGACTGCACCCTGCCACATCAACTCCCAGGTGAGGACGCCAAGAGAAGGAGGATCAACTGCATAGCTCGGCATTCCGAATATTCCAGCGTACACGATGACATAGATGAGCATGCAAGGCCAAGTCCAATTGGGAGTGATTCTCGGCCGCAGTAAGGCATAGCTCACTAACACGGTAGTGACCACCCCAGTGATGAAGACTTCCCAGTCGGAAGAGACTAGAAACGTCAAGACCTGAGTGCTGCCACCAAATCTTATGTATGCAACTGAATTCCAGAGAAGCTCGTCGATCCCGTACACCAAAGCGAATGCGATCAAGAATCTTGGGCCAAACCTCGGCCGAAGGACCAAGAGCGATAGGACAGACCAGATAACCAAATTGTACGCATGAGGAATATAGTATAGAAAAGGAATCAGCGGGACACCGATACTTGGATTAGGCTGCACGATGTATTTTGCCAGTCCCGTACCAATGAAACCGATCATTAGACCGACAGAAACCGAGTCGGCAGCAGAACCCAATGTTTGTTTGCCTTTCAGTGCGAAGAAGACAATGGATGCAATGGCAGTCAGAATGCCGAGCAATGCGACAGACGCGTAAGACAAATCAGTGCTCTCTATTCGGTTGGGAATTCATGGAAATGAGAGCTTGTGAGACCACTAGAGTCACGATAGAGAACCCCAGCACATCCCAGTTCGTGAAAATGGCAAGCGACGTTCCCCGAACCGCGTTGATGACCCACTTATCCATGAAACCTGGCACGAAATAGTAGACACCAATTTCGAACACTATCAACACGGCAGAACCGAGCCTGAGCGTGCCCAATAGAATGCGAATTGGCCGTTCATTCCTACTGAGCAAGGCAAAGGAAGCCAAAAAGAACAAGAAATACACCAAGGCGCCGAGACCCCAGTAGTTCACTGGAAATGGAATGATCCACCTCAAGGTCATCCAATAGGCAAGAGCAACAGAGCCCGCAATGGGCGTCGCACCCCAATTGAAATCTATCATTACGTTTCCAACGAACCCGAACAAAGATACCACCATGATTCCTATCGCAATTGCATTCAGACCGTTCAAGTCGACAAAATAGCGATTGTTCAATTTCTTGATGCACCATTAGATGTGTCCATCTGTCAAAAGGGGAAGAAGCGCCGCCACGTCGAACTCGCGTTCCAACATGGGAGCGCCTCTGACTGTTGCTTAGGTGAATGCCCCTGTGTATGTGCTAGTAGTTCCGTCCGAAAGAACTACCGAGAGCGTGTATGCTTCGCCAGCGTTGGCGGCTGCACAGCCACTGCTGGTGAAAGTTACTGGTGTGGTCGCGCCTGCAGACAATGTGGTAGACGTTGCACTGATCGCGCATGAGGTACCGCCGTAGTTTAGGCTTCCAGATGAAGTCGCGCCATTGGCGGTTCCTGAGTTGATTAATGACACGCTGAAACTGGCAATGCTGGAATGTGAGATACTAGTAGCAGTGCTTACTGTGATGTTTGCCTTGTTGGCTGCGCTGCCGAAGATGCCGAAGATGTACCCCAACACTGCCGCGAAGGCGATCAGGGTGGCTGCGATGATGAGGACTGTTGCGATGATTGGCGAGATAGCTTTTCTTCGCTTTCCCGAGATTTTCATTAGGCTTCCGTGCTGGCCGAGAATATTAACACTTCAGGAGAGCGGCTATGGATGCCGAATCCATATCCCTCAAAAGTTTCACGTATCATAAGACCCGGCGTGCCTGGAGCGAGCTTTGAGCCCTTCGACAGGGAGCGCCGGTTCGTGTCGGCCCTGGACATCCACTGGATACAGAGGGCCCTCTGGCCGCTTCTCGCGACGTTCGTGATCCTGAACTTCTCGGACGCGCTCACCACGCTGTTCGCGGCTGCCATGGCTGAGGGCTTCGTCGAGCTCAACCCCCTGGGGGCCCAGCTCTTCAGGCTCGGCCTCGAAGGGTTCATGCTGGCGTACCTGCTGAAGTTCGTCGTGATCGTCCCCCTCTTCTACATGGTCGCCCTGCGCAGGTCAGACCCCAAGGACGACTTCCAGGTGAGGCTCCTGAAGTTCACGGCCTTCGTGGTCCTCGTGGCGGCCGACCTCGGCCTGGGCGCCATCGTCCTCGGGAACAACGTCCCCCTCCTCCTCAGCCACCTTTAAGCCGCGCTAGACTGCCCTGAAGTTGGCCGCGAAGGCGAAGACCTCGCGCTTCTCCATCCCTTCGACTATCACCCCCTCGGGGACCCC
The DNA here is from genome assembly GCA_029784825.1 of Nitrososphaerota archaeon. The sequence goes on along the minus strand of JAFMAU010000033.1, from coordinate 8,392 downwards.
TTTGTAGACGAACAGGGTGTAGGACTTCGTCCCCTGCTGGCTGAGGGTGTCCACCTCCTGGAACGACTTCAACGCGTCCGACAGCTTCTCCACCCGGCTCTTGTAGTCGTCGACGATCCTGAGGGTCACCTGGGCCAGCGCCCCCTTCGGGTCCGAGGAGTTGACCGGCAGAGAGCCCACCTTGAACCACCCCTTCGGCGCCTGCTGCCCTCCTTTCTCCTTCTTGGAGTCCTTCTCCTGCTTCTCCTTCCCCTGGGATGACCCCTGAGGGGACCTAAGCTGCTCGCCGAGCTGGTGGCCGTACTCTTCCTGCCTCGTCTTGTAGTACTGCAGCATCGCCTCCATGTACGCTATAGCGCTCTCCTTGCTCGGAAACTTCACCAGGCCCGAGTTCAGCTCGAGGTTGTCGCGGAGCATCGCGGGCCGCCTATTCCTTTTCTAGCGTGTCTTTCACGAGGTCTGATTCGACAGAGTCGTAGAACTGCTTCCTCGAGTCCTTGACCACCGAGGTCCCCTCCTTGAACTCGCGGAGTATCTTCTCCACCAGGTAGAGCCTCTCCTCTGCCCCCTTCTTCCTCTCGGTGATCTTCACCCTGAGCTTCGGCGCCCACTCCTGGACCACGTTGAGTATGTCCACGGGCTTCAGGTCCGACAGCGGCTTCGAGAACGGCTTGCCGTCGGCGTCCAGCCCGATTATCACGGCGTCGGCCCCTATGATCGCCTGCTTGACGTGGTTCAGCGGCTCGCCGAGGGAGACTGGGCGTATGGATATCGCCGTCCCGACCCCGGCCTGGATCACCTTCATGGACTCGACCAGCTTCATCGTCTGAGAGTATTCCAATTCCTCTATCTCCGACAGCTGGGCCGCGTCGCTCTGGATCTCGCGCATCTCCCGTATGACGGTCTGGGGGTCGGTCGCCTCCTCATCGGCGACCTCCTTCTCCTTTGCTTCCTGGGCCGCGGGCATTTGAAGACAGAATGCCCCGTCATTAATAATAGGTTTGTGAACCAGTAATCCATACGGCGAGAACTGCAAAATCGCACGGCGCATTCTCGCGTCCCCTGTGCGGGTTCCCAGGGAGGCGCAGGCCGCGGCTTGGCCCCCTCACGCCTCGCCCACTCCCGACAGCTCCATGTACGCCTTCGTGAAGAACTTCATCATCTCATACGGGGTGCTGAGGACCGAGTTGACTTTGAAGTACTTCTTCACTTCGGGGCTTTCGACCCCTATCCCCACCAGCATGATCCCCATCTTCCCCGTCTCCTTGATCTTCTCCGCGAGCTCCTCCTCGATCCCCGCGTAGCCCGTGGGGAGGCAGTCAGAGACCACCACCAGGTACTTGCTCTCGACGGGCCTGGAGTTGAGGGCCCTCGATGCGACGGCCAGGGCGTCGGGGAGGTAGGTCCCTCCCTTCTGCGAGAGCCCGCCTATCCTGGACTTCGCGTCGATGGAGTACGGGTCGTCGAAGTCCTTCACAAGCTGGAACGTGTCGTTGAACCCGAAGAGGCCCCACCTGCTCTTCTCCCTCATGACCGTGCTCGCGACCTCAGCGAGGCACGTCGCTATCCCGCGTATCTCCAGAGACGACTTCGACACGCTCTTACTCGCGTCCACGAGTATGGCCCAGGCCTCGTCCTTCAGTATCGGCTCCTCCCGGACGAAGACGTCTGACCTCTGCGACCCGGAGGCGACCACCTGCATTGCCATGGGCATGTCCACCTGGCCGCTGAGCTTCCCCGGTTCCTCGTCGGCCACGTTCTTGATGGCCAGGAGCTGGTTCTTGATGTTCCGTATCGGCCCCGCCAGCTCCGCCCTGGCCCTGAGGAAACCGGCGTAGTCGCCGTCGGGGAACACGATCCCGTTCAGCCTCGTGCTAGCCAGGAGCTTGGAGTAATAGTCGGTGACCTTCTTCCTCCTCGCGAACTGGTCCTGCAGCGCAGTGAACGTCTCCTTGAACTCGGGCTCGTCCGGGAGCTCCACCGACGCCCCTCCCTCGACCCCTATGGCCGCCAGGGCCCCTGCGAGCCTGGGCTTTCCCTTCCCCTTCGTCGCCTCGAGGTGGTCCCGGAAGAGGGAGTCCCCCGAATGCGCCTCGGTGTGGGGGAAGGCAGGGATCTGCGGCAGAACCACCTTGTCGAACTGCTTGTAGATCAGGTTGGCCGCCTTCAGGAGGAGGGGGTTCTCGGGGTCCTCGGCCGAGTTCTCGACCATCCCCCGAACCTTCTCGGTGATAGCGAGGATCGCCTGGTCCTCCTCGACCCTCCCCGCCTTGGCCGGGGCGACCCCCCAGAGGGCGACCAGGAGCTTCGAAGCGGTCCTGAGCCCCCTGCTCTCTATGTCGTCGAGGTCGGGCATCCTCATGGCCGCCACCAGGTTGGCGTAGGCGATGTCGGTCATCACCCCAGGCCATTTCTCCCTCGCCGCCAGGGTGATGCGGTAGTCCTCGAGCAGGGACAGGGTGAATATCGCCGGGAAACGCTCCTTCTCCTTCGCCCACTTCGCGAGGGGCTTCAGGTTGCCGTGGGCCAGGTGGAAGGCGGCGTGGTAGAGGGACGCCCTGAAGAGCCTCCAGAGGGTGGCCCACCCCTGGCCGTCCGCGTCGGTGAACAGCCCCTGGACAGACACCACCCCCTCCTTCTCCTGCCTCGGGACAGGTATCTTCGCCAGGAACCCGTCCCCTTCGAGCCCCAGGGTGGGCCTCGGCGCGGTGGCGCTCAGGATCAGCCTGAACCTGCTCTGGTCTGCTCCTGACACGCTGGAGAAGTTGGTCCAGGCGTACTCTAGGATGTTCATTTGGACCCGGCTTTTGCGTCCCCCACGACCATCCGGACGATCCTCCTCACGTTGTTCTGGACCTCGGGGTCGTCTGCCGTGAGGGCGATTATGGTCTCCTCGGCCGCCAGGGCGGGGGTCAGCCCGTCGGCCACGAGGGTCCCCCAGTTGACCAGGTCCCCCACCGACGGGGCGTAGGGGAGGTCGCCGGTCTTGTACTGCCTGCGTATCTCCGCGGCCACCCTGACCAGCTTCTCCGCCACGGGGCTGCCTATCTTGGCGCGCTGGGCTATCATCTCCACCTCGTCGGGGGCTATCTTGCTCCCGACGCTCAGGTAGTCGAAGTCGATCCAGACGGTCATCCTGCGGCGGAAGGCGGCGTTGAGGGGCTTGGTCCCTGCGAACTCAGCGGAGTAGGGGTTCATGCTGATCATCACGAAGCCGTTGGGGTGCCTGGGGATCACCTCGTTGTCCCTCTCGTTGAGGACCATGTGGCCCCTGGTGTCGAGGATCGGGTTGAGCCTGGTGGCTATGTCCTGCTTCATCATGTTGGCCTCGTCGAGGTAGAGGATGCCGCCGTACCTGCACCAGGACACTATCTGGCCGTCGACCCAGTTCTCCTTCCCCAGGCCCACGAACCTGCCGAAGAGGTCGTAGACCGAGGTCTGGAGCCCGCAGTTGATCTCCCAGAGGGGGAGGCCGGCGAGCTCGGCGACGAGGTAGGTGATGTGGGTGTTGTGGGTGACTATCCCGTCCCCGGCGACGAAGGTCTCGGTCCCCGGGACCTCGAAGTCGTAGACCCACCCTTCGTGCGCCTCCATCTTCACTTCGACGACCCGCTCCCACTTCGCTATGGTCCGCCCGGACTGGAGGGCGGAGGTCCCTCCTATGGCCATGACGATGCTCGGGGCCGGGGTCGTGTTGACCACCGGGAGGAAGACCCCGGGCTTCAAGTCCGACGCCTTCACCGTCCCGTCCAGGGTGACGAAGGAGTGGTCCGGGGTGGCCGCGAGCTTCCGCCCCGTGGCCGTGGTGACCACGGCGATGGGGCCGGCGTAGGCGCTGCGCGCGATGGCCGCAGGGGATCTCCACACGATCTCGCCGGCGCGCCTGTCGAAGGAGAGCACCAGCAGCTCGTCCCTGCCGACCCGGATCGTCTCCCAGCTCCCGGCGGCGTCCACCCTCTTCCCCGCTCCCTTCAGGGACTCGAAGATGCCTTCTATCGTGCTGGACCCTCTCTTGCCGTTGCGGATCACGTCCACCTCCTCCGTCCCCCTGACGCTCTTCCCGGTCCCCGACGGCCCGATGAGGGCGCACTGCTTGAAATGATAGAGGGCGCGCATGATCCTCTCGACGTAGTTCTCCCCGTGCTCGACGTAGTCTGGGGTCCCCTTGGGGACCAGGGCCTGCAGCGAGGGCCCCATGGAGTAGCCCTCCGACAGGCTGTACTTCCCCACCTTGTACTTCTCCTTCAGGTTCTCCTTCCCGAAGCGGGGCTTCAGCGAGATCTTGACCGTCAGCCTCGCATTGTCCCCCTCCGCACGGATGTTCGTGGTGCCCGGGACTTCCTCTGCAGAGGACATGCTCGCGTCCGAGGTGTGATTTCGCATAAAATGGATTGCGAACCTCGGCTATGAATTTGCAGTCTATGACCGTTAAATAAGGTGGAGGGCCGTTCCATCCCAGCGCTTGGTCGACATAGCAGTATCAGTCAAGGGGATAGAGGCGAACAAGACCTCGGACGAGGCCAACGAGTCGACCCCGGTGACGTTCAACGTCAACTCCTCCATCAACGAGGCCGACCGCGGCCCAGGGTTCCTGAACCTGAAGTTCTCCATGGACGTGGAGACGCAGCCGGCTGCGGCCAGGGTCTTCGTGTCAGGGACGGCGATGTTGAAGGGGAAGGACGACGAGATCGACCAGCTCCTGGCGGCGAAGGAGGCGGACGGGAGCCCCGCGCTGTTCATGAAGATCTACCAGAGGGTCTACCCTACCATGTACCTCCTCTGCGGGACGCTGAGGCTGCCATATCCGGCGCCGGGGCTGCTGAAGCTCAACAGGATGGCCTCTGCCGAGCAGGAAGTGGCAAGGTAGCTCCGGACTACAGAGACTCCATCTGAATCGGGAATTCCCATAGATTTAAGTGTCAAAGGTGCTGAGGGCGCTAATAACGAAGAGCAGTTGAAGACCCCAAGCGTAGGAACCCGGGACACCAGCGCGAGGACAGCCGAGCTGGTCAAACTCATCTCAGAGATCGGCCCGGACATACCAGAGATTGCGAGGCGTCTGGACCAATTCAAGGAGTCGGTGAGATACAGGTACAAGGAGAAGGTGCTGAGCAAAGGCTTCGGGGTCCAGGCGATCGTGGACCATGAGAAGCTCGGGCTGCGAAGGGTGTTGTTCGTCGCTGACTTTGGGCCCGAGTTCAAAGGATACACCAATGCGATCCTCACCGCGATGAACGAGCTCTGCTACGTCGTGTATTTCGAGAAGAGGTTGCTTTATGACGACTATGTTGTTGCCGCCAGCGTCCCTTCGGAGCATGTGGCTTCCTATGTGTCGTTCTTGAACTCCCTCAAGGAAAGCGGCCTGTTCAAGAGCCTCAAGGTGGTCCCGTTCGACTGGTTCAGGACCAATCCGATGCGGACTGAATGCTACGACTTCGACACGGGGAGGTGGGACTTCGACTGGTCCACCCCGCTCAAGACGTCGGACCAGGCCGCGTATGCTCCGTCAGGGCACACGAAGTTCGACTACATGGACCTGCTCATCCTGAAAGAACTGCAGATCGACGCGACCAGGAGTTTCGTCGAGATCTCCGAGAAGCTCAAGCTCAACTACAAAGTGCTCGCCTGGCACATGAAGACACACGTAATGGAGAGGAAGATGATTTCAGGATATTACCTGAGATGGATGGGCACGACCTATGACACCGTGCTGGAGAAGGCGCTCCATAGGCAGCACAGATACCAGCACATCAGCCTGCTTTCGACGGGGCTCTCGGAGAGAGAAAGGATGGAGCTGATGGCAAAGCTGCACACGATACCGTTCCTTTGGTCCGAAATGGTCGGGGCGTCGGATTATTTCGCCGAATTTTACTTCCCCACCGAAGACACCGTCGAGGGGTTCCAGTTCCTGACCAGAGCGATCGCGGATGTCAAAGTGAAGACCGAGGTCATGGTGCTAGACCAGTCTGAAGCGCTTTCTTTCACCATCTCCCACAACCTCTACAGCAAGGACAAGAAGGCCTGGGGCTTCGACGAGCCGGCTTTGCTTTCTCGGTTCCAGAATCTGACGGCGCAAATAAAAGGATCGGGTGGATCCTAAGCTTGACCGGATCCACCGATGATTTCCAGAGGCCCTAGGTGCAGACCGAGCGAGGCGAAAACAATGCTCGCTCCTGTCAGGGCCACCATGCCGAGTCGGATTTTCTCGTCGAGAGTCATTGCGGCAACGGCTGGGGGGCCGGCTGATTTAAACTATGAGCAATTCAATTGATACGCCCAATGCATGTCTATGTGTTTTCTAAAGGTTATAATCATCCGTTCCCCTGAGCATGGATTCCGACGATTCACGTCAGGAACGCTGTCAGGGTCAGTATCGCGAAGATCGCGAGCTGGCCGAGAAGGGCCCACCTGAGTATCCGGATCCCGTCGTAGTCGAGCTCGCCCCTGGCGTAGCTCCTGGCGGCCATCCTGTAAAGGACCCCGAACACGGAGAGGAGGGCCCCTGCGAGGACGAGTATCGCGACCAGGGCGCTTGTGTTCAACCCAGCCCTCCTAGTATACGGCCAGGTGCGCCATGACCAGGATGATCAGGACCTGGAAGACAGCCTGGCTGGCGGCGAGCCTGACGTTGCGCATCGTCAGCTTCGATATCAGAGCCGGGTCTGGCTTCACCTTCGCGAGCTCTAGGAATATCCTGACGCCGTTGGGGAGGAAGACGCCGAACCCCTGGACCGTGAGCACCACCACTATCACCCCCGCGGCGAGTATCCACGGGTCCGCGAGGTTGAACTTCCCCATCGCCTGGGCGAGGTAGATCCCCGAGGTTATGGCCACGGCCGCCAGGGACGGGATGATGAAGAACGTGGTGGGGGTGAGCCTCTTCGCCACCTCGACCCGCGCCGGTATCTCCAGGGACCGCAGTATCCTGGAGAGGACAAGCCCGGTGTACAGGTCGAACCCGGTCCAGCTCCCCCCGGTAATCACATGGACGTAGTCCAGCAGATAGAGGCTCTTCAGGGCCAGCCCCAGCACGAGCGCCACCGGCGGGATGACCCCGATGGCGAAGCTCCACTTCAGCAGGCTCCGTGTGAACGGCGGGAGCCCCGGTTGGTGCGGGCTCGTCGAGGTCTGGGCCAGGGCACGCGGTTCCCTCCCCGGGTGATTTATCCCTGCGCTTGTAATCCTGCCTGAAGCCTCTAGAACGCCGACGAGAACTCGGTAACGTCCTCTTCGCCGACTTCTTCGAGGATCTTCTGGTAGGCGTACATCACGCTGGAGCCCTTCAGGGTCAGGTCGTAGCGCTTGCGGGTCCCCTCCGTCACCCACTTCAGCAGCCCCCTCTCTATCATCTGGTTGAGGTGCGTCTGCAGCGCGACCCAGGACAGGTTCGCCTTGTACATGATCTGGGTGGGCTTCTCGGCGCCGGCCTTTATCACCTTGAGCATGTCCATCCTTATCTCAAGCTGGGACCTGCGCGCGAGGACCTTGCGCTTCTCCGCCATCGAAGACGAGCCTTGGACCTCGGTCGTCTCCCGGGTTTCGCCGTAAAGGCCTAGGTTGGGCATCGTTGGTACCAACGCATAGGGGAACAGGAGATATCTCGGTGTGTTCGCTCAAACTGAGCATACAGTTGGACGGCCCGTATAGGCCCTGGATATCGAGCCGGAATCCATCCACGACGCGCGGCGCCAGGAGCGGCCGGGGAGGCCGTCAGAGCAGCGCGGGGATGTACGCGACCAGCCCCACCAGCACCTGTAGCCCCACCGCCTTCTTCACCGACAGCCCCTCCTTGGCCGCCATCCTGAGCGCGAGGAGGTTGGCGAAGGACGCGACCGGTCCGAGGTTCCCCGCGAGGCCCGCCTCCACGGCTATCTTCGGGGCCACGTGGGCGGACACCCCCGTGGTGTTGACGAGCAGCTGGGTGACTGGGACGTTGCTCATCAGGTTGGACAGCACGCCGATGAAGACCCCCGAGTACGGCTCCTCCCCCAGCGCGGCGGGCGCGACGTAGGGGGCGATGTAGCCGGCGAGGGCGTAGGCTGCGACCGTGACTGACGCGATGAAGGCGTACAGTATCAGGAGCGACCGCACGTCGAACTCCTTCCACAGGGTGCGGAGGTCGCGCCTGGTGGCTGCGAACCCCCCCAGGAACCCGACCGCGAGGGGGGTCGCGACCGCGATGATCGCCGGTACCGCGAGCTGCTGGAGCGCGGTGAGCGTGACGATGTCGACGCACGTGCCGTAGTCGGGCTTGGCCGTCCCCGCGAGGATCCCCGGGATCTCCCGGAACTGGCGGCGGATCTCGAAGACCATCTTCTCGGCGGCGACGCCGACCGCGTTCATCAGGAACGACGTGAAGAAGAACGGGAGGACCGCGCCGATGAAGAGCCCC
>JAFMAU010000032.1 GCA_029784825.1 Nitrososphaerota archaeon | reverse complement strand
CCCACGGTGATGTTCTTCGCGAAGGGCAAAGTGGAGGACATCGTCGTCGGAGCCGTCCCCTCAGCGGTCCTGAAGTCTAAGCTAGAGAACCTGGTAAAGCTGGCGTAGGCCATCTGCTCACCTCTAGCAAGGGGGGCCCTCGCGGCGACACGAGATGAGCGGGTCAGTCTCTGCGAGTGCCGAAGTTAGCCGCCGGCCCCGGATGAAGAGGGCCATCATCATGGGGGCTGTTGTGCTGCTGGTCATCGGTGCGGCAGCTGCCATCGCCTACGTCTTCGCATACTCTCAACCTCCGAGCACGGTCGGCGAGCCCAATCTGATGCAGGCCACCTGCGCTTCGGTGTCAACTTCGAACGCGACTCAGGTCGAACACGTCGCCAGCGGCGGTACAGGCGGGCACGCATACTTCCTGATCGTCGAGGGGGACTATCCGAGCCCATACGCCGGGCTCAACGGGAGCGCGTACGTGCCGACGACGACGGCGTGGCCGACGCTGAACGTCAAGGTGGGCCAAGTGGTCTCTATCCACGTGATAAACTGCGCAACCAGCGAGCCCCATGGATTCCAGATCTCATATTACGACGACATACAGCAGAACGGACACAACAACCTGATCGCCATACCGGCTGGCCAGTCCTACGACGTCACCTTCACAGCGACGAAGGCTGGAACGTATAGGATCTACTGCAGCATCCTCTGTTCGATCCATCCCCTGATGCAGAACGGCGCCCTCGTGGTGACTTAGCTCTAATGGCCGGTCGCAGGCCGCGGCGCAATTCTTAACACGCGGACGACAGGCCGAAGCCAGCGGGGCAGCGATGATCTCATTCTCGTTCTTAGTGCCGAGCCTCGCGCTGGCCACGTTCATCCCCGCCTATGCCGCGTTGTACCTTATTCCGAGCCTCAGGCTGCGGGCGCGTTACCTGGGCGCCCTGGGTGTCGGGCTGGCGTTCTGGTACTTCTACGACACGATGGTCGATGCCGCATCCCTGGGCGAGAACAACGCGATCTACCCTCCCTACCTCTTCGGAGGGCTCCCACACGTCGCCCTGGTGCTGTCCTTTGTGGCAGGCGTTCTGGTGCTCGCCGCGTTCGACCGCCTTTCCATCCCCCGCCCGGGCGCCATCCCGACCCGGAAGGCGCTTCTCCTCATCCCGGCGGCTGTCGCGCTGGTGATGGGCGTCCACGGGCTGGGGGAGGGGTGGGGGGCCGTGTCGGCTGTGGCGGCCGCGCCTTCGAACGGGGGCGAGCTGCAATCGCTGGTGCAGGCGTTCGGGACCTTTCCGGCACTCGTCTCATACCCGATCCACAAGTTCCTCGAAGCGAGCATCGTGGCGGCATTGTACGGTGTCTATCTCCGTGGGGCCGAAGTCAAGCCTTCGTGGTGGGAGGTCCCTCTGCTTGGGCTTCTTTTCGCCGGGCCGTCCGCCATCGGAGCGGCTCTCGGATACTTCTTCCAGATGGACACGACCTACTTCTTCGCTTTCGGGGTGACCGCTGCCCTCTACGCCGTCGTCAGGCTCGTGGGTCCGATGTCGGAGGCACCGGGGCGGGCGCCGGCCTATTTCGGGCCCAGGACGTTTGCAATGATCGCGCTCGGGATGCTCCTCCTCTACGTGGCGGCCCTGCTACACTGACTGATCCCTCTGAAAGGGGTCGAGCGCTCCAGCTCCGCGCGCATGAAAAAGGACTCGCGTCTTCACGTCCGGTAGTGCGTTCTCAAGTTCCTTTGGGACCGTACATGGAGGTCCGAAGCAAAGGCAACAATTTCTGAACCGTGTCATCCCATCTTACTGCCGCGCATACGGCGGATTAGAGCGCAGGCTAATGCGCGGTCAAATGCGTCTCGGAATCAACGGCGCCGCTCAGTCGCTGGGCGGACCCAGAATGGAATGGACCCGATGCGAATTATCGAGGCGGAGAAGACATCTCGTCTTGGGCTCGCCTGTGTTCTCTCTTTTCTTCTGTTGAATATGGCCATTCAGGGCTCCAAAGTGGTTCTGGAGGTTCCCCTTGGCTTTCAACGAAGGGTTGAACGAGTCTTCTCACTGAATAGCTTCGAGTTTCTCGAAGGCGCGTTCGCATGGCTGGGCGCGCAACAGCGCAAACAAGATCATCCCCGCGGGTTCTGCGAAGTTGTCGGTTGCCCGCCCAAAATCAGGGCGCTGTGCAAAATCGGTTGCTGGCGTAAGGCTAAATCTGCCAAGGGAATGGCTTGATGGTCTTTGGCGAGCGTCTACGCAGGGAACTACTGGAACGCAAGCCGAAAGGCTTCCGTCGTCGTAGGAGTCGTAATCGTCCTCGGTCTGTTGGCGATATTCTTCCTCGCTCCCCTTACGTCTTATTCGGGAGAAGCATCGTCCCTCTCTGGTGTCAATCCGATAGTTGCGGCCGAGGGCGCGACTTTCACCGCTCAGGTCTCGTTCTCCTATTCGTGGTTTGGATGTGGCGAGGTCTATTCGCCCGTTGCCTTGATTACGACTTATCCTTACGTGAACCAAGGGAACTTTCAGCCCGTCTCGCAGTATTACACGCTGTATAGCGGTGGCGCGTGGCAATGCAAGTGAGACGTTAGCGGCGTGGTCAAGAGACCAATCGGACTCCTGAAGAGAATCTTCCACAGGCGAAACCGAAAATGGCGTCCGTATCTTGCGATTGCCGTCCTCGTTCTTGCGGCCTATCCTTTCTACTCTGCCGCCACAGTCTCGACGCCCGTTCTCTTCTTTCAGACAACCCAAATCAAGACGGGAACCACTCATGGATACACCATAACGAATCAGACGGGAACCTACTTCGTTCCTGAGTTCTTGTCGGTCGGCTTTACCGTAGTGGCGAACTTCACGGCGAACGGGGCCATAAGCGTCAACAACCCCGTAGATGTCAGCCTGATTATCTTCGGAGTAAATACTTCCGAGCCTCTCTTTTTGAAGAACTTCGGAGCCGTCGGTTTCACGAATGCTCGGAACGGTGGAATCTACGGGAAGTATGGAGACGCTAATCTCACGGCCATTACGGAATCCTTTACCCTTCCCAACGGAACTGTCATATCGAGCCGCATAATCTACACATCCCGAGCGACTTTCTATTGGTTTCAATCTGGTCCGACTTGGCTGTATCTCGCACCACCCGCAAAGGCTTTCGTCGGCGTTCCGAATAGCGGGATTCAAATCGGGGACCCCATCGCCACCATATCCGACGTTTCAGACACCCTCGCAGTCAACTCAAACGAGAGCGTTCTCAGGTTGACATACGTCCTTGTGGGTTTCAGCGTTCTCATGCTCCAGCCGATTCTTGAAGCGGTTCTCCTTCAAGACGAGACTCGCCGAGGTCGTTCAGAACAACTCCAATCACAATCAGAGCCAGTCCAGCGAGCCAAATGATGACGAGGAATTGGGCTGGGGCCTCGCCTGACTCTATGTTGAGTCTCAGAAGGTAGACGAACATGGCGACGTAATCGACGAAACCGATAACTTCACAGAACCTCCCCGCGAAAGTCTTAACTACGAACCGCGTTCGCGCCGAATGAAGGTCATTTGCCTAATGCCCGGCACTGGGTCTATGGTGCTGCCCTGGCCATCTACGTCCTGAGCGCTTGGGGCGCTTACGTCACCCTCGGAGGATACGGTGCAGGGTGCGGGACCGGCTTCGGAGCCAGCTGGCCGCTCTGCAACGGCGTCCTGGTTCCTTCGTTCAGCCACTACCCCACAATCATCGAATACATCCACAGGTTCCTCAGCGTCCTCACCGGGTTAGTGATGCTGTACGCGACGGTCAAGACCTGGCGGATGTCCCCCCGGCTGCAGCTCCCCTCTCGTCTCATGTTGCTCGCGATAGTACTGGTGCCGATCCAGGTGGGGATTGGGGGCGAGGTGGTCGGGTCAGGGTTGAGCGCGCTTATCGCGACCACGCACTTCTGCTTCGCGATCGCGATATTCGGCATAGTGACCGTAGCCGCGACTCTGATGTACGTAGACAACAAGAGCGCGCCGGCTGCAACCCGCCCGGTCGCCTAGGTCAGTCCGCCTACGCGCTAGAAAAGTTAAACTGAGCAGCTCGGGCGGAAGTCTTTCTCCTGATGTCAGCCCCCATCTGGACCAAAGCCTGCATGGCCCTCGCAGTCGCCGCTCTGTTCGTATCGCTTGCGGCGTTCGGGGCGAGTCCCGAGCCTGCCTCCGCCCAGGTCGCTTCACAGTCCGGCGCTTCAAGTTTCGGCTGGTTTGGGGGCTACACGGTGGTCCAGCACCGCCTGCCAGAACCCAACTCCCAGCCTTGGGCTATCGCCGCGGACCCGCTTGGGAACCTTTGGTTCGTGGAGCAGGGGACAAACATGCTCGGAGAGTACCACCCAGCGACGGGGAATTTCTCCCAATATCCCATCCCCACCGCTCGGTCTTCGCCCGACGCCGTCGCTGCGGACAGGTACGGGAACATCTGGTTCGTCGAGCTGACTTCGAACAAACTCGGGGAGCTTCCTGCAAACCGGCCGGGCATCGTCGAGTTTCCGATCCCGGGGTCGGTCGTCACCCTTGGAACCACGACCCAGACGCTTGGATGTGGTCCCGGAGCGGTGGTCGCTGCCCCGTCAGGGGACATATGGATAGCCTGCCTCTTCTCAAATCAGATAGCCGAGTTCATCCCTGCACAGGGGACCTTTCTCTCCTACGACCTCCCCGTGTTCCAGTCAGCCCCGGCAGGGATGGTCCTGGATGGGAGCGGTAACCTCTGGTTCACGGCTGCAGACTCGAACATGCTGGGCAAAGCAGTGGTCTCTCAGCTCAGGAATGGGACCAGCCAAGGCATCACCGAGTTCGCCCCGATGAACCAGACGTACCAGTTCGAATTCACTCATCCCACTTCGTTCCTGGGCTCGACCGAAGTGATCAGCTCCAGCTTCAGGACACCCAGCGGCATCGCCCTGAGCCCGTCGGGGAAACTCTGGTTCACTGAACATGTCGACAGCTCGTTCGACAGCTACGACCCTGCCGGCCAGTCCTTGGTGAAGTATTGGACCACGCAGACGCACGGCGCGAACGGCTATTCGGTGACCTTCCCCAACGGGATCGCGGTCGACGCGAACGGTTCAGTTTGGATCGGCGAACACTACGGCAATAGGGTCGCGGAGTTCTTGCCGTCTTCAGGCGTGATGACGGAATATCCTGTGCCATGCTGCACGACTGGGATAGCCGGAGTCTACTCGGTTACCCTTGCGCCCGACGGCAGGCTCTGGTTCGTGGAGATAGGCGGCGACGCGATCGGTGAGATGGTGCCGGCTGCGAACCCCCTGTCCTTGTCGCTCAAGCTTCCGAGCACGACCTTGACCATGGGAGCCGGCCAGAGACTGACCGTGCCTCTCTCCTACGCGCAGAAGGGGATGAACGCCACCCCGCTGTCACTTTCGGTGAGCGGAATCACCATCGAGGGGACCCTCCAGAACATGACCGCGACTTTCAGCGCTCCTATGATCGCACTCCCGCCCGAGGGGAGTTCAGTTTCTAACCTGACTCTATCCCTCGCCGGACTCAGCCCCGGTGTCTACTATCTGACCCTGGGAGCGACGGCGCAGGATGGGGTGATCTATTCGGCCATTCTCGAGCTGACCGTGGAGCCAGGCGGGACATACCCCATTCTGCTCTATTCCCTGGTTGTCGCATGTTCCATAGCGGCGGCTGGCGCCGTCGGCCTGACGCTCGTTAGGCGTTCTCGTCCCGGGCGTCCGCGTATGCGGTCCTTCCAAAGGTCTCTCACGAGCACAGCCACAAGCGCCGCCCATTGAGTACATCCCTCTGACTCTCAGCCTGCCTGGCGCGTGGGAGCGGGCATCGAACGGGGCGTCTGAAGAGCGTTCCCGACCTGGAGATGGCCACCCAGCCAACTGTTTTAATCGACTGCGGGGGGGCTCCGGACCAGACTTGGACGTCGAAGCCAGGCTCAGCCTGCTGAAGCAGGTGGGCGAAGAGATCATCACCGAAGGAGAGCTGAAGACGCTCCTGGAGACAAAGGAACATCCTACGGCCTACGACGGGTTCGAGCCCAGCGGCCTTGCCCACCTTCCGTTCGGAGTCCTGAGGCCCATCCTCGTCGAAGACATGCTGAAGGCCGGGGTCAGAATGAAACTCTGGATCGCCGACTGGTTCGCCTGGGTCAACAACAAGATGGGAGGCGACCTGGAAAAGATCCAGGAGGTTGGGAGATACTTCGTGGAGGTCTGGAATGCTGCCGGGGTCGACATGAGCAAGGTCGACGTGCTCTGGACCAGCGACGCAGCGAAGAATGAGGAGTACTGGAAGAAGGTGGTGACGGTTGCGCAGAACTCGACCCTCGCGCGTGCCCAGAGGGCGCTCACCATCGCCGGCAGGACGAGCAAGGAGGCGATCCAGGCCGCCCAGCTCTTCTACCCTATGATGCAGGTCGCCGACATCTTCTGGCTCGACGTCGACATCTGCCAGCTCGGCCTGGACCAGAGGAGGGCGAACATCCTCGCGAGGGAGATTGCCGAGAAGATGAAGTGGAAGAAACCGGTGGCCGTCCACCACCACATGCTCATAGGCCTCCAGGGCAAGAAGGAGCCCGAGGGGTTCGACGAGAACAGCGCCCTCGACGCAGAGATCGCCAGCAAGATGAGCAAGAGCAAGCCCGAAACGTCCATCTTCGTCCACGACGGGCCCGATGCGATAGCGAGGAAGATCAACTCCGCCTACTGCCCGCCGAAGGTGGTGGAGGGGAACGCGCTCACCGAGTACTCGCGGTACATCGTCTTCAAGAAACGCAAGTCCATGAAGATCGAGCGCCCGGAAAAGTATGGCGGCAACGTCGAGTTCTACTCCTACGACGAGCTCGCCGACGCGTACCTGGCAGGGAAGCTCCACCCTGCCGACCTGAAGAAAGGGGTAGGAGACGCCCTCGACGAGATCATCCGTCCGATTCGAGTGCACTTCGAGAAAGACCCAGCGGCCAGGAGGCTTTACGACGCCGTCAGGTCCACAGAAGCCACCCGGTGACCCGCCGGTCTGGATGCGTCGCCGGGGGACGGATCCGACAAGGTTCGTCGCCGATGCGATGCTCGGGTCACTCGCGAGGAAGCTGAGGGCGCTTGGCTTCGACACAACATACTATCGCACCGGAGGCGATCAGGGGCTTCTGGATGCCGCCGTGCAGGAGAGGAGGGTCATCCTGACCTCCGACCGGGCGCTCGCGGCCGCGGCAGGAAAGAGAAATGTCACGGCGCTCCTCATGGCTGGTAGGAGCGACGGCGACCGGGTGTCTGCCATCGCCGCGGCTTACAGGCGGATGGGCGTCCCCCTTGCCAGGTCCGACCCCTTCTGCTCCCTCTGTGGAGGGGAACTCGAGGCGCTCCGGCGGGCGGACGTGGCAGGGAGGGTCCCCGGCTCGGTCGAAAGGAGGCA
Source organism: Nitrososphaerota archaeon (assembly GCA_029784825.1). Next base: position 12,205 of record JAFMAU010000032.1, on the reverse strand, counting down.
TCGGGCGTTCTTCCGGTGCGCGGCCTGCGGCAAGCTCTACTGGCGCGGCAGTCACTGGAAAAAGTTAAGGTCGCTAGCCCGCCGCCTGAGCTAGCACGATCTTGCCCTTCGCTCTGGAAGACGGGAAAGCCGCAGTCCGCCTCGCCCGCGCCGTCCTTGACGCCCACGTCCGGGGGGCTTCGAGCGTCAAAATCCCAGCGCTCTCCCCTGTGTTCGCGGAACGAAGAGGGGTGTTCGTCACTCTGAACACACTCGAGTCAGGGAGTAGGAGCCTCCGAGGCTGCATCGGATACTCGACACCCATCAAGCCGCTCGGAGAGGCGATCAGGGACGTCGCCGTCTACGCATCGGAGGACCCTCGGTTTCCCCACCCGGTGGGGCCCGGCGAGCTGGACAGCATAGTGATAGAGGTGAGCGTCCTGACGCTCCCCCGGGAGGTGAAGTCACAACTGCGCGCCGATCTGCCTGCGAAAGTCAGGCTCGGCGTCGACGGCGTGATTGTGTCGACCGCGGAGACAAGCGGGCTCTTCCTCCCCCAGGTCGCGACCGAACAGGGGTGGGACCAGGAGACATACCTCTCCGAAGCGTGCATGAAGGCGGGGCTCACACCCGACGCCTGGCTCGACGGCGGGACCAGGGTCGAGGTTTTCCAGGCGGAGGTCTTCGGGGAAGAGCTGCCTAGGGGCGAAATCGCCAGGGTTGAGCCAGGGAAATAGATGAGAGTCTACATCGGGTGCTTCGGGTCGGGGCTGGGGCACGCGGCCCGAATGCTCGAAATCGCGAAGGAGCTGGACGCAAAAGGAACGGCGCTGGAGTTCTCCTCGTCCGGGGAGGTGGCGTCCCTCATCCGAAAGAAGGGATACAGGTGCAACTCGGTCCCTCTCGCCGACGTCAGATACTCCGACGACGGGGAGTTCCAGGTCAAGGAGACCGTCCTCGATTCGCCTTCGATCATGGCGCGGACGGCCCGGCAGTTCGTCGCCGAGCTGGCCAACATCGGGAGGTTCGCCCCAGACGCCGTGATAAGCGACTCCGCTCTGCCGACCGCCCTCGCCGGGAAGCTCCTGCGGATCCCTACGTATACCGTGCTCAACCAGCTGAACCTGACAAGCTCCCACCAGAAGGCCGGAGCAGCTTCGAGGCTCTTCTCGGTCGGGATGTCCGCGGGGATGGGGAAGCTTTGGGAGCTCAGCGACCGGGTATTCCTCCCTGACCTCCCGCCGCCTTACACTCTGAGCGAGAAGAACCTCTGGGGGAGCAGCGTGGACAACGCCCGCTACGTCGGGTTCCTCCACTCCAGCGAGCGGAACGACCCTGACGAGGCGGCCATGGAGTTCGCCAGGTCTTCGAAGCCCAAGGTGTTCTGGCAGGTGTCGGGCCCGCCGAGGACAAGAGGTGCCTTTCTGAAGGCCGCGCTCGAATTCGGCGAGGCGATGTCTGACGAATTCACGTTCGTGGTCTCAGGCGGCGACCCAATGGGCGCGACCGCCCCAAGGAAGTCAGAGAGGGTGTGGTACTACGAATGGTGCGCGATAGCAGACGTGTACTTCGGAGCCTGTGACGTCGTGGTCTCGAGGGCGGGGCACGGGACCATCGCTCAGGCCATCGCCCGCAAGAAGCCGATGCTCCTCGTGCCGATCCCCAAGCAACCCGAGCAGGAAGGGAACGCCGACAAGGCTGCGAGGCTAGGGGTTTCGATCGCACTGGATCAGCGCGCTCTTAGCATGGAATCCGTACGAGCTTCGCTCCGTCTGCTCATGGGGCCCTCTTTTCGCGAAACGGCTTCGCGGCTCGCCCAGGTCGCGTCGCGATACGACGCCCGGACCGCGATAGTGTCGGAGATCGAGTCAGGCGCTAGGCGAGGCCGTCGATTACCCCGCTGACGTCTGCGATCTTCCCGCCATACGACCTCGTAGAATAGGTCCCGCCAGAGCGGGCGCCCCAGGCCGTCGTCCCGCCAGTTCCTCTCAGCTCGAGCGACTTGAACTGCGATTCGAAAGCCTCCTCCGGAAGCAGGAAGAGCGGGCTCTCCACCCTCCTCCTGATCCCTGGGGGCGCCGGCCTTCCGACCGTGAATCCCCCGAACACCGGTCCCTTGCAGCTTGAAAGGAACTCCGACAGAAGGGCCGCGACCGGTCCCCCGTCGAGCACGGTGAGGGAGACTCCACGGGGGTCGCCTCTGTTCGACAGTTCGGCATACAGCTTCGCAGCGGCGAACAGGCCTTCCTCTCCCGATGAGGCGTGGACCAGCTTCACCCGGAACCCCTGAAGGAGCGCGTTCCACGCGAGCACGGAGCTGTGCACCCCGCCAGAAACCAGGCAGACCACCTCGGCTTCGCCCATGGGGGATCCTCCAGGCCCCCTTAGGACCTCGACCCCGACCGCCCCCTTCCCGTCGTCCAACGCTGCCCTGAACCGGACCTTGGCTGCCTCATTGGTCGCCCTCGCCCCTTTGACCTCCTCCAGCATGGCGGACGTGACGCTCCCCGCGAGGTCCGAGGAAGCCCCTGGCCCCGAAACTTCCGCGAGGACAGAGAACCTCGTCCCGCGCCTCAGGTAGTTTGCCGCCAGCAGCGAAGCCGCCTCCGCCACCCCACTCCCCCCTGACGCCGAGTACCCAGCCGCAGCCCAGGCAACCCCGGGCATGTTCTCGAACAACAAGCAGGCTCCAATCGGCTCAGGCCCTGACAAAAGCAGCGATTTACCCACCGCCTGTATCGCGGCCTTCGCCTTTCGTTCCTTCAGGACGTGCTCCACCGAAGAGCGCAGGCCCATGGCGCTCCCTCGCCCCGTCCACCTGATGATGGCGACCTTCTTGACCATGAAGGACCCTCGGGCCGCCTGCCCAGCCCCTTTAACGTTGGGGGACCGCGCATCACGCTTTTAGCACATGGGGGCGTGACCCTGCTACATGAGCGCCTTCGAGCTGTCCAGCGCTGCCGACGTGCTGGCCGGCAGGTCGCCGGCTTCCGTCGAAGTCAGGGGCTGGGTCGCACGTAAGCACACCGTGGGGGGGCTGGTGTTCGTCCAGCTCAGGGACGGCACCGGATACGTCCAGGTCTCCGCGCGGAAAGGCGCTTCAGACGCCGCGTACGAAGGCGCCCGGAGCTCCACCAAGGAATCCGCCGTGGTCGTCAGAGGCGAAGTCAAGGATGACAGGAGGGCTCCCGGAGGGAAGGAGATCTCGGCGAAGGAGTTCGTGGTCGTATCGCGCGCGGAGTCCTGGCCGATAACCAAGACAGCCGCGAAGTCCGCGGGGTTCCTATTCGATAAGCGCCATCTGAGCATCAGAGGGCCGAAGGCGATCGCCGCCATGAAGATCAGGGCCGAAGTGGTAGGCGCCACGTTCGACTACTTCCGGGAAAACGGCTTCCATCTGATCAGCGCACCGTCCTTCGTCCAGGCCGCCGTCGAGGGCGGGTCGACCCTGTTCTCGGTAGACTACTTTGGGAAGCAGGCGAATCTGAGCCAGAGCGCCCAGTTCTACGAAGAGGCTGCGCTCCCTGCCCTGCAGAAGGTCTGGATATTCCAGCCCGCCTTCCGTGCGGAGAAGTCCAAGACAGCCAAGCACCTAACCGAATTCTGGATGATCGAAGCAGAGCAGGCGTTCGCGGAGCAACCAGAGAACATGAAGCTGCAGGAAGGGCTGCTTTCAAAGATGGTGGAGCGGGTGCTGGCGAACAGGCAGGCGGAGCTGAAGACGCTCGGTCGGACGCTAAAGCAGCCGCCTCTTCCATTCCCGCGGATTTCATACGACGAAGCGCTCAGCACGGCTGGAAAGCTGGGGTTCCCCTTCGAATGGGGCGACGACCTCCCCACCGAGGCGGAGCGGGCGATCAGCCTCACCCAGGACTCGCCGTTCTTCGTCACCGACTATCCTCTGAGCGCCAGGTCGTTCTATCACATGACCTATCCAGACAGGCCGAAGGTCACGAAGTCCGCCGATCTCATCGCCCCTGAAGGGGTAGGTGAGCTGGCCACCGGGGGCCAGAGGATCCACGACTACCACGAACTGATGCAAAGGATCCAGAGCCAAGACCTCCCCACCGAGTCATTCGCATGGTATCTTGAGCTGAGGAAGTACGGGATGCCTCCGCACTCTGGGTTCGGCATCGGGGTCGAGAGGTCGACAAGATGGATCGCGGGACTGAAGCACATCAGATCTGCGAGCCTCTTCCCAAGAACACTTTCACGCATCTCCCCCTGAGTCAGGCTTATCTACCTGAAACCGTTCGCGGGTAAAGTTGGCAGGAACGAAAGTGGAGAAGAAGGAGGAACCAGAAGAAGCGGTAAAAGAAACGACTGGGGCGGATAAAGAGCTCGAGCTCGACACCCTCCCGGGCGTTGGACCCGCAACGAAGCAGAAGCTGAAGGACGCGGGCATCGAGACGATCCTCGACCTCGCCACATCAGGGCCGATGGACATCGCAGACGCCGTGGACATCGACGTTTCGAAGGCGGTAGAGCTGAACAACAAGGCCAGGAAGAAGCTGGTAGAGTTGAACCGCCTCGAGCCCGACTTCATCAACGCGGCCGACCTTCTCGTGAAGAGGAAGGCCATCGACCGGATCTCCACCGGTTCGAAGAACCTAGACGACCTGCTCGGAGGCGGGATCGAGACCTGGGCCATGACCGAGTTCTACGGCGAATTCGGCAGCGGGAAGAGCCAGGTCTGCCACACGCTGAGCGTGATGGTGCAGGCGCCGAAGGGGGAGGGCGGGTTGGACGCAGGTTGCATCTATGTGGACACCGAAGGGACCTTCAGGCCCGAAAGGATAGCGGAGATAGCCGAGGCAAGGGACATGGACACTGAGAAGGTGCTCTCCCGCATCACCGTCGCCAGGGCTTACAACAGCGCCCACCAGGAGCTCATCGTCAAAGACCTGGGGCGGATCATCGAGCCCAACAAGGTGAAACTGGTAATACTCGACAGCGCGGTCGCCCATTACAGGGCCGAGTTCCTCGGAAGGGGAACATTGTCTGAGAGGCAGCAGCGCCTGAACCGGTTCATGCACCAGCTGCTTAGGACGGCAGAGATCTACAACATAGCGGTGGTGGTCACGAACCAAGTTCAGGCCGCGCCCGACTCCTTCTTCGGCGACCCCACGAGGCCGACAGGCGGCCACGTGGTCGCGCACACGAGCACCTACAGAATCTATCTGAGGAAGGCAGCCAAGAACCGCATTGCGAGGATGGTCGACAGCCCGTACCACCCTGAGCGGGACGCGGTCTTCTTTCTTGACGACAAGGGCGTCGACGACCCTTCGGAAGAGAGTATCAGAAAGAAGTAGAATCCAACCACTTTTATATCCTGAATCGAGCGCCTTCAGGAGACTCGCTTGAAGCATTCCAAGCTGCTGGCTGTTTCTGTCCTCGCCCTCTTGCTCCTGTCTTCGGTCCCGGCGCAGCTTGCGCACGCGCAGTCTCCCTACACTGAGAAGCTGAACGTCTACGTCGCCGGTTCCGACGCCCTCTGGTACTTTACGTTCACCGGGCTGAACGGCTCCAGCCACCTCTCGGCCCTGGAGTCAACCCCAGGGTTGAGCTGGTACAACATCACCGCAGTTTCAACGGCGGGATGGCAGCCCGACTTCCAGGTCTTCGGCCCACGGGGGTACGACCTCCTTCCGGTGCCGTACCTGCCGTCGCAGGGGCTGTTCCTTACCGTCGGAGCCTCCACGTTCGCTGACGCCGCTGCCGCGGCTGCGGCCGTCGACCCATACCTGTTGACCAACTTCGTCTCGATGTCCAACGGGACGGGGGTCTTTTCGTTCTACAGCCCCGTGTCGTTCTCGACGGTCATCCCGGCGACGCTACTGAGGTTCCTCCCGACCGCCGAGCACGGGTTCGCGAGCGCGATCAGCTCTTCAGGGCTTGTCTCCACGCCGTCTCCCTTCGTAGTGCTCGAAGGCAGCAACACGGGGAGCGGGTTCACGCACAGCCTTGTGGTTGGGTCGATCGCTTATTCAGCCCTGAGCAGTTCCGGCGCGCCGACAGTCCTCAGCTACTTCGGAGGCTCTGCAACGTCCCTCACAGCCTCGAACAGCAGCTCCTCATCCGTTGTCAAAATAACCACGCTTGATGGCGTCATCATGTCTTCCGACCTGGCGACAGTGACCAGCAATTCCGCGACGTTCTCCGGGTCATACCGGCTGACGCTCGCGCCGGGGAAGAGCATCAGCGGCGTCAACGCCACGGTTGTTGAGCAGTCCGCACCCCTCCTCGCGACCAGGGCCGTAGACGTCGGGGTCCTCAGGGCGGGCACCGACATCGCGGTAACCTTGACGTTCACAAACCTCTCGCCCACCGACGTCATATCCAACATCACATACGCCGACAGCTGGTGGAACGGCACAGGCAGCTTTACGTTCCTGGGCGGGAACGACAACGTCTCTTCGATATCGCTCGTCGCCGGAGCGAGCACGACCCCCGTCTACAGGCTCCAGTACACCGGGTCTGCCACCGGGCCCCTGACCATCCCCGCGTCCGTGGTCCGGTACCAGTACCAGACTGACGGGAAGACGATGAACGCGACCGCCTTACTCAATCCGATCACACTCTCTCAGGGGATAGACGAGCCGGTCGTCTATGCGACACTGGCCCCCTCCGGGAGTCTCGGCAAGCCAGTGGGAGCCTCGCAGACGATGGAAGTCAACGTGTTCAACGTAGGGACCCTCCCCGCGTCTTCGGTAGTAGTTGCGGGGACCCCGATATCGGGGCTCGCCGCCAAGACCGGCAGCACTTCCGGCGGGAGTGCGACTGTATCAGTGGTCCAGTCCGCCACCGGACTGTCCAACGTCAACATAACGAGGTCTTACGCGGTGACCTATCAGGACCCGAACGGGACCAACCTACAGGCCACCACCAACGTGGTGTCCGACGTGTTCTCCCACGTCTCGATGGTCACCGGTTTCCCGGCCCTTGCCGTGGCTGCGGGCATCTCGCAGACTTCGGCGACCATCACCAACGTGACCCTCGCATTCACGACCTTGAACCAGGGGCTGGCTAACGTCACCAGCTTCACGGCGGTTGCTGCCCTTCCCGCTGGGCTCGGGTGCGGCCTGACGAGCGGCACCGGCATCTCGTGCTCCGGAGGCGTCCTCACCATCTCGTACCCGGTGATCAACCAGTCCTCTGCTTTGCGCACATTCATGACGTACAACCTCACCGCTCCGGCGAACTACATCCTCCCTCCGCTAACCTTCAGTGGCGTCACTCCCGGAGGGAACTTCACGGGTCAGTCAAACTCGGTGTCAATCCCGGCGGGGATCTCTCTCACGAAGGCTTTCTCTCCCTCCCAGCTTTTCGAAGGGATGGGCTCCAACGTCACGGCAACTGCCGTCGACTCCGGGCGGCTCCCGTTCTATAACGTGACGCTGACGTCGACCGCCGACTCCTTCGACAGCCTCACTTCGACGGCGTCCCTTACTCAGACGGCAGCGACCCTGGCTCCAGGCGAGAACATTTCGGTCACCTACCCTGTGGCCATGTCCCAGTCATACGGCAACCTCTCGGCTACGCCCGTGACAGCTACCTTCTACTTCGGCGGGACGTCTTTCAGCCTCCAGGGGACGACGTCCAGAGTCCAGGTCTACCAGCCGCTTGTCGCCTCCATAGTCACCAGCCCAGCGACTCCAATAGAAGGGAAGAGCTTCACGATCACCGTCGAGATCAACAACCCCTCGGGGGTGTCGGTCAGCAGCGTCCTCTTCACTCTGCCCCTCCCGGCGGGCGTCACCCTGAGCGGGCTGCAGAACGCCCAGATCACGTCAAGGACCCTGACAGTCTCAGACGGTGTCCTGGGGCCCGGAGCCAACGTCACGGCAACCGCGAGCGCGGTCGCCGGCTCGGGCATAACCATCCCCTTCTCCGGGGCGAAGCTCACCTTCAGCTACTCGGGGACCGCTGTTAACGGGGTAGTCCCGGCTTCCTCAGGCATAGCGATCGCCGAGAACGTGCTCACCAGGTATCTGATCCCCACGGCCTTCATCCTTTTGGTTATGCTGGGGGTCGCCTTCTACATGAGAAGGTTGGCCGCTAGCGTCCCCGCTTCCCCGAAGTAAATTCCTCAAAGGCGGCCTTGGCCGCTTGATAGGGCATCTGGACGGGTGGGTGCTTGAAGCAGAAGGCGGAAAGGCTCTCCAGCTGGCCGGCTATCCCTCTGTCGAGCGCAGCCTTGGTCCCACGGATCGCGTCGACCATCACGCCGCCGCTGTCATATGCGTCGACCACGTGGAGCTTCACATCGATCTTGACCACGCTCCCTCCGAAATAACGCCCCTTCAGCCAGATGTAGCACACTTTGTCGTTGTCCAGAAACGGCACGTAGTCGCTCGGCCCGATCCTGGTGGGGACCTCGTAAGGGGACATCGCCCTGACAGCGCTCGTCTTGCTCTCCCTCTTGTCCTTAAGCCGGGTCTCCTCGAGCATGTTCAGGAAGTCCGTGTCTCCGCCTATGTTCAGCTGGTAGGTCTCGTCGACCTTCACCCCCCTGTCTATCGCCATCTTCACAAGCGTCTTGTGGAGGACCGTGGCACCCACCTGGCTCATGACGTCGTCGCCGGCGACAGGGAGTCCAGCCTCTGTGAATTTGGCAGCCCATTTTCCATCTGATGCGATGAAGACCGGGATCGCGTTTACGAAAGCGACGCCGGCTTTCAGCGCCGACTCCGCATAGGCGGCCGTAGCCATGGTGCTCCCAACCGGTAGGTAGTTCACGAGCATGTCAGCGCCAGTGTCCTTGATCTCCTGCACGACATCATGGTCGGGCTGGGCTGAAACGGGGACGACGTCCTTCAGATACTTGCCTATCCCGTCGTGCAGGGGGCCCTTCTTCACTTTGACCCCCATTTCGGGGACGTCAGTGATCTTCACGGTGTTGTTCGGAGGCTGGAATATCGCCTTGGACAGATCCTTTCCCACTTTCATCGAGTTGACGTCAAAGGCGGCCACGATCTGGACGTCCTTGGGGGTGTACCCTCCGATGTCCCAGTAAGTCAGGCCCTCGTCGGGCCCCTTCTTTGAGTAGTAGTGGAGGCCCTGTACGAGCGCTGAAGCACAGTTGCCTACCCCCGCGATGGCGACTTTCACTTTCTTGGCCATTTCAGATTCCCTCTCCCCGGGGTGCCGCCCACTCCTATTTTACCGTTGTAAAACTTCAGGGAATCTCCTTCAACAGGCCCTGCACGAACGACTTCGCCCCCTCGAGCTCCGCCTTCCCTTCCTTTGTGATCCTGTAGTACTTCCTCCGGTCTTTCATCTCGGCCTTCACGAGCCCTGCCTTCTCGAGGTCGTACAGGACCCTGTACGCTGTCACAGTCCCGCTCCAGAACCCGAACCGCTCGTTGATGAGCCGCCTGAGCTCGAAGCCGTATCGCTCTTCTTGGGAGAGCAGGACGAGGATGAAGAACCAGAGGTTCTCCTTCTGGATCTTCTCCTTCAGCCGGTCTACGAAACGCACGGCGGGCCCGCCGGCACTGTCTTGACCATTGTCCGATCGAGCGAGGGACGCCGTGGTCGTTTTAACGATTTGGACCCCGCCCCAGTCAACGATAATAATCGGTCCCGAAAAACATCGGGGGATGGAAGAGCGCTCCGCGGGCGCGGTGGTCTTCAGAGACTCCCCGTCGGGGAGGATGTACCTCCTTCTGCAGAACGCGGGCCGCTGGGACTTCCCGAAGGGCGGAGTCGAAAAGGGAGAGAGCGAGAAGGAAACAGCGCTGAGGGAGGTCGCCGAGGAGACGGGGCTGATGGACCTGAAGTTCCTTCCTGGATTCAGGAAGGTGATCGAATACTTCTACAGGAGGGACGGGAAGAACGTCCACAAGCGAGTCGTTTACCTGCTCGCGTCCACCGCAAGCGAATCCGTGAAGATTTCGTTCGAGCACCAGGGGTACGGATGGTTCCCCTATCACGAGGCGGTCAAGAAGGCGTCCTATGAGAACTCGAGGGTCACGATGGGCGAGGCCGAGCGCTTCATCCTGGCTTCTGCCTAGAAATCGACAAGAGGGTGCGTGGCCGTGAGCTTCACTACCTTGATGTAGTGATACCCGGGCTCGTCGGTCCTCTTGACGTAGGTCGCCTCGGTCACCCGGTCGTACGTGTACCTCAGGAACCCTGAGGGCTCTTCTCCGGGTCGGCAGTAGAAGAATATCGAAGCCTCCTCATAGTCGTCGATCCTCGCGAACGTCCCCAGGACCCATCCGTGGCTGTCCTTGAAAGCGAACAGGGGTAGCGGAGGTTCTTCGAAGAGCGTCTTGTACGCTCCCACCTTTACCAGGCTGGGGATGTTCTCCACTTCGACCGCGATGAACTTGTCATTGAAGCCGCCCCTTTCTTCCAGGGGCTTCGGCATCTTGTGCACCATGATCACCGGAGCGTAGAGGTAAGAGGCGTTGCTCGCCGAGTTGACGAACTGCACCTCTTCGCCCTCGCCCGTGATCCGGTAGGCGAGGAACTCGTCCACGGTTCCGTTGTCGAAGTAGTAAAAGATCGGCGTCCCCATGAACAGGTCCGCTTGCGCCGCAATCCTCGTGGCCTTTCCTTCCTTGAACGCGAATAGCGGGAACGGAGCCCTCTCCAGCGCGCAGGAAAGCCTCCCCAGATCGAGCAGGGAGCTGAGCCCGACGTAGCACGCGCCTCCTATGCGCTCATCCTTTTTCGGCAAACCTTTGCCGCCGCTTCCGTCTTGGTTATAAATAATCCAGACTGGAAATCGCTCCTATCCGCAAAGTTGGATGGCTGACACGAAAAATTGAGCAGTTGGAGGAGCGAGACAGCGGCTGACCTGGCGAAAGCAGAGGAGCTCATCGGCTCTGCGATGAAATCTCTTTCAGGCGAACCGTCACCGGAAGAGCTGCGGGCCATCTGGCTCGCATACATCAAAGTCGAGAAGAGCATCGCGTTCATCAAGATCGACCTGGACGAAGAGAACCCCGGCCGTTTCATCAAGCTGAAGCCATACCGAGTCCCGGACGAACGGCAGGCGCTGGGCTTCGCCTTCTCGGACCTGCACAAGGGAGCCGAGCATTTCGCACTCGGGGACTTCATCCTTGCGCTGAAGTCACTGCGGGAGTCACGGAACTATCTCAGGGCTCTCCTCAGGGACAAAAGGCTCGCCCGGGCGCGCAGGGCGCGTGCGTCCTAGGTCTACTCTGAAGCTGCCTTCTTCTTCGTCGCCCTGGGCTTCTTCGCAGGCGCCTTCTTGGGCTTCGCCTTCTCTTCGGCAGGCTCGTCCTTGGCCTTCTCTTCAGCTTCGGCCTTCGGGGCTTCCGGTTCTTCCGCCTTCTCTTCCTTGACCGGCTCCTCCTCCTTCTTCGCCGGGGCCTCCTCCTCTTCCTCCTTCTCGCCCAGCTCTATCTCCTGTACCGTAAGTTCCTTCCCTGCGACGAACACCCTGTAGTTCTTCCTCACGCCTTTCATGTAGAGGAACCGCTTGATGTAGGTCTTGACCTGGCGCGGCTTCATCCCTTCCTTTACGCCGGCGTCGTCGAATTCGAGGGTGTCTCCTGAAAGATCTGGTTTCGTCCCTACCCTAGGCTCGAGGAAAGCTGCTAGCTCTTCCCCTTTGTCCTTCAGAGTCCCCAAGACTACCTTCAACTTAGCCTCCCCGTCTGGCCGATGCGTCATAAACATTACTTGCCGTAGCGACGCCTCCTCTTCTGGTAGGTCCGGATCGCCCTCAAGAGGTCAATGAACCTGAACGCCGGCCAGAACACGTCCACGAACATGAGCTCCGAATACGCCCCCTGCCAAAGCAGGAACCCGCTCATCCTCTCCTCTCCCGATGTCCTGATGATGAGGTCTGGCTCCTGGTTGGGGAGGAATGAAGTGTACAGCCTCGCCGACACCGTGTCCTCTGTGATGGCGTCCGGGCTGACCTTTCCGCTTCTCACGTCTTGGGCGATGGACTTCACGACGTCCGTGATCTCGGCCCTCCCGCCGTAAGCTACTGCGATGTTGAGGTAGTGGTTGTCGTACGCTTCCGTCTTCGTCTCGATCGCCCTGAGGAGACCCACTATCGAGCCTGGGAGCAGGTCCAGGTGGCCGATCGCCCTGACCTTGACCCTGTACTTCACTATCCTGGCGTCGTTGAGCAGCCTGTCCAGCCTCGCCTCGATCAGCTCGAAGAGGTCCCTCAGCTCTCCGGCAGTCCTGTCGAGGTTCTCGGTCGACAGTACGTAGAGGGTGACCGTCCGTATCCCTA
>JAFMAU010000031.1 GCA_029784825.1 Nitrososphaerota archaeon | reverse complement strand
GCAGACATGTACGGGAGGAAGCTACTCTACAACGTCGGCTTCGCGATATTCACCGCAGGATCGGCCCTCTGCGGCTTCGCGCCCGACGGGATATCTCTGGTTGCCTTCAGGGTGGTACAGGGGACGGGTGCGGCCCTGATCACCTCCAACGCCTTCGCGATCCTGTCCGAGGCCTTCCCAAGGAACGAGACAGGGAGGGCCTTCGGCCTGCAGTCGATCGTCTGGGGGCTCGGGAACGTGCTGGGGGTCGTACTCGGGGGTGTGATCATCACCTACACCACCTGGCGGTGGATATTCCTGATCAACGTCCCGATAGGCATCTTCGCGACCGTCTGGGCGTACGTCACCCTGAAGGCGGTCCTGCCGCCGGGACAGCGCGGCTCCTTCGACATACCTGCCGCCGTTTCTTTCACGGGCGGCCTCCTGTCCCTACTGTTGGGGATAACATGGGGGCTGCTCTACTCCTGGTCCAGCCCGACGACGGTCGCAGCGCTCGCACTCTCGCCGGTCATCTTCGCCCTCTTTGTGTTATGGGAAGCCAAATACAGCAAGGACCCGATCCTAGACTTCGACTTCTTCAGGAACAGAGTCTTCGCCTTCTCGATACTGGCCGCCCTCCTGCAGTTCCTGGCGATCTTCAGCGTGAACGTGCTGCTGATCTTCTACCTGGAGGGGATCCAGGGGCTGTCGGCCCTCCAGTCGGCCTACCTGATCATCCCCTTCGCTCTCGCCTCCGCGATCATGGGGCCAATCGGAGGGGTCCTCACCGACAGGTTCGGCTTCCGGAAGATATCTGCGCTCGGGGTCGTGGTGACAGCCGCGGCGCTCTTCATGTTCAGCGAGCTGACCGTGAGCTCCACGCTCTTCCAGATCGGCCTGATCGAGACGGTCGCCGGGGTCGGGCTTGCGTTCTTCTGGCCCTCCAACACGGCAGCCATCATGTCGTCGACGCCTCCCGCGAAGTACGGCGTAGGCTCGGGGGCAATGAACACCTTCAGGAACACCGGGGCCATCCTGAGCTTCGCCCTCTCGCTCACCGCAGCCACCTCGGTCATCCCGCCCCGGGTCGTCTACCAGCTCTTCGTGGGGAACCTTTCGGGGAAGCTCCCCCTCGGCCTGGCAAACTCATATCTCGCGGGCCAGAGCTTCGCGTTCGAGATTTCGGTGGTGCTCCTGGCCGCGGCGCTCGTCTGCGTGGCGCTAGCCAAGATGGGGTCGCGCCCGGTGGTCTCCGAAGAGACTGTATCCTAGAAAGCGAAAGGCGCAAGGGGCCCTGGGTGGGATTTGAACCTACAATCGATACGAGCACTACATCAAATGGCGACTCCTAGCAATCTATCAATTCTTATAACGAGAACTGGTTCGAGGCGACAGACGTGGCCCTGGTAGTGTAGCTTGGTCAGCATAGGAGGCTGTGGATGTGATCCTCCATAACAGACACCTCTTGACGCGAGTTCAAATCTCGCCCAGGGCCCCTCAACACGAAGTATTCACTTGGGCGACCTCATCTCGACTACCAAAGAGTCGATTCTGCCGCCGTCAAGGAATGATATCACCACGTATCCCGCATCTTTTCCGCAGTTACGTCGGAATTCATGCCTAATCCTTCTTGTCATCTGAGCTAGATCCCTAGAAATTTGCGCCTTTAGCATGTCTGGTTCGACGCCAATCAGGAATCTGGATTCCGCGATGAGTCGTTTGTCCTCGGTATGCAGGTCGGGCCCACCTTTGCCCGGTTCGTTCAGGATCAGTCCGCGGATTCCAAGCCTCTCCGTCAGCAGCGAATAGGTGATTTCGGCTCCGATTCTCCCGGTCTCATAGAAATCCGCATGTCGAACCATCATCCGCTCCAGTCCTCTGAGCGGCCGAACGTCCCTCAGCAGGAACGCCTTATCCGCCCAGGGCAGTTCGATACTCCTTGGAACCTCTTCATACCCGCCCAAGGAATACAACCGAACAGGATTCTCGAGATAGACTACTGTCCCATACCATCTCCGGCCCTGTCTGTATCTGACTCGTAATCTGAATCCGTCGAAGGATAGAAGCATGACCTTCGCTGACTTGTGTCTGCCAAGCGAAATCCAGGCGCGCCGATGGCCGTTGTGATGAAGCTGGAGGAACCTAGGGACGGAAAACACGTCGTCAATTCTGACGACAGCAAACACCGACCCGGTTTGGAAAACCAAGCTTCCCACCAGCTCTCCCCTCAGGGAATAGTCAGAGATCCCTTCGATTGGAGGATACTGTTTCACATGAAGCGTCAAACCACCATCATTCATCGAGACGCCAATCTCAGATTGCTCTGTCATCCATGCCAAATGCTGTTTCGTCCCCAGACCTAGCCTCGGAAATGAAGAAACGAAACTCCCACTATCCAGACGTCGGACATCCATCTCGAACACGTCTCCGGGTTTCCCCACGCTCTTCGGGACAGTGGGGACCCAACTTCCACCCCCACTGTACATATGGTAGGCGGTAGCATTCCCATACGACGCTCGGAGGAAAGATCTTCGTCCGGCCACGAACCCAGGCACCAACTTCTCAAGGAGCCATGCGGGAATCGCTACTCTCGTCGGCAGCCAGGTGTTAAGGAAAACTTGGTTCTGTGCACTCAGCCTAACTTGGATTCCTTGCGTGCCTCCCAAGCGCCATTGCGAGAAGAGTTTGTCGGCAGCTGCCTGCGTCAGTGAGTCGGGCCACAACCTTCCGGCCGCATCATGGGATGACTGAGGCTGGACCAATGTCCGACTCTGAACGGACCGGGTTGGATTTGAAATGACACCAGTTCGACCCAATAATGTCAGGGGACGTGAGCGAAACTATTTACCGTCAGAGCGCTTTCTTGATGGCCTCGAAGTCCGGGAGCTTCCCCGGGTTCTCTGCGACCCACTTGTAGACGACCTTCCCCGAGTCGTCGGTGACGAAGATCGCCCTGTTTGCCGTGTCGTACCCCTCCACCCCGCCGAGGTTCTTCCAGACCACGCCGTACTTCTGGATCGCTTCCCGCTTGAAGTCGCAGAGGAGGGGCATGGTGAGGCTGTGCTTCTCCGCGAACGCCTTCTGGGCGAAGGGCGGGTCGACCGATATGCCCACGACCGTCCCGTCCAGCTTCTCCAGCTCGGGGTACATGTCCCTGAAGGTGCAGAACTCCTGGGTGCAGACGCCAGTGAACGCACCTGGGAAGAACGCGAAGATCGTCCTCTTCCCCTTCATCAGGAACTCGGACATCCTGCGGACCTTCCTGTCGGCGTCGTAGAGCTCGAAGTCCGGAGCCCTGTCTCCTACTTCAGGCACGACGGGCCGCGGGATTCGGTTGCGTATTAATTCTCCTGAGGCCGTTCGAACAGCCTAAAGACACGCATTTCCCCCTTCCGGGCGTGGTCGAGCTTACCAAAGACGACGGCCTCATCGTCGTGGCCCACCGGGGCGCGTCGGGGTACATGCCGGAGAACACCTTCGCCTCTTTCGACAGGGCGGTAGAGCTGGGAGCCGACATGATGGAGCTCGACGTCCACCCATCGAAGGACGGGCACCTGGTGGTGATCCACGACGACACCGTGGACAGGACGACCGACGGCCACGGGAGCGTCTCCTCCCTCACACTCGACGAAATCCGTGCCCTCAACGCCGCCGCGAAGTTCCCTGGAAACATGCAGCAGCGCGTCCCCACCCTCGCCGAGGTCCTCGACAGGTACGCCGCCCGGATCCCCATCGCGGTGGAGGTGAAGCACGGCTCCTCGGTCTACCCGGGCATTGAGCGGAAGGTCGTCGACGAGCTGGAGCGCCAAAGCGCCACCGACAGGGTGGAGCTCATCTCCTTCGACCTCGACTGCCTCAGGAAGCTCAGGACCGAGTCGAAGCGAGTGAAGACTGGTTTCATCTTCGTCGGGAACATGGCGAGCTCGGCGGAGCTCGTCAGAGGGGACGTCGATGCCCTCCATGGAAGATGGGACTTCCTCGCGCCGAGCCAGATCGAACGCGCCAGGGGCCTCGGTTTCCCGACCTACGCCTGGACCGTGAATACGGTCGAAGAGATCAGGAATGCGATGAGGCTCGGGCCCGACGGGATAGTCTCGAACTTCCCCGACAGGGCGCTCGAAGCGGCGAAGGAGGGGTAGCCCGTCACGCTTCGGCTGTCGCGCCCGGGTTGAGGGCCCTGCTGACCTCGTCCTTATGGTGGCACGCGGCCACGTGCCCCCCTGACCCCTCGAGGGTCGGGTACGACTGCCTGCATACGTCGGTCGCGAAGGGGCACCTTGGGTTGAGGGTGCACCCCGGAGGTGGGCTCTTGGGGCTCGGCATCTCCCCCCTGAGGACGAACCTGGATTCCACTTCGGGCCCAGCGAGGTAGTGCGCGGACCCAAGCAGGGCCCCTGTGTACGGCTGCCTCGGGGAGTAGAAGACGTCCTCGAAGCTCCCGGCCTCCACCACTCTCCCGGCGTACATCACTGCGACCCTGTCGCACATGTGCCCTATCACAGAAAGGTCGTGGGACACGAGCACGTATGTTATCCCCAGGTCCCTCTGCAGCTTGTTGAACAGATTGAGGACCTGGGCCTGCACCGAGGCGTCCAGCGCCGACGTCGGCTCGTCGAGTATGAGGAGCTCCGGGTCCACGGAAAGGGACCTGGCTATGGCGACGCGCTGGCTCATCCCACCGCTCAGCTCGTGAGGATACTTCGAAAGGACCGACTGCGGAAGTCCGACCATCGAGAGCAGGCTCCTCGCCCTCTGCCCCCCGTCGCCATCGAGGAGGCCCTGCGCCTTCGCGGGCTCGAGGACTATCCGCTCCACGGTCATCTGGGGGTCGAGCGAGGACACCGGGTTCTGGAAGACAATCTGTATCTTCGCCCTCATCTTCTTCAGGGCGGTCCGCCTGAGCCCCATGTAGTCCTCTCCGCGGAAGCTGAGCACCCCCGAGGTCGGCTCGACGAGTCTGGCGACGCACATGCAAAGGGTGGACTTGCCCGACCCCGACTCTCCTGCTATCCCATAGGTGGTCCCCTCGTCGACGGAGATCGACACGCCGTCGACCGCCCTGATCTCTCCCTGCACCCTGTTGAGGAGGCCCCCCCTGACAGGGTAGTGCTTGTGGAGGTCCCGCACTTCCAGGAGAGTGCTCCTCATTGTTTCTTCTCCTCATAGAGGTTGCAGAGGGCCATCGAGTCCCCCGCCTTCAGGTAGCGCGGCTTCTCCTTGCGGCAGACGTCCATCACGAAGGGGCAGCGGGGGTGGAACCTGCACCCGGTCGGCGGGTCCACCAGGTCGGGGACCTCTCCGGGGACGGTCGCCAGGTCGGCCTTGGACGCGCCGCTCGTCCGGAGGGTCGGTATGCACCTGACCAGCCCCTGGGTGTAGGGGTGCTTCGGAGCCTCGACGATCTTCCGGGCCTCTCCCTCCTCGACCACGTCCCCCGCGTACATCACGGCTATCCTGTCGCTGACCTCCCTCGCCACCGCTATGGAGTGGGTGATCAGAAGGACAGAGAACCCCCTTTCGACCCTCAGCCTCTGGAGGAGCCTGAGTATCTGCACCTGGATCGTTGCGTCCACAGCGCTCGTGGGCTCGTCTGCGATCACCAACTTCGGGTTCGAAGTGAGCGCCATGGCTATCATCACCCTCTGCTGCATCCCTCCTGACAGCTCGTAGGGGAATGACCCCATGATCGCAGCGGGGTCTGGGAGCTCGACGCTCTTCAGCATCCCCATGGCGAGGACCCTCGCTTCCTTGTCTTCGATGCCGGTGTTCGCCTTGATCACCCTGAGCATCTGGTCCTTCACCCTGAACGCGGGGTTGAGGGCCGTCGAGGGGTCCTGGAAGACCATGGTGATCTCCCTCCCCCTCACCTTCCGCAGTTCGCTCTCCTTCATCCCGGCGATGTCCCGGCCGTCGAACACTACCGTCCCGCTCTCGAGCTTCGCGTTGGAGGAGAGGAGCCTGATTATGGAGTAGGCGAGGGTGGTCTTCCCCGACCCGCTCTCCCCGACCACCCCTAGGACCTCCCCTTTTCCGACGTCCAGGTTCAGCCCGTCGAAGAGCCTGACGTCCCCTCTCTCCGTCCTGAAGGACAGCTTCAGGCCTCTGACGCTCAGCAGGGACTCCATCAGCGAAGCCCCGACTGCCTCGGGTCGAGATACTGGGTGACCCGGTCGCCTATGAGGTTGAACGAAAGCACAAGGAGCATAAGGAAGACGCCAGGGAAGAGCGCGAACCACCAGGCCGTGGTTAGGTAGAACCTCGACTCGAAGATCAGCACGCCGAGGTCTGCGGTCGGAGGGCGGACCCCCAGGCCGAGGAAGCTCAGCCCGGCTTCGGCGAGTATCACTCCCCCCATGTCGAGGGCCATCTGCACGACCAGAGGGGCTATGGAGTTGGGGAGGATGTGCCTGACGATTATCCCTCCGTCCCCCACCCCGGACGCCTTCGCGGCGAGGACGAAGTTCTGGCTCTTCACGGCGAGGGCCTTCCCCCTCGCAAGTCTCGCGAAACTCGGCCACCACGTCACCCCGAGCGCGATGAAGACGCCGTAGAAGCTAGGCCCGATTATTGCGACTATCACGAGGGCGAGTATGATGTGCGGGAACGAAAGGAAGATGTCGGTCCCCCTCATCAAGATCTCGTCGATCCAGCCCCCGAAGAAAGCCGCGCTGAGGCCGACCGCCAGCCCGATCGCCGTCGCCAGCACCACCACGTAGGCGCCTATGCTTATCGAAGTTCTGATGCCGAAGAAGATCCTGACCATCAGGTCCCTCCCCAGCTCCTCAGTCCCGAAGGGGTGCGAAAGGCTCGGCGGGCAGAGCCCGCTGATCTCGGTGGCGACCCCCGGGCAGGTGGGGGGCGGGCTCGCCGCGAACCCCGCGCCCTGGTCCGAGTACGGGGTGAGCCAGGGAGCCAGAACCGCGATGAACACCATGACGACCACGACCGCCAGGCCGAAGAAGAACAGCCTGTCCTTCGAGAGGACCTTCAGAGTCTTCCAGAACCGTATGATACGACCGTTGGGGCGCGGCAGTCTGTGCATGAAAGAGCTCACTTTATGATTCTGCGGTCGTAGTAGATCTGGACCATGTCCACCACGAAGTTAGAGACGACATAGATCACGGTGGTCATGATGGCCACCCCGATGATCAGCGGGGTGTCGATGTTGCCGCTGAACCCAGACGACGAGATCCCGGTCCCGGTCGCATAGAACAGCAGGTAGCCGATCCCGGGGATAAGGTTGAACACGTCTTCAACGTAGAATATCCCGATTATCGAGCCCGCAAAGATCAGCCCCGCATAGACCAGCACAGGAGGGAGCGCGTTCCTGAACGCGAAGCTGTAGTTGACCTGGCGCTCCGGGATCCCGTAGGCCCTGGCGCTCCGGACGTAGTCCTGGTTCAGGGTCGCGAGCATCGAAGCCCGGGTGTGCCTAATGATGATGCCAAGGGGGAACAGGGTGAGTGTCACCACCGGCAGGATCATGCTCTGGGCGATGGCGAGGAAGGCCCCCCAGTTCCCTGAAAGGAGGGAGTCGACCAGGACCGAGCCTGTTATCATCTTCAACGGGTTGAGCGTAAGATATGTCAGCGTCCCTCCGTAAGCTCCCAGGGGGAGGATCCCCCAGTACACAGCGAACACCAGCTGGAGGATTATGCCGAGCCAGAACGTCGGGACGGCGACGAAGCCCACCGAAAGCACCCTGATCAGCGAGTCGACTCTCTTGCCGCCGTGCCGCGCAGCTTCCACTCCCAGCGGGATCCCGAGCAGGAGCGCGAAGAACGTGGATATGGCCGCGAGGGTGAAGGTGTTCGGGAGGCCCTGCAGTATCAGTGTGAGGACGGGGAGCTGGAAGGAGAAGGAGGTCCCAAGGTCTCCGCTGAATATGTCCTTCAGGTAGATGTAGAACTGGTCGTAGAGGGGCTTGTTCAGCCCGTACTCATTCGTGATCTGCTGGATCTGCTGCGGCGTGGGGTTCTGCCCGGCGAAGAAGAGTGCCGGGTTCGAAGGAATCAGGTGGGATAGAAAAAATGTGACGGTGATGGTCCCCACTAGGACCACCACCATCAGGAGGGCTCGCCGGACGACGTAAGCCCCTATGTTCAAGCCGCCCACTAACTGCTGTATGTTAGCTGGTAGTAGAAGATGTAGTCGAAGCCGTAGTATGGGTTAGGTGTGTATCCCTGCAGGTGCGGACTAAGAATCCATCCTCCGTTCTCCGCGAAGAGGCCCCAGCCAGGCGCAGCCTGGTAGAACATCGTACTGAGCGTGTTCCACTCGGGTTGAGCCACTGACGGGTTGGCCTCGTCCAGCACCGCCTTGTTGAGGAGGTTCGTGAATGTGGAGTTCCTCCAGTAGGACCAGTTGAACAGGATGTCGTTCTGGTACGGTGCGCTCTGGATCGCGAAGAGCTCGTTGGGGACGAGCCACGGGTCTGCCGTGGCGCCTACCCAGTTGAGGAGGACAATGTCTTGGGCCTTCGAAGTGGATGCGTAGCTGATCGGGCCTGGAGAGAATACCGTGCCTGTGGTCTGGTTGAAGTACCCTGCCTGCTTGGTCACTGCGCCGAACCCTTCACCCTGGCAGTTGAGGGTAACCCCCAGCTTGCTCCAGTAGGTGTTGAGGACCTGGCACGCCGTGCCCAGGAACGGACTGCCTGTCGAGTAGGTCACGGTCCAGGTGACATTGAGCCCACCCGGATACCCTGCCTGCTTCATCAGGGACTTGGCAGCGGTGAGGTTCCCTGTCATTGGGTAGCTGGGCGAGTTGGCGTTGTAGAACGGCTTCCCCGGGTTGATTATTCCAGGGAACATCGAACCGTACCCGAAGTAGGCCTGGTTGACCACCTGCTGATAGTTGATGGCAGTGAGCAACGCCCTCCTGACGAGGGTGTTGTTGAGGTACTCGTGTTGGTTGTTGAAGAGGAGCCAGATTGCAGAGAACGATTGGCCTGACTTCAGCTGTAGCCCCGCCTGCAGAAGCTGGGGGACGTACTGCCACTGGCCGGAGAGCCCGATCACATCGAGCTGCCCCTTCTCAGCCTCCAGGACTGCGGTGTTTGTGTTCGAGACCGTGTCCACGATTATGTTGGTGATCTGGCCGCTGTGCCAGCCTCCCCAGTAGCTCTTGAACGCGCTGATCTCGATCACCTGTTTGGACAGGCTGGAGCCGGTGGAGTTGATCGTGTATGGTCCCGACCCGTCGTCGTGGAGCTGCAGGAACCATGCATGGAGGCCTGAGGTATCGTTCTTGGCACCCGAGTACGCTATTATGTTGGGGCTGAACATGAACGCGGCATAGGCGGCCGCGGTCACGATCGGCTCGTTGGTTGGCTGGCTGTTGACGATCTGGACGCTGTACGTCCCTGTGGCTGTCACGCTCTTGAACGTGTTCCAGACATCGGGGGCGTCACCTCCGCCGTACTTGACTATCGCGTTGATCGAGTAGACCACGGCCGTGGAGTTGAATGCCTTGCCGTCGTGGAACGTCACTCCCTGCCTGAGGTTGTAGTTCCAGGTGACTCCGCCGTCGCTGGAGGACCAGCTGGTGGCGAGCCCGGGTAGGACTGTGCCGTTCGGTGCGACGTAGGTCAGGGTCTCGTAGAGGTTCTGCACGACGTCGATGGTGGACGTCTCTCTCGGGTCCATGTCGTTCGACCAAGCGTTCCTTTGGACTGTGATGCTGCGCGGGACTACCCCCTGGACTGCCGAAGTCGTGGAGGTCGTGCTCGTTGTGCTTGGGCCTGGTGTGAGATATGTGGCTGCGTAGAAGCCGACTGCTGCGATTATGATGACTACTACTACCGCGATGGCGGCTTGACTCGTCGTCACGCCGTTACGCGTCTTCATTATTCAGGCTCCGGACTTCGCGGGCTGTTATAGACCTTTGCCGCTGGGATTCGCACATCCACAAGAATGCACATGGTCTTAACCTCCCGATGTGCGGCCAGCTGGTTGGAGCTCCTTTACCTGGTCGACGAGCTCGACAACGTGATCGGGCCAGTGGAAAGGCGCGACGCCCACAGAGACGGGAAGCTTCACAGGTCAGGGACGGTATTCCTGAGGCGGAGCGACGGGAGGGTGCTCATCCAGCACCGGAGCAGGTCAAAGGAGACCTTCCCGGGTCGCCCGGACTCGTCCGCTGCATTCCACGTGACATACGGCGAGTCCTACGAGTCGGCCGCTGCCAGGGAGCTCCTCGAGGAGACTGGGATCTCTGCTCCGATGGCCTACGCAGGGAAGTTCGTGCACCGCGACCCGCCCGAGAACGAGGTGGTCGCAGTCTACTGCTGCGAAAGCGACGAAGAGGTCAGGGTCGACCCTGCCGAGTCGGAGGGCTTCGAGTTCCTCAGCGTCTCCGAGGTGGACGCTCTCGTCACCTCTTCGCGGCCGACGCCGTGGCTGCGCGACGGCTGGCCTGTCGCAAAGAAGGCGCTCGGCAAGACATATCTTGGCAGGAAGTAAGAGCGGGCCGTTGCAATTGCCGGGGCGGGTGAGGCCAGACTACTCAGGGTACTGCCTCTCGAACGTCCCTTCGACCGTGCTCTCCGTCTTCGGGGTAGACCACGCCAGGCCCGTGCTCCCCAAGGACGCCCTCGGAGGCGCCGAGACGTCCGGGGTAGAGAACGTCGTGCTCATTCTCTGCGACGGCTTCGGGTACGACGAATGGATGAGGCAGAGCGGGAAGGGTTTCGTCGGTTCTCTGACGAAGAAGGGGAGCGTCCGGCCGATCACCACTGTCTTCCCGTCGACTACCGCCGCAGCCCTGACGACTGTGAGCACAGGGCTCACCCCGCAGGAGCACGGCCTCCCCGAATGGTTCGTCTACATGGACGAGCTGGACTCGGTCATCGTCACCCTCCCGTTCACCAGGGTGGGGGAGCCGGGAAGAGACACCCTCGTCGGACAGGTCAGGCCGAATTTCCTCTTCGACGGGCGCACCATATTCGAACGGCTGAAGGAAGCCGGGGTGAACAGCATGTCGCTCACGAGCAGGTCCCTCGCCTACACCGCCTACTCGAAGGTCTCCCACAAGGGAAGCGACGTGACCCCCTACGCCTCCGCGTCCGACCTTACCGTCTCGCTCAGGCGGATGCTCGAGAGCTCGAAGGGCCGCAACCTGTTCTACGTATACTGGTCCTACGTCGACACAATCGAGCACATCTACGGGCCCAACACGGACGAGGCAGACGTGGAGGCCTCCCTGATCTCGCACGCCCTCCAAGAGGGGCTCCTCTCGAAGCTGAGCAAGGAGGCCGCCCGGAAGACGCTCGTGCTTGTTACTGCCGACCACGGCCAGATCAACGTCGCTCCTGAGAAGACGCTGTACATGAACAGGTGGAAGAAGCTCGAAGGATTCCTGGAGCGCGGGCGCTCAGCGAAGCCGATCCCGCCCTGGGGGAGCGCGAGGGATGCGTACCTCAGGGTGAAGGAGGACAAGCTCGACGAGGCCAAGCGCTACCTGGAAGACAGGCTCGAAGGTGTCGCATCCGTCGTCGAGACCGACGAGTCAATACGCATGGGGCTATTCGGGATAAACAAGCCAAGCAGGAAGTTCCGGAGGAGGGTCGGGAACCTGATGGTCCTTCCACACGGGACCAAGACAGTCTGGTACCGCTACAGGCCGGGGGAGCCGCTGACCCTCAGGGGCCACCACGGCGGTCTCCTGAAAGGAGAGATGACTATCCCGCTCGCGGCAGCCAGGCTCTCCGACATACAGTGACCACTGCGAATTGGCGGGTCAGCCAGAGCTGCCGAGGATCGCCCGGGCGTCCACTGCGAGGACCTCGTCCTCGGTCACCATCAGGGGGTTCACCTCCATCTGTTCGATGCGAGGGTTCTCCGGCATGATCTTCGAGAAGCCGGAGACGGCGGCGGCAAGGCGTTCGAGGTCCGCTCTGGGTCCCCCTCTGTAGCCTGCGAGCACGCTGGCGAGCTTCGTCTCCACGAGCATCGACTTCGCTTCCTCTGGGCTCACGGGCGCCACCCTGAGGGCGTAGTTGCGCGTCACCTCGGTGTAGGTCCCTCCGAGACCCAGGACGACCACAGGCCCGAACGTGGTGTCCCGCGTCCCACCGAGGATCACCTCCACTCCCTTGCGCACCATCTCCTGCGCCAGCATCCCCTGGAAGCGGAGGCGCTTGCCCTTGGCCGCCTTGACGAACTTGTCGAACTCCGACTTCGCCTCTTCTATCCCCGCCACGTTGAGCGCGACCCCGCCCACCTCGGTCTTGTGGAGGACCCCTTCAGCCAGGAGCTTGCACGCGACAGGAAAGCGCAGCGTCTTGAGGGAGCCGAGGTCTTTCGCCGATCTGACCGTCACCGACTTCGGCTCGCCGATGCCATGCGAGCGGAGGAGCCTGCCGACCTCGCCCCGAGGCACCGGCCCCCCTCGCCCCCCGATGCCCCGACTCCTCCGGCGGACGACAGGGGCCCCTGCCGGGAGCTCCCTGAAGCTCGAGTAGAGGGTCGCGGCTGCGAGCGCGCGCACGGCCCTCTCCGGGGTCGGAAAGCTCGGGATTCCCTTTGACATGAACTCGCCGTGTATCTTGCCTGCGAGAGGAGAGGCCCCGATGACGCAGGCGGCCACGGGCTTCCCTGACTCTGAGACGACGGCGGCGAGGCGCCGTCCCACGTCGTGGTCGATGGCCGGTGCCTGGTGAGTCGGCATCAAGACGACAAGGTCGTATTCGGGGAACGAAAGGACGGTCCGTGTTGCCCTGACGAACTCGTCGGTGGTCGCAGACGCCGTCAGGTCTATGGGATTGGCGAGCGACGCGTTTGACAGGGACGGAGCCCCCTCGAGCTCCGAGCGCAGCCGGTTCTTCGCTCCCTCCCCTAGAGGGTCGACCTGCATCCCATGGCTCTGCGCCTCGTCGGCGGCGATCGCTCCCACCCCTCCTGCGTTCGTTATGACAGCGACTCTGTTCCCCTTCGGAGCAGGGATCATCGAAAGGGCGACAGAGCAGTCGATCAGCTCCTGCAGGCTCCCGGCCTCGACCAGGCCGGCCTGGCGGAACGCCGCCCTGTAGACGTCGTAGTCTCCCACGAGGGAGGCCGTGTGCGTCAGGGCTGCCCTTGCCCCCACGTCGGTCTTGCCCACCTTGAACACGACCACCGGCTTCCTCGAGCTGGCGTACCGAGCGACCTGAATGAACCTCCTTCCGTCGCGGACCCCTTCGAGATAGACCGCCATCACCTTTGTGTTTGAGTCGTCGGCGAAGTACTGCATCACGTCCTCGACCGAGACGTCGAGCTGGTTCCCTGTCCCCACGAGCGCCCTGATCCCGACCCCGCTGGCAGCCAGCTCCTCCGAGATCGTCTCCCCGAGATGCCCGCTCTGCGTTATTATCACAATCCCGCCTTCGAGGGGTCTGAGCAGCGAAACTATCTCCGTTCCGTCTGGGAGCCTCTTCGTGGGCCGCAGGAAGAGCGAGTCCACCCCTGAGCGCGTGTCCACCAGCCCGATGGTGTTCGGCCCGAGTATCCTCATCCCATGCCTCGCCGCCAACTTTCCGATCCTCTTCTCGACGTCTCCCCTCCCTGCCTCCGCGTACCCGCTCGTCACCATGACCGCTGCCTTCGCCCCACGCTTGGCCGCCGCCTGCATCAGGCCCGGGGTGATGGACTCGGGGACTGCGACGACCAGGAGCTCTGGCGTCTCAGGGAGGGCATCTACCGAAGGGTAGCAGGGCTCCTCTCCGATATGGTCGTGGGCGGGGTTCAGCGCGTAGACCTTCGCCTTGAGCAGTCCCTTCCCGCGGTTAGCCAGAAGATTCGCGAATATGATGGAACCCATCTTGTTCGGGTCGGTCGAGACCCCAGCCACGGCGATGCTCTTCGGCTCGAAGAAGCTCTTCATCCCGGTGAGGCGCTCTCTAGTCAACTGCATGTCCACGCGGACCAAGGCGAGTGCACTAAAAGTTGCGGCCCCGCGTGAACGCTTCTGCGCCAAAGGCGCGGCGTAATCGTACCACCTTAGCCAGAAGAGGAGGGGCACAAATCCACGCGAGGTCTATTTCCGGCCCGATTCAGGTCGGTAGATAAGCCAGAAAGACGATTCTCAAGCCTGGGAAATGTTCCCGCCCGTCGCCGTCAGTGCAGGAACTCCGGATGGTTGTCCAGGCGGCTCTCCGCGAGCGCCTTCGCAGCTTCGTCGGCAGAGCGCACCCGGGTGATGAACGCCTTCTTCCCGGACGCCACGATCGATTCGTACATCGGAGTCCCCATCCCCGCCGAGACCACCGCGTCGCAGTCCCTGATGTTTGACAGCACAGAATCATGGAATGCGGGTTCGCCTCCTGCGCCGTGCTCGTGGTGGTGCTGTCCCTGCCCGTGCGCGAGTTTCTCCCTGACCTCCCTTCCCTTCACGACTCCACCTTCGATTTCGTAGACCAGGTAATGCCGGGCCATGCCGAAGTGGGCGGAAACTGTCTGCAAATCATCTGAAACCACGGCCGCTTTCATATCTCTTCTCACCGGTCTGCCGGGGATAAGGGTTCTGCCGGTGAGCGCTGGTGTGCTCCCACCCTTTTCAGCCCGCCGGCAGCCTGGACATCGTGGCCCTTCAGAGCTTCGACCACCGCCCGCACCACTTGCTGGGGATGGATCTCAGGGATCCACTCGCCAAGGTTGGCGACCGGCGGGCAGCCTGGAGGCGGGATGCAGAGCTGGTTGAGCTTCTCCAGGTCTGACCGGAGGAGCAACGTCCCGTGGACCATGTAGGCGCGGGGAGTCGACCTGGCTGCCATGCCTGAGACCTTCCGGCCCTGGACGTCGATCCGGTTCGGGGGGGCGAATTGGGCGCGAAGGCCCAGGCTCACTAGAGCTTTGACGATATATTCCGAGGCTCTGCCGAACATCTTCACCGGGGAGAGGAGCTGCCCGGAGCTCTTGAAGAAGAGGCTCCAGTTCAGGTTCCCCTCGTCGTGGTAGACGACGCCCCCGCCTGTCGCCCGCTCGATGACCCTGACCCCCATCCTCTTGGCCAGGGCCTCGTGGTACCATCCGTAATTGGCGCTCTTCGCCTTCCCTCTTACCAGGCATTCCGAGTCGATCCAAAAACGGACCAGCTCTGGGGACTTCCCTGCTTCCACTCGCCGGAACAGCTCGTCTTCCCGTCGCAGGTTCTCGACTGGGTCCCTGCCTTTTTCGACGTAGACCCTCAAGATCTTCTCCTTCCCCTGGGCCGGGCTAGGTGCCGGCCGCCAGCTTCCTTCCTATCCGTCGCAGCAGGTTGAACGTCAGGTCGACGTCCTCCTTCCTGGTCCGATGGTTTGTGACCGAAAGCCTGAGGGCTGTCTTGCCTCTGATCGAGGTCGTCATCAGGAACGCCTTTCCCGTGAGCTGGGCCTCGTCGGCTATCCTCTGATTGAGGCTGTCGACCTCGTCTTCCGCCAGCTTCTTGGTTTTCGGGACGAACCTGAAGCAGTACATCTGGAGGACAGGTTTGCAGAGAGGCTCGAATTCTTCGCTGCTCCTGACGAGCTTGTCAAGGTATTCGACGAGGGCGACGTCCCTCCCAAGGAGCCTGCTGTACCTCTTCACCCCTATCTGCTTGAGCGACATCCACACCTTGAGCGCAGTGAACCCCCTCGACATCTGCGGCCCATACTCGTGGTAGTCGAGCCCCGTGTACTCTGTCGGGAGGATCCCCTTCAAGTAGGCGGCGTGCTGCGTAAACGTGTTCCTGAGCTTCAGGGGGTCCTTCACGAGGACGCAGCCGCATTGATATGAGATGAAGAGCCATTTGTGAGGGTCGAGAGTCACAGAGTCTGCGAGCTCCAGTCCCTCGAACAGGTGGGCCTTCCTTGGGATGATCCTCCCGAAGGCGCCGCATGCCCCGTCGGCATGGAACCACATGTTGTGCCTGGAGCAGACGCGGGCTATCTCCCTGAGCGGGTCGACCACGCCGACGTTGATCGAGCCCACCTGGGCCACGACGCAGAACGGGGTGTTCCCTTCGGCTGCGTCTTTCTCGATCGCCTCTTCAAGGCTCTCTACGTTCATGGTGAAGTCGTCGTCGCTCTTCACGCGCCTGACGCTGCTCCTCCCGAGCCCGAGCAGCTGAGCGGCCTTCACCACAGAAGAGTGCCCCTCATGGTCGCTCATGTAGAGCGTGAACCGCCCCTTTCGCTTCTCCGACTGGATGCCTTCGTTCGCGAAGTCGTATCCCGCCCTGTCATGCAGGGCCGTGGCGATGGCTGCCACGTTGGCCATCGTCCCTCCAGTGGTGAGAATCCCGGCCGACTCCCTGTCATACCCAACCATCTCTGCGAACCATCTCACGACCACCCGTTCGAGTTCGGTGGCGGCCGGGCTGGCCTTCCAGACTCCGGGGTTCTGGTTGATCGCGGCTGCTATCGCGTCACCGAACACGCTCATCGTGGTCCCTGAGCCCATCACGAAACCGAAGTAGCGCGGGGAGCCCGTGAACGTGCTGTTCGGGATGATCTTCCTCTCGACTTCCCTGACGATCTTCAGGGGGTCCTGGGGGGCGGACGGGAGTGGCTCCGCAAGCAGCTTCTGGATCTGCGAGGGTTTCCTTCCGGGGAAGACCCGCTTTGACCGGACCCCCTCGAAAAACTCGAGGAGCATCCTTGCGGTCTCTTTGTTGACTGCCTTGAACTCGGCCCGGTTGAGGTCGACGTCTAGCTCGTCTGGCACCACTCATCCGAGGATGCCGGCACTCTTTCTAGTTTGTGGGGAGTTTCCCTGCGGTGGTCCGCCTGGTCTAGCCCGAATTTGGCTTGGCCACGAACCGGCTGTCGGCAGCGGCCTGCCACTCGCCCATGATCTTCGCCCCCGAGCTGGTCCCGATCCTGTCGGCTCCTGCGGCGACCATGGCCAGCGCTTTCTCCAGGGTGCCTATCCCCCCGGACGCTTTGATCCTCGTCCTTGTCTGCAGGGCCCTCCTCAGTAGCTTCACGTCCTCCGGCGTCGCTCCTCCGTTCCCCATCCCGGTCGAAGTCTTCACGAAGTCCGCACCCGCCAGCTCCGCGAGCCTCGCAGCCTTCACCTTCTCCTCGTCCGTCAGGTAGCAGCACTCGATTATGACTTTGAGGAGCTTCGAGCGGGTGTGGCAGAACTGAGCGAGGCTGTTGATCTCGTTGAACACCGCGTCGTCTTCCCCGGACTTGAACGCACCGATGTTCATGACGACGTCGATCTCGTCGGCCCCGTCTTCAACGGCTTTCACCGCCTCAGCGAGCTTGATGCTCGGGGCTGCGAAGCCGAGCGGGAACCCCACCACTGCGCAGACCTTCGCCCTGCTCCCTTCGAGGCGCGTCCTCGCTCTGTGGACGTGGCTCGGCGCCACGCAGACGCTCCAGAAATCAAAGCGCAGGGCCTCCTCGCACAGCAGGTCGATGTCCGCCACCGTGGCGGTCGCCTTCAGAAGCGTGTGATCGATCAGTCGGGCGAACTCCGTCCTGGTCGGGCCTGAGCCCCTGTCCTCACCCGGTCCCGTCCCCATGCGAGCGGCCGCTCGACCACCCGTACATAACAGGCCTCCTCGATTTTCATCCCTGAGAACGTCGGACGGTGCGCGCTCTACCGCGTGAACCTCGGCGTCGTCTTCTGCCACTCCCCGAGCTCGGTCATCATCCTGGCGAGCCTGGGGTCCTCCTTCTGGATTAGTCCGACGTAGCCTGCCAGGTCCTCATCAGTCAGGCTCTCGGTCAGCTTCGGGAGCCCCACCTCGTTGCTCTCGACTATCCTGACCCCCCGGTCGAAGGCCGGGTTTTTGACGAAGGCCCTGAACTTCTCGTCCTTTCCGGCGAACCCGTCGGCGACCTCTTTCCTCAGATCGGCGAACACGCTTCGGAGCTTTGCGTCGACCTCGGCGTCCCGCTCTTCCTTGCGGACAGCCTGCCTACCGCCGAGGGACTCGGCTGCCGTCGACAGGGCGTCGACCAGCCCTACCGCCATCGTGGTGAACACCCCCTCGAACATACCCATCATTATCAGGGAGAAGTTCGTGAGGAGGTTCTCGACCTTTTCGTCTCGGGTGAGCACGGACGCCGGCCCGCGGTGCCGGGCTCAAAAGGGCTTGCTAACCGCTGCGGACGACGAACTCCCCTGTGTCCGAGTCCTTCAGATAGATCGCCCTCCAGGGGCACGACTCGGCGGCGCGGCGCAGCCTCTCGAGCTCTACAAGCTTCTCGTCGGCATCGGCGATCCCGAGCGGCTCCACGCCTATCTGCTGCCTCTCCAGAGAGAAGTGCTCCGGGGCGAGCACCGCGCAGAAGCCTGTCCCCAGGCAGAGGTCTTCGACGATGCCAGCCTTCAGCCTCTTGCCCTCCAAGGTGGTGATCTCCACTTCGCCCCTCTTCTGCAGGTTGGCTTTGCGTATGTCCGGGTTGCGCGTTATCGTATCGGAGATCGTCTCGCCGGCCCTCTTCGCGTTCACGAGCATCCTGTACGCCTTGTCCGAGAGCTCGACGTTCTGCGGCATCGCAGCAGCAGTAGCTGGAGAAGCTAATTACTCTTACCATGGAATGATTAAATCAGGTAGCAGGCGTGAACGCCGCCGGTGACCTGTTGAAGGTCAAGACCTACGCCTTCGCGGCCGTCCTCACTTTCATCACTTCGCTGACCGTGGGCAACGTCCCGTACCTGTTCTTCGGCTACGGTGCCAGCGCCATGGGGATGCTTGCCGCAGGTCTCATGCTCGACCCTCTGGCCGGCACAGCCGTCTACTTCATCGCGAACGCGGCAGCCCTCGGGCTGGTGGCCTACACCCAGTCGGCGTTCACACTCCTCGTGGTGGGGGCCATGATAGTGAGGCCGATCCAGGTGTTCGTCCTGACGAAGACCAGGCAGCGCTTGGGCCCCGCCGGGGCGTCGCTGAGCGTGGTCCTCCTGGGGACGGCCCTCGCCACCATCCTGGGCCTTCTGTTCTATGGAGGTCAGGCGTCGGGGACCCCCTTGACCTTCTTCGACGCCTTCTGGGTCCTTCCTGCGTATCTAATCGCAAAGGGGGCGGCCGGTGCAAGACCCGGGGGCGTGCTCCTCGCAGGGGCGGTCCTGATCTCGGCCATGGGGATCTTCATGTCGGCGAGCTCGTTCTTCATGCCGATCGGGCTCGCGGCCAGCGCAGTCGTGCTCGCAGCCGCAGCGTGGGCAGGCGTCTCAAAGATGTCATCGAAGCGGGTCGCCGCCGTGCTCTTCATCGCGGCCCTCATCCTTGTCCCCGCATCTCTCGCAGCCAACCCCATCGCCCTCTCCCGCGACTCGCACAATGCGTTCTACCCTCTCTATCCGGACTCGTTGTCCAGGTCCCAGTGGGCCCAGTCCAACTCCTCGTCCTCATGCGCACAGAGCAACCTGGCAGGGGCAGGGACCCAGCAGAACGGCGTCTGGGGCCCCCAGCGCCTCAGGGTTATCGACACCTGTGTCACGGTCAGCGGCACGGTGGAGGGGATCGCCCCCCAGTACGGCCCGTCGAACGACAACGACTTCGGGATAGACATCAAGCTGGACCCGCAGTACACGTCCCTCCTGTCCGTCGGGAACATCGTTGTAGGGGGGAGCCTGATGCACGCGGAGGTCGTCCCGTCAGATCAACCTCAGCTGGCTTCCCAGCTCCGCGCGATGCAGCCTGGCGACAGGATAACAATCACGGGAGCCCTCGTCCTCGACACCGACCACGGCTACGGGGCAGAGATACATCCTGTGTGGGCTATTCAGCTCGGCCCGTAACAGGAACGCACTTCAGCCGTAGGCCGAATATCTCAGCTTCAGGAGCCTGCGCATCTCTGAAGAGAGTCTGACGTCGGTCTCATTCTGGCTTCTGGAGAGATTCATCCTCCCAGGCCCAGTCAGCAGGAGCGGGCCCTCGGCGTAGCTCCTCCCCTCCTCGGGGGGAACCGGCTCCGACTTCAGCACAGAAAGAACCTCGCCCAGCGCCCTGTCTCTAGACACAGGG
>JAFMAU010000030.1 GCA_029784825.1 Nitrososphaerota archaeon | reverse complement strand
ACCAGGTCCAGGCGGCCCCAGACTCGTTCTTCGGGGACCCGACGAGGCCCACGGGAGGGCACGTGGTCGCCCACACCAGCACATACAGGATCTACCTGAGGAAGGCGGCGAAGAACCGCATAGCAAGGATGGTCGACAGCCCCTACCATCCAGAACGGGACACGGTATTCATCCTCAACGACAGGGGGGTCGACGACCCCGCAGAGGAAACCTCCAGAAAGAAGTAGTCGTCCAACCAACGGTTTTGGTTCTGGGAACTCGTTTCTTGCTAACTAGCGAGTCGTCCTTCCCTCCGTCCACTCGGGGGATTACCAGCGTCCTCCTGCCTCCTGGGTTCCCCTTCATCGCTTCCCTTGGAGGGCCGAGCCTGCGGAACCGCGCAGGCCACGATATTCTTGCTTGCTAGGTCGTCCCTGTCCCATGTCCTGTCGCACTTCGGGCAGTATAGCTTCCTGTCCGCAAGGGGTACGACGCGGGAGCCACAAAGGCAGTGTGAGGACGTACCTCGGGGGTTGACATACCAGTACGGCACACCATCCCATCTCGACTTGTAGTCGACCTGTCTCTGGGTAGCCGAAGGAAGCAGATTTCACAGCAACAACGGGCGTCCCGCATCTGGCTTCGTTGGCGGAGGTGATCACTTTCAAATTGATGGTTGCTTCTTCTATAAATGACACGAACCGTGGTGATACTCTCCGTCCGTAGGGTTCTGTGAAACTGATACAGAGCAGATATCCGCGAGAGGGCAGGAGTAACAGCAGAGTTCCTGGGACTATGGTTTTATACGGTGAACCGGACGGCCATCCGCGTCTCGTTTGAAGCGTTCTCAGCTGCTAGCAGTAACGGTCGTTGCCCTTTTCGTCCTCTCATCCCTTCCTGTGCAGGTGGCTGTAGGGGCCAGCGGCTACACCGAGAAGCTCAACGTGTACGTGGCCGGGTCGAGCGCTCTCTGGTATTTCACCTTCGGAGGGGTGAACGGGTCGGGGAGCCTTTCGGCCTTCGAGTCGACGCCTGGCCTTGCCTCTTACAACGTCACAGCCATAAAGACAGTCGGCTGGTCATCCGACTTCCAGGTCTTCGGGCCCAGGGGGTACAACCTCCTCCCAGTGCCGTTCATACCTTCACAGGGACTGTTCCTGACTCTGGGCTCTGATTCATTCGCCCACGCGAGCGCCTCCGCCGCCGCCCTCGACCCGTACCTGCTGACTTCGTTCACGTCCTACTCCAACGGAACAGGGTCGTTCGTCTTCTACAGCCCGATATCGTTCAACGACCTCGTCCCCAATACCCTGCTGCGCTTCCTCCCCTCCACCGAGGGCGGGTTCGCGAGCGCGATAACGAGCGCGTCCCTGACCTCTTCGGGCTCCCCGTTCGTGGTGCTCGAGGGGAAGTCGTCCTCGAGCTCGGGCTTCGACCACACCCTCGTGGTAGGGGGCATAAGCAGCAGCGCCCTCTCGGGCAGCCAGCCCAACCTGATGAGCTACTTCGGAAGCGGCGTGTCTTTCCTCCAGGCGGCCAACAAGAGCTCGTCCTCGACCGTGCAGCTCAACTTCCTCGACGGCATGATAAAATCCTCTGACCACGCCACGGTGGCGAACGACGGAGCGAAGTTCACCTCATCTTACTCGCTATCGCTTGCGGCAGGGAAGAGGCTCTCAAAGGTGAACGCGACAGTCGCGCAGGTCCCTGCGGCCCTGCTGGCGACCAGGGCGGTGGACGTGGGCGTGCTGAAGACCGGGGGCAACGTCTCGATAACGCTCGGCCTCAGGAACCTTTCCCCATCGCTCACCATCTCGAGAGTCAGTTTCACCGACAACTGGTGGAACCGTACGGGGGTCTTCAGGCTCCTGAGCGGCAGCGGGTCCGACTCCGTTGCATCCCTGTCCCTCGCCCCAGGCAGCAGCATCACCCCTGTCTACAGGCTGCAGTACACCGGGACCGCAGCCCAGTCGATGGTCATCCCGGCTTCCGTAGTCCGGTATCAGTACACGGTCAATGGAGTGGCTTTCAACGCGACCGCCACTTTCAACCCGATTCGGCTTTCGCTCGGGGTCGACGACGCGGTGGTCTTCTCCACTTTGACCCCGACGGGAGGTTTCGGCAAGCCCGTGGGGTCGCCGCAGAGCTTCAACGTTACAGTGACGAACGTCGGGACCCTCCCCGCGAACTCCGTCGTGGTCGCAGGCCACTCGATCGCGGGCCTTGCTGCGAATGGGGGGACCGCGTCGGTCTCCGTGTCGCAGACGGCCGCGGGGCTCCTGGGGACTAACAGCACGACCGGGTATTCTACGACCTACCAGGACCCGTCAGGAGCCACGCTCAACGCGACGACGAATGCGGTCTCTGACATCTTCTCTCACACTTCGATGAACATCGCGTTCATGATGCTGACTGTCGCCGCGAACATCGCGAGCCTAGCGAACCAGCATGCCAACGTGACGCTCGCGCTCACCGTCTTCGACGCCGGCACTGCGAACGTGACCGCGTTCAGCGCGACCGGGGCCCTCCCGGCCGGGCTGGGGTGCGGGGCCATCTCAGGCAGCAGCGTCGCCAAGAGCGGGGTGACCTGCACCGGCGGCGCGCTCAAGATCGCCTACCCTGTGCTGAACGCGTCCTCTTCCCTGACCACATACATGCAGTATGACCTCGCGAAGCCGCAGAACTTCATGCTTCAGCCCCTGTCATTCCAGGGGACAACCACGGGCGGGAGCGTATCGGGGATGTCGAACCTTCTGGCGGTTCCTGCGGGCCTCGTCGTGTCCAAACAGTTCGCGCCCTCTCAGCTCTTCGGGGGGATGGGCTCGACCGCCACGATAACGGCCACCAACGCTGGGCCTCTGCCTGTGTACAACGGCACGATAGCGTCCACGGTGGACTCGTTCGACTCGGTCGCGTCCACTGCCGTCCTGTCGAAGAAGGGGCTGACGATTTCCCCGCAGGGGAACGCGACCCTCTCCTACGGAGTCACCCTGCAGGAGGTGTCCGGGACCCAGACTGCGACCCCGGCCACAGCCACGTTCTACTTCGGGGGGACCCCGTTCTCCATCCAGAGCCAGGCCCCCACTCTGTCGGTCTACCAGCCGCTCGTGGTGTCCATCAGCACGTCCCCGGCGAACCCGGTGGAGGGAAAGAACTTCACGATCGACTTTCTGATAACCAACCCGACCGGCGTGCAGGTATCCAACGTCACCTTCGCCCTCCCGGTCCCGTCAGGCCTGGGGCTGTCGGGCCTGGTGAACGCCAAGGTCTCGGGGGGCATCCTCACCATCTCTGCACCCACGCTCGGGGCGCACGGCAACATCACCGCCAGCGCCAGGGCTGTCGCGAGCTCCGGGATCACCGTGCCTTTCTCAGGAGCGAGCCTGAAGTTCAGCTACTCCGGTACGACCATCAGCGGGACAGTCCCGAAGTCCTCGGGGATCGGGATAGCGGAGGACGTCACGACCAGGTACATCATCCCGACCGCATTCATCTTGATCGCGGTCTTCGCAGTGGCCTACTATGTCCGCAGGAAGGCCCTTACCGCTCCCTCTTCCCAGAAGTGAACTCTTCGAACGCAGCCTTCGCGGCTGGGTAAGGCATCTGGACCGGCGGATGCTTGAAGCAGAAGGCCGAAAGGCTCTCCAGCTGCCCAGAGACCCCCCTGTCTAGGGCCAGCCTGGTCCCCCGTATCGCGTCCACCATCACCCCTCCGCTGTCGTAGGCGTCCACGACGTGGAGCTTCACGTCCATCTTGACCACAGTCCCCCCGAAGTAGCGCCCCTTCAGCCAGATGTAGCAGACCTTGTCGTTCTCAAGGAAGGGGACGTAGTCGCTCGGCCCGATTCTCGTCGGGACCTCGTATGGGGACATCGCCCTCACGGCGCTCGTCTTGCTCTCCCGCTTGTCCTTCAGCCTGCTCTCCTCCAGCATGTTGAGGAAGTCCGTGTCCCCTCCGATGTTGAGCTGGTACGTCTCGTCCACCTTCACCCCCCTGTCGACCGCCATCTTCACCAGGGTCTTGTGGAGGACGGTCGCGCCCACTTGGCTCATGACGTCGTCCCCGGCCACCGGGAGCCCTGCCCTTGCGAAGCGCTCAGACCACCTCCTCTCCGACGCGATGAAGACAGGGATCGCGTTCACGAATGCGACTCCGGCCTTCAGCGAAGCCTCGG
Organism: Nitrososphaerota archaeon; assembly: GCA_029784825.1. The sequence continues at coordinate 16,995 of JAFMAU010000030.1, read as the reverse complement.
CGTACGCTTCCGAGGCCGCGGTGCTCCCGACCGGGAGATAGTTGACGAGCACCTCTGCTCCAGTGTCCTTCAGCTCCTTCGCAACGTCCACCTCTGTCTCGCCCGAGATCTTCACGACGTCCTTGAGGTACTTCCCGATCCCATCTCCGACCGGTCCCTTCTTGACCCTGACTTCCATGCTCGGGACGTCGGCGATCCGAACGGTGTTGTTGGGGGGCTGCAGGATCGCCTGCGAGAGGTCCTTCCCGACCTTCCTTGAGTTGACGTCGAAGGCGGCAACGAACTCGATGTCCTTCGGCGTGTACCCGCCCACATCCCAGTAGGTCAGGCCTTCGTCCGGGCCCCTCTCAGAGTAGTAGTGGAGGCCCTGTATGAGCGCAGACGCGCAGTTCCCGACGCCGGCTATGGCCACCTTGACCTTTGCCAACCTCAATCCCTCAGAGTGAGGGTGTCCCGGCCCCCTATTTTACCATTGTAAAACACTACGCTGCGCCCCTCAGAACCCCTTCCAGGTACGACTTCGCAGCTTCCATCTCTTCCCTGCCTCGGTCGGTTATGGCGTAGTACCTCCTCCTGTCCTTCATCTCGGCCCTGACCAACTTCGCCTGCTCCAGGCCGTAGAGGACCCGATAGGCTGTGACGTTCCCGCTCCAGAACCCGAACCTTTCGTTGATGAGCTTCCTGAGCTCGAACCCGTACCTCTCCTTCTGGGAGAGGAGGATCAGGATGAAGAACCAGAGGTTCTCCTTCTGGACCTTGTCCTTCAGCCTTTCGACGAATCGCAAACCCTACACCTAGGCCCCGTCCGGCCCGCCCTGCGACAACGGCGCGGCACATGCCAGGAGAACGCTATTAATCTGTCCTGGAAAGTCGGGGGAGCCATGGAGGAAAGGTCCGCAGGCGCAGTCGTGTTCAGGACCTCGGGGGGCCGCAGGCTGTTCCTCCTGCTGCAGAACGCCGGAAGATGGGACTTCCCCAAGGGAGGCATCGAGAAGGGGGAGAGCGAGCTGCAGACAGTGGTGAGGGAGGTGGGCGAGGAGACCGGGCTCAAGGACATCAAGATAGTCCCAGGCTTCCGCAAGATCATCGAATACTTCTATCGGAGGGACGGGAAGAACATACACAAGCAGGTGGTCTATTTCGTCGCCTCCACCGGCGACGAGAAGGTCAAGATATCGTTCGAGCACCAGGGCTTCGCCTGGTTCCCCTATCACGAGGCCCTCGAGATGGCGTCCTACGACAACTCGAAGGTCACACTGACTGAAGCGGAGAAGTTCCTCAGAGGGACGTTCTAGAACTCGACCAGGGGGTGGGGCCCCGTGAGCTTGATCACCTTGATGTAGTGGAACCCGGGTTCATCGGTCCTCTTCACGTACGTCGTCTCGGTTATCTTGTCGTAGCTGTACCTGAGGAAGCCGGAGGGTTCCTCCTTCACGGTGGTGTAGAAGAAGATCGAAGCCTCCTCGTAGTCGTCGATTCGTGCGAACGTCCCGAGGACCCAACCCCCTCCGTTCTTGAACCCGAACAGCGGCAGGGGGGGCTCTTCGAAGAGGGTCTTGTAGGCGCCCACCTTCACAAGGCTGGGGATGTTCTCCACTTCAACAGACATGAACTTGTCCTGGAACGAGTCCTTCGAGTCGAGCGCAGCCGGCATCTTCTGCACCCTGATCACAGGCGCGTAGAGATAGGATGCGTTGCTCGCCGAGCTGACGAGCTGCACCTCTTCGTCCTCCCCCGCCGTCCTGTACGCCAGGAACTCGTCCACCTTGCCGTTGTCGAAGTAGTAGAAGACCGGAGTCCCCATGAAGAGGTCGGCCTGGGCCGCGATCCTTGTAGCCTTCCCGTGCTTGAACGCGAACAGAGGGAACGGCGCCCGCTCCAGCGCGCAGGACAGCCTCCCGAGTTCGACGAGCGAGTCGAGAGCGACATAGCACGCCCCGCCTATTTTCTCGTCTCTCTTCGGCAAGTGTTGCCGGGCAACCGGGTGTTGGTTATAAATCTGAACGAGGGCGGTGCGGATTCTTTGCCAGCAACCCCGGAGGAGGCGCTCGCGTGAGCGAGTGGAGGGAAGAGACGCGCTCGGACCTGGCGGACGCAGAACAGATGATCGAGTCCGCGCTCGGGGGCGTAGCGGGGGAGCCCTCCCCGGAGCAGCTGAGGTCCATATGGATGGCCTACATCAAGGTCGAGAAGAGCGTCGCCTTCGTCAAGTTCGAGCTCGACGACGAGAACCCGGGGAAGTTCATCAGGCTCCAGAACTACAGGGTGCCTGACGAGCGGCAGGCACTGCAGTTCGCCCTGAAGAACCTGAAGAAGGGGTCCGACAACTTCTCTCTGGGCGACTTCCGCCAGGCCCTGAAGGACCTCCGTGAGTCGAGAAACTATCTCAGGGCCCTGCTACGAGAGAAGAGGCTCAAACGGGCCAGAAGCGCCCGTTCCCGCTGATGCCTGTCCCGCTATTTCTTCTTGGCAGCCCGAGGCTTCTTCGGGGCCGCCTTCTTCGGCTTCGCCTTTGGCTCCTCGGCTGGCGCTTCTACGGGCTCAGGGGCTTTCTCTTCGGCTTCCTCTGCCTTCTCCGGAGCCTCCTCCGGCTTCGGGCTCGGCGCCTTCCGTTCTTCCTCCTCGCCTACTTCGATCTCCTGTATGGTAAGCTCCTTCCCTGCGACGAACACCCTGTACTTCTTCCTGACCCCGCTCATGTACAGGAACCGCTTGATGTACGTCTTCACCTGGCGGGGATTCACCCCGGCCCTGACGCTCCCGTCCTCAATCTCTATGGAGTCCCCTGACCGGGACGGCTTGGTCCCCACCCTCGGCTCCAGGAAAGCCGCCAGCTCGTCCCCCTTGTCCTTGAACGTCCCGAGGGCTACCTTCAACTCGGTCTTCCCCACCCGCGCAATCCGTTATAATTGTTTGGAATCATCTTCCATGCCTCCGCCTTCGCTTCTGGTACGTCCGAATGGCGCGGAGCAGATCGATGAGCCTGAACGCGGGCCAGAACACGTCCACGAAGACCAGCTCGGAGTACGCCCCCTGCCAAAGCAGAAAGCCGCTCATCCTCTCCTCCCCTGAGGTCCTGATGATCAGGTCCGGCTCCTGGTTGGGGAGGTAGGATGTGTAGAGCCTCTTCGAGACGGTCTCCTCCGTTATCGAGTCTGGGTTGAGCTTCCCGCTCTTGACGTCCTGCGCCACCGACTTCACCACGTCCGTTATCTCCGCCCTCCCCCCGTATGCGACAGCGATGTTCAGGTAGTGGTTGTGGTAGTCGGCGGTCTTCTTCTCTATGGCCTCCAGGGTGCCGATGATGGAGTCAGGGAGGAGGTCCAGGTGCCCTATGGCCCTGACGTTGACGTTGTGCTTGACTATCCTTTCGTCGCTGAGAAGCTTCGCCAGCCTCGCCTCGATGAGCTTGAAGAGCTCCAGGAGCTCCTGCGGGGACCTTTCGAGGTTCTCCGTCGATAGGACGTAGAGGGTCACTGTCTTTATCCCGAGCTCGTTGCACCAGTCCAGCAGCTCCTCGGCCCTGTTCGCCCCCTCCTCGTGCCCCAGCCCACTTTGGAACCCCTGGTTCTGGGCCCAGCGCCTGTTCCCGTCGAGGATTATCCCGATGTGGCTGGGGATCTCTTCAGACTCGACCTGCGCCTTGAGCCTCCCCTCGTAGACCTTGTAGACGCCGAGATATCTCAGCGCGGACTCTAGCATGGCTATTCGTTGGGCGCCCGCGGCCGGACCCTGGGATAAATCGTGATCGTCAGTACGAAGATGGCGGCCAGGCCGAGGAGTATGTAAGAGGTGAGGAAGAAGGAGGCGGCTGCCGTGCCGTTGATGAGGAAGCTCGAGAATGTGAGGAGGGGGAAGTAGAGGATCCCGAGGATGACGAGGAGGTAGCCGTCTCTCCTCCACCTGACGCTCCCCCGCGCCGCGTGGGAAAGCAGCGCTCCGATGGCGTATATCGCGATCCCCGCCCATACGAGGTTCAGGCTCCCGCTCATGAAGTACCCGATGAGGGGCCCCCCATAGATCAGGATCGCAGACGCGTTGGACTGGACCGCGGTCACTGCGACCGTGTCGGCCATCATCGACACGTAGCCTGTGTCGATGCCCGAAATGACCACGAGGACCGCCCCGATCATCGAGATGAACCTGATGTACCCGGTCGGCCCCCTCTGGAGGAGCCCGACCACGGTCCTGTCGATGCTGAACCCCCTGACGAGGAAGGCGCCTCCGATTATCAGAAGCGACGCAAGCCCTGCCTCGGCCACCCTCCCCGCGATCGTGAGTATGCCTGCGAGGATCAAGACCAGGCCTGGGACCCCGAGCGCGTACTTCGAGTAGTGGGGGTCGAACACGAGCATCCTCAGATACCTCCCAAGGACCTGGTACGTCTCCTCGACCGACTCGCTGTGCTTGACCGCCACCCTCTGGACCGACACGATAGGCTTCAGGCTCTGGATTATGGGGATCACCTGCTCGTCCTCCCCCCCGTCAGAGACCAGCACCACCCCGGCATAGTTCGACTTGTCGAGGACGCTCGCCACCTGCTTCCCCACCCTCTTGTCGGCCTCGAACCCCCTGTTCACGTCCCCGCAGACCACTGCGACTTCGCACAGAGTGTTCGACTTCACCAGCTCGTCGTATTTCCTGACCGCCGCGAAGATGGCGTTGGCGTCCGCCTCTTCTGGGTCCGCGAGCGCGAGCTTCGTGGCCGCGGCGACCGCAAGTTCTCGCCCGACCACCGGTGACTGGACCTTGGCCTTCGCCCCGAGGTCGTTGTCCCTGTCCACGCAGAGGACGAGGTATTTCTCGCCGGCTTCGGACATCTCCTTTCGATTCGGGAGCCCGGCCGTTTATACTTAAGCCTAGGCCGGCGAACGGGGATTGGATTAGGGGGATACCCTTAAGGCAAGTTTGGCCCTACTCGCGGCGTTGCAGACGCTGGAGCGCCCTTGGCTGAAGGTCCAGCTGGACGGCAGGTACGACGTCCCTCCGCCGCAGAAGCGACCGGTCTATTCCCTGCTCTCGGACTCGGCGAGGCTCCATCCGGACGGGCTCTGCGTCCACTACCAGGGGCGCGACTTCACCTACTCCCAGGTGGACGAAATCTCATCCCGGTTCGCCTCCGCCCTGGTCTCCCTGGGGGTGAAGAAGGGGGACCGGGTGGCCGTCTTCATGCCGAACATCCCTCAGTTCGTCTTCGCCTACTTCGGCATCCTGAAGGCAGGGGGCATAGCCGTCCCCTGCAACCCAACCTACAAGGAGAGGGAGCTCGAGTTCCAACTGAGGGACTCGGGAGCCAGAGTCGTCGTGGCCACCAGGACGGTCGCCAAAGGGCTCGACCTCTACAAGAGCCTCGAGGACTGCAGAGGGAGGCTCTCGCTTAGTCACGTGGTCACCACCAGCATCCGCGACTATCTTCCTCCTCTAAAGAAGAGGCTCGCAGGGCTCGTCGGGATCAAGGACGTCCAGAGGAAGGACACCCTCGACTTCGTCGAGCTGGTCAACTCCAACCCCCCGATCGAAACCCCGGTCCCGGTCGACGCGGTCGACGACCTGGCCCAGCTCCAGTACACCGGGGGGACCACAGGCGTCTCGAAGGGTGCGATGCTGACCCACTACAACCTCGTCTCGAACGCAGTGTACGGCATCAGCCACTTCCCCCTCACCGAGCGCGACGTCTCTCTCTGCGTCCTGCCCCTTTTCCACATCTACGGCCTTACAGTGTGCATGAACGCCCCCCTGGCCGCGGGCGCTTCGATAGTGCTCCTCCCGAGCTTCCACGTCGAGGAGGTGATGAAGACGATCCAGAGCCGCAAGGTGACGATATTCTCTGGGGCTCCGGCGATGTACGTCGCGATAAACAGCAAGCCCGACGCCGGCAAGTTCGACCTGCGCTCCGTCAGGGCGTGCCTGTCCGGGGGCTCCGCCCTCCCGCCGGCCGTCCGGAGGAAGTTCATGGAGCTGACCGGGGGGAACCTGGTGGAAGGCTACGGGCTCTCCGAGACCAGCCCGGTGACCCACTGCAACCCGATAAAGGCCGGAGTGGTGAAGGAAGGCTCGATCGGACCGCCGTACTCGGGGACAGAGGCAGCGGTCGTCAGCCTCGACGACAGCTCGGTGCTGCTCCCGCCTGGGGAGGTCGGCGAGCTCGCTGTGAAGGGGCCGCAGGTGATGAAGGGGTACTGGAACCAGAAGGCAGAGACGGAAGCGGCCTTCAGGGACGGCTGGTTCCTGACCGGGGACGTCGCGAAGATGGACGGGGACGGGTACTTCTACATCGTCGACCGGAAGAAGGACATGATCAACGTCAGCGGCTTCAAGGTCTACCCCCGCGAGGTCGAGGACCTTCTCTTCGAGCACCCTGACATCAAGGAGGCGGGGGTGGTCGGGATCCCTGACGAGTTCAGCGGCGAGGCGGTGAAGGCGTTCGTAGTCCTAAAGGACCCCTCGAAGAAGATGACCGAGCAGGAGGTGGTCGAGTTCTGCCAGAAGCGCCTCGCCAAGTACAAGGCTCCCAAGAAGGTGGAGTTCGTTCAGGAGCTTCCGAAGACCCTGATCGGAAAGGTCCTCCGGCGGAAGCTCCGAGACCTCACGCCTCGACAATCATAGACACGGCGTTCCCCCCGCCGAGGCAGAGGGTCGCCAGCCCGGTCTTCTTGCCCGTCCTCTTGAGCCCGTAGAGGAGGGTGGTCAGGACCCTGGCCCCGCTGCAGCCTATGGGGTGCCCCAAGGCCACGGCCCCGCCGCTGACATTGAACCTCGCCGGGTCCACTCCGAGGGCCCGCCTGACCGCGATCGACGCTGTGGAATAGGCCTCGTTGTGCTCGAAGAGGTCGATGTCGTCGACGGTCATCTTGGCCTTCTTCAGCAGGGCTCTTGTCGTGGGGATCGGCGCTTCCATCACCCTGGAGGGCTCGAGCCCCCCTGTGCCGTAGGCGACGATCCGCGCGAGCGGCTTCACCCCGAGCCTGTCCGCTGTCTCCTCGGACGTCACAACCGTCGCGGCGGCGCCGTCGCTGAGCATCGAGGCGTTGCCGGCCGTCAAGATCCCCCCAGGCTTGAACACCGGCTTCAGCTTAGCGAGCTTCTCCATGGTCGTATCGGCACGAGGCCCTTCGTCCTTGTCGAACTCTACCACCTCCCCGCCCTCCTTGGAGACCTTGACGTTGACGATCTCAGGTGCGAAGAGCCCGGCCGCGGTGGCCTTCGCGGCCTTCAGGTGGCTCGACATCGCGAACTCGTCGGCCTCCTTCCTCCCGATCCCATACTTCTTCGCGATAAGCTCGCCTGTGAACCCCATGTGATAGCCGTGGTATGCGTCCCAGAGGCCGTCGGCGATCATCGCGTCCAGGAGTCTCGCGTCCCCGAACCTGGTGCCCCACCTGACCTTCGCCAGGTAAGGCGCGTTGCTCATGCTCTCCATCCCCCCTGCCACCACTATGTCGTTGTCCCCCGCCTTGATCGACTGGGCGGCGAGCATGACCGCCTTCAGGCTCGAGCCGCAGACCTTGTTGACTGTGAACGACCCCACCCCGAAGGGGATCCCCGCATGCACCGCCGACTGTCTGGCCGGATTCTGCCCCAGGCCCGCAGACACGACGTTGCCCATGATCGCCTCGTCGACCTCGCCGGGCTCGACCTTGGCCCTCCTGAGGGCCTCCTCTATCGCCAGGGCTCCGAGCTGGGGAGCTGGGACACCGACGAGGGCCCTCCCGAACTTTCCGATGGGCGTCCGGCACGCGGAAACGATGACTGGCTGCTTCACGTTGGCTGGGTTCGGCAATCCACGATATTAAACGGCGCGGAAGCGTTTAGGCGCTGCCCCTAAATAGACAGGGACTTCGGGCCGAAACCAGCCTTGAAGGCCCAATCCAAGATCTGGATGGACGGGAAGTTCGTAGACTGGGACGACGCGAAGATACACGTCCTCACCCATGGCCTCCACTATGGCCTGGCCATATTCGAGGGGATCAGAGCCTTCTCGCAGCCCAAGGGGGTCGCGATCTTCAGGCTCCAGGAGCACATCGAGCGCTTCCTCAACAGCGCGAAGATCTACAGGATGGACCTCGGGTACTCTGGGAAGGAGCTTGCGAGGGCGTGCGTTGAGCTCGTGCAGAAGAACGGGGAGAAGGAGTGCTACATCCGTCCTATCGCATTCACCGCCTACGGTGAGATGGGGCTGAACCCCCTGAAGAACAAGATCTCCATCGGGATCGCATGCTGGGAGTGGGGGCCCTATCTGGGGAGGGAGGGCGCAGAGAAAGGGGTGCGGGCCACTGTCTCGAGCTGGGTGAGAATAGACTCCCGATCTCTCCCGCTCCAGGCGAAGTGCTCGGCCAACTACGCGAACTCCGCCCTGGCAAAGATGGAGGCTCTGTCTGCGGGGTACGACGAGGCGATCCTCCTGAACACCCACGGGGTGGTGGCGGAGGGTCCAGGGGAGAACATATTCCGGGTCAAGGACGGGGTGCTGAGCACGCCACCTGCGAGCTCGGGGATACTCAGGGGCATAACCCGCGACACTGTGATACAGTTCGCCCACGACCTGAAGATCAAGTTCTTCAGGAACGACGCCACCAAGGAGGAGCTGTACACGTCCGACGAGGTCTTCTTCAGCGGCACCGCCGCCGGGATCGCCAAGGTCAGGGAGATCGACGGCAGGAAGATAGGGTACAACGGCTACCCGACCACCGACAGGATCGCCAAGCTGTATGACCGGGCCGTGCACGGCAGGGCCAAGCAGTATTCGAAGTGGCTCGCTCCGGTCTGATCAGAACCCTGCGGCCGGGCTACTTCCGAGGGGCTTTCTTCCCGTCAGGCACGAAGTGCACGTCGGAGATGAGGTACCGAGGTCTTTTCCTGAACTCCGCCCTCACCTTCATCCCGATGTAGATGTCCCGCTGTTCTACGCCGTTGAGCCTGGATAGGAGCAGCGTGTCGACCCCCTCAAACTCCACCATCGCCAGGTTGAACGGGGTCTCCTTCAGGAACTCCTCGCTCCCGAAGTAGCAGGTCGTCCACGAGTGGACCCTCCCCTCGTTGGGGAGCTCGAACCACTTCGTTTCATGGCCGCAGTTCATGCAGTGGCTCCGCGGCGTCGCGTACCTGTAGTGGCAGTGGGTGCACTCGCTCCCCATTATCTTCCCCTTCGCGAGCCCAAGGAAGAAGGGCGAGTCTTCGGCGTAGCTGTGGATGTACTTTATCTTGTACGGGGACAGGACCACAAGGTCCTCTGTCCCGACAGGGTTCTTGTAGAGCGCCGCCCCCTTCTTTTCGACCTCGCGCATCACGTCCCTGAACTTCGCGAACTTCCTCGGGCCGGGCATGCTAGGCCCTCTCCATGATCGTGACCGTCACCGAGCTTCCCGTGCCTGCGTGCGAGTGGATCAGCCCCCTCCTGGCGTCCTTGATCTGGAGCCTGTCGTCCCCGAAGTGCTTGCCGACCGTCCCCTGGAGCTGCCACATGGCGAAGACCCCCTGCATGATCCCTGTCGCTCCGACGGGGTGCCCGCAGGCGATGAGACCACCCGACGGGTTCACGGGCATCTCCCCCTTGTGAGGGAGGTCCAGACCGTAGTCGACGTTGTCGAGGAACGGGAATCCCTTGTCTGCGAAGTCGTACCCTTCGCCATACCTGCAGAGGCCGATGTCTTCGTAGGTCTGAATCTCCGAGCTGGCATAGGCGTCATGAAGCTCCACGAAGTCGAGCTGCTCCCTCGGGTTCGTTATCCCGGCGTTCTTGTACGCTTCCAGGGCCGCCGTCCTCCCTGCGCGGAACGAGTGCACGCCGGGGTACTCCAGGTTGGAATAGTAGTCTGCCGACTCCCAGGGGAAGAGCGGGACCTTGCCGTGCGGCCTGTCGGAGAGCCTCATCGTGTCGGTCCCGGTCCCGACCCCGCTGATGAGGACCGGGTGGTCCGTGTACTTCCTCGCCACGTCCTCGGACGCAAGTATCATGACCGCAGCCCCGTCGCTCATCGTGCAGATGGACGGCCTGTTGAGGGGGAAAGACACCATCTCCCTCCCCATGGCCCCCTTCATCGAGAGCTTCTCCGGGTACTGGGAATACGGATTGTAGAGGGCATTGATGTGGTTCTTCACAGAGACCAGAGCCATCACCCTCTTCGCCTCTTCCGTGGCCGCCCTCTGCGCCTTCCTCTCGTCCTTCACGCCTGCGAACTTCCCCTTCCTCAGGTACTCGTAGATGTGCCTCTGGACCATGAGGGCGTAGTATCCAGTGTAGAAGCCCCCGACCGGGTAGTCGAAGTTGGTGTCCGACGCCAGCGCGATGAACTCGTTCCCCTTCCATGTCTGGACGTGCGACATCGTCTCGAAGCCGGCGACGAGGCACAGGTCGTTCCTGCCGCTCGCCACCGTCTCCCATCCTGCCTGGATCGCCTGCCCTCCGGTGGCTCCCCCCCACTCTATCCTCCGGGAGTCCTTGGGGTTGAGCCCGAGGTAGTCCTGCACCATCGAGGCCGCCTTCAGCTGCCTCGCGAAGTGGTCCGAGAAGTATGATATCCTGCTGCTCTCGATCTGCGCGGGTTCGAGGTCAGGCACGTCCTTCAGGGCGTAGTCGTACGCCCGCTTCACCATGAGCCGGAAGTCCATGTCCGGATGAGCCTTTGCGAACTTCGTGACCCCACCCGAAATGGCGTAGACCTTCCTCTGCGCCGGCACAGGCCCGACGGGATTTTTGCCGGTATTAATTTCCTTCCGAAGTGCGGGCTATCGCCCCGACTTCTCTTCCTTCCCCCCGACCCCGGAGCGGGCGAGCTCCACAAAGAAGTCCACCGACGCCGGGTCTGCCAGGGAGTACTTGTTCAGCACGTTCGCAGGGTCCCCGCCTGCCAGGATCTTCTTGATCGGCACCTCGAGCTTCTTCCCGTTCAGGGTCCTTGGAATCGAGGGCGCCCTGACGATTATGTCGGGGACGTACTTGGGCGAGACGTCGGACTTTATCTTCGAACGGATTCTCGCTTCGAGCTCGCTCCCGACCTCCCCCCTGGTCGCTACGAACAGGACCATCCTGCCTTCCGCCCCCGGGCCTCCCATGTCGATCGCCATCGAGTCTGCCACCTCGGGGATCGACTCGACCGCCCTGTAGATCTCGCTGGTCCCTATCCTCACCCCCATCCGCTTGATGGTGGCGTCCGAGCGTCCGTAGATGATGCAGGTCCCCCTCTTCGTGATCTCGATCCAGTCCCCGTGCCTCCAGACGCCTGGGTAGACGCTGAAGTAGCTCTCCATGTACCTGCTCCCGTCCGTGTCCCCCCAGAGATAGAGGGGCATGCTCGGGATGGGCTCCGTGAGCACGAGCTCCCCGACCTCCCCTACCACAGAGTTCCCCGCCTCGTCGAACGCTTCGACCTTCGAGCCGAGGGACCTGCACTGTATCTCCCCCGAGTGCACAGGGAGGATCGGGCACCCGCCGACGAAGGGGGAGCAGACGTCCGTCCCTCCGCTTATCGAAGCCAGCCAGACGTCCTCCTTCACCGACGAGTAGACCCAGTTGAACGAGTCGGGGGACAGGGGGGACCCTGTCGAGCCGATGCCTCTGAGCTTGGACAGGGCGTTGGACGACCTCGGTTCGAGGCCCTCCTTCTGGCAGGACGCGAAGTAGGGTGCGCTCCCGCCCATGAAGGTGACCCCTGCCTTGTCCGCGAGGTCCCAAAGGGACCCCTGATCGGGGAACGAAGGGTTCCCACTGTAGAGCACCACCGCCGAGCCGCTGAGGAGCCCCCCCATCATGTAGTTCCACATCATCCACCCCGTCGTCGTGAACCAGAAGAAGCGGTCCCCGGGGCGGACGTCCGTGTGGAGGGACACCTCCTTCATCAGCTGGACGGCTATCCCTCCGTGCCCGTGGACTATCGGCTTCGGAAGGCCGGTGGTCCCCGACGAGTAGAGGACCCACAACGGGTGGTCGAAGGGGAGGGACTCGTAGTCGGGGCCCTCCTTGCCGGACACCGCGTCCTCCCAGCGGTGCGCCCCCTGGAGCGAAGCGTCTTCTCGCGCCTGGACGTGTATCACCTGCTTCAAAGTAGGGAGCGACTTCGCTATGCTGGCCGCCTCCCCGGTCCTGTCGAACCACTTCCCGCCGTAGCTGTAGCCGTCTGCGGCGACGAGGACCTTCGGCCCGATCTGGCTGAACCTGTCGACGACAGCCGGGACCCCAAAGTCAGGGGAGCAGCACGACCAGACGGCGCCTACGCTCGCGCAGGCGAGGAACGCTATCACTGCCTCGGGGGTATTTGGAAGGAACCCGGCCACCCTGTCCCCGGCCACGACTCCCATCCCTCTCAGGTGCGCAGCCAATGCCGCGGTCCGCTTCTCCAGCTCCTGCCAGGAGACTGTCTTCAGCGGCCTCCTCTCGACCTTCGAGACCAGCGCCGCCCCGTCCCCCTTCTTGCGGAAGACTTGCTCCGCGAAGTTGAGCTCGGACCCGTCGAACCACCGCGCTCCGGGCATCTTCCTTTCTGAGAGGACGGGATAGTCGGCGTCAGCCACGTCGAAATACTTCCAGATCGACCCCCAGAAGCCCTCGAGGTCCTCCACCGACCAGCTCCAGAGCTGGTCGTAGCCGCCGAACTTCTGCCCCCGGCCCTCAAGCCACTTCATGTAGGCTGCGATGTTTGTCTTCTTGGCGAACGATGGCTCCGGCTCCCAGAGCAGCTTCCCGGCGGGCATCGGGTGGACGGGCTGTTCTTGGCTATAAGAAAAGTTCCCTGCGTCCTCAGGTGACCGGCCAGATCACGAAGATCGCGAGGTCCCAGAGAAAATGGCTCGCCATGCTCGAGCTCAGGTCACGGGTGCGGTAGTAGGTGAGCCCCCACGCGGAGTCGACCACGAATGTCGCCCCCACCCAGAGAGGGTTGAAGCTCGCGACGTGGACCAGGGCGTCGACGGCCGCGACCGCGAACGGAGCGGCCCTACCGAGCCTCGGGCGGACCCTGTCCTGAAGGGTGCCTCGGAAGTAGGACTCGAACCCAAGCGCGTCGAAAGTCAGGACCGCCACCTGCAGGGGGAGGGGGTTGCCTGGAGACGCGATGAGGCCGTAGATGGAACTCTCGTCCTGGGTCCCGACGCCGAACGGGTGATATGCGACTATCAGCTGGTTACCGGCCAGGAAGACGAGATAGAGCAGGGCGGCCGACAACAGCCCGGCCGCAAGGGTCCGTACACTTGGCGAAAATCTCCTCCTGTACCCACCGGAAGCAAGGGCGACCCCGAGCATGACCGTGGTCGCGATGAAGGAGGCGATGGCGAAGTCGGCCTTGGGGAAGGTGAAGAGCGGGGCCATGCCTGCCACGACCACAGCCAGCCCCAAGCCAGCCCGGTGGCTTTCCTTCAAACGGCCCTCCGCGACCGCGGGACATTAAATTCCCATCGGCCCCTCGGCCGCCGGCTGCGGGACGCTGCGCAGCGTAAACGGAGGTGACGTCGATGAAGGTCTTGTAGTCTTCGACCTTCCGCCCTTCCTCGTATAGTTCACGTTCAGCTCTGCGGCCGCGGCGCCGAGCGGCCCCCGACGCCAATGTTAATACTACCACTAATCAGTAGTAACTCGGCCATGAGCACGGCGTCTCCCGGTGCCAGAGCATCGCCCGCAGGGGATGGCGACGCTCCAGCCGGCTCCACGGGCCGGCTTGGGGCAAAGGAGGCGTTCCTTTCGACCAGGCCCTGGTCGTTCACCATGACCTTCTCTTCGGTGACCATGGGCACGCTCCTGGCGGCGCTGGGGGGGCGGTTCAACATCCTGTTCTATCTTGTGACCCTGGGCGGGATGATATCGTTCCACGCTGCGACCAACGTGCTCAACGACTACTTCGACGTCAGGCACGGCGTCGACAAGGAGGGAGCCCCAACTACGAAGTACCGGCTCCACCCGGGCGCCTCAGGCCAAGTCCCCCTCTCATCTGTGCTGAGGCTCTCGATGCTACTGTACGCCGTCACCCTCGCTGCCGCTGCCTTCTTGTCGGCCTCGGCCGGGGCGGCTATCCTGGTCATAACCGCGGCCGGGATACTTGGGAGCGTCCTGTACACCGCTGACCCTGTCGTCCTGAAGGCGAGGGGGGTCGGAGAGGCTACTGTGTTCGTCATGTGGGGGCTTCTGATCCCCCTCGGCGCCTACATGGCCCAGACGAGCGCCTTCTCCTGGGTCCCGGTGCTCGCGACCGTCCCTGTGGGGATCCTGGTGGCGCTTGTGCTCCTGGCGAACAACATCAGGGACATCGCATACGACGGGTCAGTCAACAACAGGACGATAGCCGTGCGGCTGGGGGAGAGAGGCGCCGCAAGGTTCTACGACTGGCTGCTAGCTTCCGCCTACGTCTTCGTAGGGGGAGAGATCCTGGCCCGCTTCGTGTCAGCCTGGTCCCTGCTCGTCTTCCTCACCCTACCAGGCGCACTCCCTCTGTGGCGGATGTTCCGAGGGCCCATCCCTGACGACGCCGACCCCAGGACCGCGGCCCTGGCGCTGAAGTTCTCCCTTCTCTACATGGCGTCCCTGGTTCTGTCCATCTTCATCCCGATGGCTTGACCGAGAGGGGGCTAGCCCCGGTTGGAGGCCGGCGCGAGCTCTCGCATCGCGTATTCGACCCCTCCGATGGGCATGAGGATGGGGAGCGTGACCCCGGCCTTTCTGTACTGCTCTATCCTTTCGATGGCATGCTCCGGGGTCCCTGTGACTGTCAGGGCGTCGATCGCCTCGTCGGGGACGAGCCTCTTGGCCCCTGGCACGTCCCCCCTCTTCCACGCCTCCTTCAGGGGTCTGAGCCTGTCCTCTCCCACCCCGTAGGGTGCGAGCACCTCCGGCCGGACGACTTCGGCGAGCTGGTAGACGAAGAAGTAGTAGTCTCTGACCGCCTGGGACGCCTTGGCGGGGTCAGGGTCCAGCGACGTGAGCATGTAGGATGCCCTCTCGACCTCCCTCCCCGCTTTCGCCTCCCCGAGCTTGACGTTCTCGACCATCTTCCCGGTCCCCCAGGCGGTGTTCAGGGCTGGGGACAGGATCACCCCGTCCGCGACGGAGGCAGCGAGAGCCTGGGTCTTGGGCGAAAGGGAGGCCACGAAAATCGGGATCGGCCTGCCGACCTTGAATCCCAGGGTGAGGTTGTGCACTTTGAAGAACTCGCCGTCGAAGTCCACCTGGTTCCCTTCCCAGACAAGCTTGACCACCTGGACGTACTCCCTGACCCTCCGGATGGGCTTCGTCTTCTCCACGGGGAATATCTGGTGCCCGATTAAAGGGATCGTCGGGAAGCTGCCGAGCCCGAGCCCGAGCGTCATCCTCCCCCCGGACATCTCGGAGAGGGTCGCGAAGGTGGTCGCGGCTGTGACCGGGTGCCTCGTGAACGTGTTGATGACTCCTGACCCGAACCTGATCTTCTTCGTCGCCGAAGCCATGCACGAAAGGTAGGTGACGACGTCCCGCTGGTACAGGCTCTCGTGCATCCAGACCGAGTCGAAGCCGAGGGACTCTGCGCGGTTTGCCGTGGCGACCGCTTCATCGAGGCTGAGGACCGGGTTGAACCCGAGCGCGAGCTTCACGAGGTTACCACTTGGGAGTGGTAATTAGAGATTTTGCTCAGATGGGGCGCGCCGACTTCCACTGGGCGGATATGGTCTCGAGCACGGAGTCGGCGAAGGCACGGCTCCTCACCCAGATGGCCACAGCTGCGAAAGACTCGGTGCTCCCCTGGGCTGGCACCCCGATGATGACCCCGCCGCCGTCCCCCGCCATCATGTCCAGGAGCACCCCGTTCGTCCGCCGTATCTGGAGCCCAAGCCCGACCGCCTCCTGCAGCTCCCCCTTCGCCACCCTCTGGTCCGCGGGGAGGAGGAGCCTCACAGCAGCCGCCCTCCCTCCTGACTCCCTAAGGAGGCCCACGAATGCCGCCCTCGCTTCGATCCCCTTGCGCACCAGGAGGTAGACCTCCTTCGACGACCGCAGGACCTCCAGGAAGGCCGCCGAGATGCTCTCGAGCCCCTTGAGCATCACAGGCTCGGCGTCAGCCGAATGCCTGGCCCTGGGCTCGAGCTCAGAGACGATCCGCTTCATCGCTTCCCGCCTGCTCGCCTGCTCCGAGTCGAACTCCGCGACGTACGAAGCGATCCTCGACCCCAGGACGGCCGACGGCCTGGCAGACCTGAACTCTCCGTCCGCATCGGTCACGAATCCCTTCTGCTGCAGCGAGCGGAGCGTGTCGTAGGTCCGAGAGAGGGGGACCCCTGACGACTGCGCAGCTTCCGCCGGCTTCATTCCCCGTCCGAGCAGGGTGACGTACAGGCGCACCTCGTACGAATTCAGTCCAAAGGCTTCCCTGAGAAGCTCCTCGGATTGCACGTTTGGGGCTCGGGAGCGGGCAGTAATAAGATGCCGGGGCTCGTCCGCCCTGTTCTTCCGGGGTGAGGGCGGGGCACAGCGGGCAGGCGCTAGCGGACGCGGCAGAGGCGGAGGAGCTCTCCGACATCCTTTACCTTCTCGAGCTCCCAGAGCGACTTCAGGACCTCGTCCGCCCTTCGGGGAGGGATCTTTCGCCGGCTGAGGCGCCTGAACTTCTCTTCGATCTCCTCCCTGCTCATCGGAGCCAGCGGGTGCCCGCGCGGGACGTCCACCTCCTTCGAATGAACTTCCCCGGACGCGGTCTCCAGCGTCACCCTGTTGGCCATCCCCCTGTCCGGGTAGAGCGCGGTCAGCGCAGGGTCCTCCTTGACCACGACCCGCCCTACGAAGTCGAGGTTCCGGCCCGACCTGAGCTTCCCCTGCGAGTACGTCTGGTTGTCAATCTTCCCTTCCAGCAGCGCCATCCCGACGATGTACGGGAGGCTGTGGTCCGCGGTCTCCTTGGTGGCGGGGCGCCACTTCTCCGGGTCCTTGCCGATGATATCGTAGGCCGCCTTGAAGGTGGCGATGTTGATCCTGGATATGCGGGAGGGATCGCCGATCTCCTCGCGAAGCTGGAGGGCCGCATCCACGCCGCTCTGGGCATGGTA
>JAFMAU010000002.1 GCA_029784825.1 Nitrososphaerota archaeon | reverse complement strand
GTCGACGTGGATTCCCTTCGCGATGTTGTGCTCCTTGACAGTGGCCCTGTGGCCGATTATCTTTTTGAGGTCTGACCTCGACGGGGCGCTGTCGCCGTAGGGCGTCAGACCGGTGCTTGCGCCGATGGCTACCTGGGCCCGTTCCTCCTCAGCCTCTTTGCCGCAGCAGGAAGGACAGTGATTGGCATGGTACGGCGTTCCACACCGGTTGCATATCGTACCGCAGTTGGCACACCTCCCGTCTACGAGGAGTGCCTTCCCACAGTAAGGGCAGGGGAAAACAATCTGTCCCGGCTGTGGTGAAGACGACGGTTGTTGTGGCTGGGTGCTCTGGTGGTCAATCCATGCCTTCCCTTCTATAGCCATAGAGAGCACTCTTCCCGTTGGTAATTTGCCCACATGATTTGGACATGAGCGGTGCGCAAACTACTCATATTGAGTTTAGGGCCGAGTTGGTGCAGGCGCAGCTGGCTGCAGAAGAGCACACTTTGACTTCTGATGATGGTGATTTGATTAACCCGCGAAATTGTGCATCGACCTGACTTCGGTTATCATCTGGTCAAGACTGAAACCCTTGCAGAAGATTGCGTCCTGGAGGCTCGACTTCTTCCCATCGCTTCTTAACATGGCGCCAAGCTGATGCCCACGTCCTTCGGCACAGACCACCGTTCTTGCCTTGTGCCTTCCTGCGAGTCTTTCGAATAGGTCCCTCGGCCTCCAGTCAATCCTGTCGCTCTCTCGTGTCCTCGTCGCGTCATAGGTGTAGAAGTGATTCCGCTGCCTTCCGTTCGGACCGATTATGAAGAGCCAGCAGAAGCGTGGGATGATATCAATGAGCTAGCAGCCGAGCTTTGCGGGACTAGCGAAAATAGACTAGAAGAGACGAAGATGGCTCTTGGATTTCAAGAGAAGGCGGAGCAGAAGAGACAGACTTGCTTGGAATAGAAGCACTGCAGAGGAATTACCTCGATTAACGACCTGCACTAGACTAACAGCAAGAATATGGAAACAGGAATCTCCAGGTAACTTCTTCGGGATTCTAATGAGTCCCTTGTAAGTAACAAGCCATTCAAAGCCTTACCTCCCTTTTGAAAGTCGATGATTCCGAAACCATCCTCTTTCCGAACTTTTGCTTGATGCTTCACCTCGACCGGCAGATATCGAGTTGATTGTCTAACTGCGAAATCGAGCTCGCGTCTCTTTTTGCTCTGTGAAAAGAACAACAGGGTGGCATAGTCGAACTGAGTGGAAGGCGAGTAGCTAAAGAGTAGTCTCACGAGGTGACTCGCGACGACACTCTCCGTTAGCTTCCCGATGTTCTCGGCTTTCTTGAGATAATCGAGAGCTTCCTCGTACGGTTCAACAGCCAGGGACCACGACCTCAGGGCGTGATACATGAACGGATCTTCGAAGTAGATCTTCCTCTCCCCCCTGTGGATGGGTGAGTCCTTGCTCTGGTCTAGCCGGTAAATTCCGGCCAAGACGAAGCTATCCTTCAGATATTCTAGGTACGAAGAGACGGTATTGTGCGATGATATCTCTGTATCCTCCTGCAGATTGTGCAGACTGACGGGAGACCCAAGAGTGTCCGCTATCTTTCTTACCACTTGCCTCATTAGCGCGTCATTTCCGCCCCACTTTCTGATGTCTCTGAGAAGCAGTTCGACGTATCCCTCGTAGATGTCCTTTGTTATGGTGCCATCTGAGACGAAGGCATTGATGGCACTTGGGATTCCTCCAGTTATCAGATACTCGTTGTAGAGTTGGTTCAATTCTTTCAAGTGGAGAAATGCTTCCTGTAATTCTTCGGGAAGGTTACCACTTGCAATCTGCGAAATCACTTGGTGCCGTCTTTCCCTCTTCAGAATGTTCTGACTGCTAATCAGCATCGCTATGTTTTCGCTTCTCGTCTCCGCATATTCCGAAAATTTCATGGGCAATAGAATCTTGTCGGGCAGTTTGTCCCCGAGTTTGTGAACGTCCCCCCTCCGCCTTGCTAGGTTTTCCGAGGCCCTTCTCAAGTCAATGCTGTGAGAGCCCGTCAATATCAAGGTAGAGCCCTTCAGTCTTCCTCGATCATAGAGATACTTGATGCCCTTCTGCCAGTCCTTGACGGAGGATATCTCGTCCAGGAAGATGTAGCGTCTTCCCTTGATTCCGCGCGAGAAGGTTAGATACGCATCTACAATTTCCACCAACCTTTCTGGTTTTTCGACCAGGTCACAAGCCCAATAGAGGATGGCTCTCGGCGGAGTTCCTCTCCCAAGCAGTTCTCTGACTTTTAGCTTAGATAGGGTGGTCTTCCCTACTTGCCGAGGCCCGCGCAATACATAGATGACATCAACGTCCCATCGTATCGTTTCTCCGAGTCTTGGATTCCACTTGAACTTCGCATTCGCCCATTCTTGGACGTTTTTGTCCCGCTCTATCGAGCTTGGGTCGACCCACCACGGATTGCTGTCGAACAACTCTGGAGTGCTCATGGTCATTAGGTACTTCGTTGACCATTGTTTTATAATGGTTTGGTCAATACAATGACCAATTATTCGGCAGGCGCATAAGTCAGCAGCTCTGCCAATTTCGCCTGGACCGGACGAATTCGTGGTATATTCCTATCAGACCTCAGTTAGGACATCCGGTTCCGTTCGCCTGCCTCTGGCCCAGGTCGTCGCGTAGTGGAGTATTGTCTCCATGCGGCTCGGGCCCTTGGCCAAAGTCGTTCTCAATTTGCCAGCTAATTACCGCTCAAATCCGACCAGAAGTCGGGGAGCGTCCGACCCGAGGCAGCTTCAGGTCGATGTTCAGAATTCACA
Source organism: Nitrososphaerota archaeon (assembly GCA_029784825.1). Next base: position 95,582 of record JAFMAU010000002.1, on the reverse strand, counting down.
TAGGAACTGACCCCAATATTCCACGTAATCCGAAAAAAGGACAGGCCTCCTGCCTGGCCCCTCAGTCCTTCTTCGCCCGCCGCCTGGACAGCACGTCGAGCCAGGGGTTGTTGACCGCCGACTCGGGGACGGCTACGCCTGTCCCGCCCTCCGCCCTCGGCTGAACCTCCTGGGGCGCGGGCCTCACGACCGCGACCTGCTCCCTCGGGCGGGGCGGGGGGGCCTGGGTGGCCACGACCCTCACGCTGGAGACGCTGGGGGGAGCCGGGGCGGAGTAGACGGCGGGCCCCGCGGTCTTTATCGTGGAGAGGTCCTTCCTCACGGCGGTTATCTCCGACATTATCGACGACACCTTGTCCGCCAGGGCCGGGTCGACCTTGCGGTCCGTCCCCCTCATCTGCAGGCCGACCTGGTTCACCGTTTCGGTGAGCTTGCGGAGGGACGACTCGATGTCTGCGTACACCCTCTCCGACGGCGGCTTGGTGAACGGCTGGAGGACCACCCTGAGGACGATGAGCATCGCCCAGATGAACGTCAGCGAGTAGACCCCTATGGGGAACTGGGGGAGGTAGAACAGGTAGAGGACCATGCTGGCTGGGAACGAGTGCAGGGTGGGGAAGACGAAGCTCCAGACGAGGACCCCCACGACCCCGACCCAGGCCATGACGTCGAGGAACGCGATGGACAGCGACCCGGACGGCGTGTGGACCTTCCTGTAGTACGGGTACCTCAGGCCCAGGAGGACCAGGGCGCCGAGGGCCCCCACCCCGGCCGTGGCCGCGTAGTCGTTGGACAGCTGGCCGACGTAGGGGGCCGCGATGAGGTAGATCAGGGCGAGGGTGAGCGCGACGAAGACGACCAGCAGGGGCCTCGCGGCCTTCCTCGGGCTCCTGGGGCCCCGGAGCAGGGCGGCCCGCCTCTTCTCCGTCTCTTCGAACGTCAACGCGGCCTCACCTGTCTAGGTACTGCCAGCCTTCGCGCTCGTCCCAGTCCCAGGTGAAGTCGTCGGGGATGTACATCCCGTAGGCCACGCACCCCTGCCAGACGTTGTAGACCGGGTTCTTGGTCAGGGTGACGTTGACCCCCTGGATCCCCTTCGCCTCCAGCATCAGCTTCAGCTTCGTGGACGAGTCGACGGCCGAGCCCTCCATCCCCTGGGGGACCTGCCAGGAGAAGCCCCCTCCGGAGAGGAATATCGAGCGGTACAGGGCCGGCTGGATCTCGAAGCTGCACTTCTGGACCGACTGGATGATCACCTCGGCCATGTCCGTGGTCCCGGAGACAAGCCTCCCCTCGGCGTAGGAGTCGGCCGGCTTGGGGAACCCCCTGCGGTAGTAGGACGAGAAGTACTCGTTGGACGGGTCGAAGAAGTACTCCCCGATGAGGAAGCGCTGCCAGCTGTTCTTGTCCAGGTCTATGGATATCCTGGTGTTGGGGACCCTGAAGACGGCGCCGTACTTCGGGTTGCTCTTGTCGGCCATCACGTCCTTCAGGCTCTTCGGGACGAGCCCCAGGGACTCCTTGAACAGCTTCACCAGCTTGGGCTCCCTGGCGAGGTCCCCGTAGCCGGCGTCCCTGAGTATCTCCGCCGCGACGAGGTCGCAGTCCCCTCCGGCCCTGTTGAGGGTGATGAGCGCGTTGAATATCATGCCGCTGCTGACAGGCGCGATCTGCACGTTCCCGGCCCCGGCCTCGAGGACGGTGCAAGCCAGCACCTTCTGGGAGATGGCCACAGCGAAGGGCTGGGGGATGACAGAGACCGCCTTCACCACCTTCCTCCCCTCCTCCTGGTTCAGCTCCCGGTGTATGTCGAAGAGCCTCTCGTACATGAACCTCGGCGCGGCCGCAGAGAGGGCCGCCACGGCCTTCACCCCTTCGAACCCCGGGCTGTCGGGGACGTGCCTGAGGAGCGCGTACCTCGTCAGCTCCTTCACCACGGACCAGGACCTGTCGTCGTCCCTGTCTATGACGCCGCTGCGCATGGGGTAGACCATCCTCTCCGCTATGTCCCTCTTCGCCTCCACGAAGTTCGAGACGTCGGGGCCTACGACGAGGAGCTTCTTGTCGGGGCCGCCGGTCATCCTGACCATCGAGCTCCTGGTGTCGGGGAAGTACCCGCGGTTCTCGATCACGTCGGGGATGTTACCCAGGGTCGCGGGGCCGAACTTCAGCTCGGAAGTCCCGTAGTCCTCGCCGAAAACTGAGAGTTCCTTTGGTGCAGACAACCTCTCCTCCCAGCGTTCTCGTAGTCCCTTTAAGTGTTTGAGGTTTCGCGGGCCCGGCCGGCCCCGGGGCTCGCCTTCACTACGTTGTTACCCCTCCAGGCCTGGTAGAACACCACCAGGAAGGAGAAGAACCCGGTGCAGAACAGGAAAAGGAACAGCAGCAGGTCGAAGAGGGTCATGGGGAGCCCCCGTCGCCATCAGCGGCCCTCGCGCGCGGAGCCCCGCCCGCCGCGTCCCCTTCGTGCGCCCTGGGCCCCCCGAAGGGCGAGGCGAGGACCAGGATCAGGAACCCGTAGACGACCGAGACGGTTTCGCCCATCATCACGATGTAGGAAAGCCCCCCGCCTGCCCCGGGGACCAGCCCCGCGGCGATCACCCCCGCCCCCCCTGCGAGCGAGGCGGCGGCCAGGGCGAACATCCCGAACAGGGCCCTCTGCATGGTGACCTTCGAAGGCCGGGTCCCGTTGCTGGGCCCTTCCAGGATGGCCAGGACGAAGACGCCGAGGGAGAGTGATATCGTCACCGCGGCCAGGCCGAAGTGGATGGCCACCGCCGTGGCGTAGAGCGCCGCGAGGGAGGCAGAGAGGGCGATGGTCATGGTGGAGACCCCGGCGACGACGGTCAGGGCGAGGGCCACCAGGGCAATCATGGCCAGGGCGGAGGCCGCCGAGGGCTCGACCATCACGTCAGCCCTCCCGGACCTGACTATCCTCGCCTCCTTGGCCATCGAGTACCCGGTGACGGGCATCCCGAAGCCGGCGACCGTCGCCATGGTGAGGTTGGTCATGGTGACCTGGGCCCCGCTGGACAGGTCGCCGAGGAGCGCGAACCCCGTGACCCCTGCGACCACCATGGCCAGGAAGAGCAGCAGGTTGAGCACTGCCACGTCCCTCTGCCGCTGCAGCATCGCGAGGAACCCCAGGGCTGCCGTGATGCTGGCGAAGGTGCAGGCCAGGGTGACGTGCAGCACCACCTCGGGCTCGGTGACAGTTATCTGGGCCGCCATCACCGTGGCCAGCCAGACCCCCATGACGTAGGTGACCGCCAGGAGGAGGGCCTGGAGGTACATGATGCGAAGGAGGCGCCTCGACTGGCGGACGAGGAGCCCCGGGAGGGTCTCGACCGAGGTGTTGGTGAACCCCTGCTTAGCCATCTCTAAGGGGCCTCCGTCTTCGGGGCCAGGGCCTCGATGAGCCTGACCGCCCTCATGATCTTCAGCGTGGCGTAGTAGGACAGGAATATGGCGAGCATGAACAGCAGGGACATCTCCCAGCCCGCGGCCAGGGTGATGGACCCGGAGACCCTGGAGCCCCCGGTGACAAGGAAGAGGGCCCCCCCGGCCGTCGCCGCCACCAGGGCGACGATGGCGCCGAAGCTGTACATGGCGACCTTCTTCATCCCGTAGACCAGCCCCACCATCATGATGACGAAGGTCAGCGAGAAGTTCCCGATGGCGAAGAGCATGTGGACGAGGTTGGACGGGTTGCTGATGCCGACGGTGCTCACCCCAGACGTGATGAATATGTTGACGAACATGCCGGTGACGAGCAGCATGAAGTACATGACGAAGTTCGCGTAGCTCAGGCTGAGGGTCATCCTGAGCCCCCGGAGCCCGAGGCTCCCCAGCTCCTCACCTTCGATGAGCCGGGCGGACTGGTCTGCTCCCAACTACCTCCCCTCCCCTCCAGCCGGCGCCCTGAGGGCCTGCTGGGATATGGCGACGGACTTCAGCCGGACGTCCTCCCTGACGATGAATATCCTGCTCAGGAGGGTGAGGAACACGGCCACCCCGAAGACGGACACCATGATCAGCGAGGCCACGCTCCCGGAGAAGGCGATGGATATCGAGGAGGTCATGTAGTAGATGTAGAGCGGGCCCATGACGAAGCCGATCAGCCTGACGCTGATGGCGCTCATGTGGAGCCTGGTGACGTCCCTCAGCTTGATCCCCCTCGCCAGGTAGATCACCGGGATGCTCATGCTGGTGCTGAGGATCGCCATCAGGACGTGGGTGAAGAGGTCCGGGGCCATGAGCACCTCGGTCACTATGGACGGGGCCGTCGACTGCAGGCTCTGCGGGACCACGAAGTAGTAGTTGGTGAACATCCCTGCGGCGAAGGTCCCCCAGTAGTAGGCGTACTGGACGTAGAGGAGGAGGAACAGCCTGTGGAGGATCTCCCTGGTCCTCTCGCTCTCCGACTCCCCTTCGGCAGGGTGGCCCCGCCTCGCGTTCCGGAGGGCGAAGGCTATCGTGACGAGAATTAGGGTGCCCCCGGTCCCGTAGACGACCAGGGGGGACTGGATGCCGAGGCCGAGGAAAATGAGTCCGCTGAAAGCGAAGATTACCAACATCGCCGCCGCGTTGAAGGAAAACGACTTCACTGCATGGCCACCTAATGAGTTAGGATGCACCCTACGCGGTGGTATATGCTAATCCCCTAATTTTGCCGGCTCGGAGGCTCCGTTTACACTACTCCCCTAAGATGTTAGGGCCGGCTTATATGACGAAGTGGTCCCGGCTTAAGTACTCAGAGCGGAGCCGCATCTGACTGAGCCAGCTCAGAGCTTCAATCTCTCATTGGGGCCGGGGCAGGGGCTTTGCATCTGTGTTTTGATTGTGTGATGACCAGCATCGCGCCCTAACTCCCGGACAAAGCCGTCCGCCGGCTCAGGGAGCTGGTGGAAGAGTCAGGAGGGTAGAATGGAGCCGCATCGCAGATGTGGACCAGGCGCTCACGGCCTGCCCGAGCGCGCTCCCCCCGTCTCCCTGCGCCTAGGCTGCCAGCTTATCCATGGCTGCCTTCAGCTCCTTCTCCACCTTCTCAGCCTGGTCCAGCTCGGAGGCCCTGGGCCAGACCCTGCGGGCGTAGTCGGCCATGGGCATCCCCTTCTGGAGCTCGGAGACCAGGACCTTCACGTCCGAGTCCGCCTGGGCCCTGAGCATCATCACCTCCATCAGGCGCTTGTTCGCCCTCGCCCTCACCTCCCTCGCCTTCTCCAGGGCCTGGCGGTACTCCATGGATGTGGTCCCCAGCCCCCTCCCCTTGTCCAGGTCCAGCTCGGACCTCCCCACGTCCGCCAGGAGCCCGGCGTCGACCCCGAGCCCCCTCACGTCTATCCTCGGCCTCATCGCCTGGAGGAGCTCCTCGGCGCTCTCCACCACCATGAACTTCCCCCCTGTCTTGGACGCCACCTTCTCGAGGGTCGACCTGTTGATCTTGCTCCCGATGGCTATGACGTCGATTATCGCCTTCAGGGCCACCTCGTCGCTGACCACCCTCTCAGGCTTCGGGCCGACGTTGGACTTCTCGTCTGTGATCATCACCAGCTTCTTGATGCGCCGCAGGGGCCCGTCGTCGGCGGCGTAAAGCACCCGGAGCCCTTCCTCGATGGCGATCCCCGAAGGGGTCGCCCCACCGACCTGTATGGCCGCCAGCTTCTGCTTCATGGCGTCCTTGGCGAGGGAGTCGATGGGGGCCATGGGTATCGCCTCCTTGGTCATCTCCTCCCCGCCCTTGAGGAACATCCCACCCAGCCTCGTGGGCGCCTGGAACGTCATCACCCCCAGCCTGCTCCCGAAGGGGAGCTGGCCCCCGTCGAGGAGGCCGACTATGGTCTCCGTCACCAGGCCCATCTTGACGAAGCTTGTCCCCCTGGGGGACTTGTGGGTGTCGGCCATGCTGGATGAGGCGTCGATGGCGTACAGTATGTCCCACATGGCGCCTCCGGGGATAGCCGGCATAGATATTTGCGTTCGACGGGTCCTTCGCACTCCCCTGCTGGGAGGCCAACCACATGACGCTCCACCTGGCGGAGCAGTGCTTTACTCCTGCCTCGACGCGCATTAGCCCGCGCCGGGAGTCAGGGGCCCGGTCGCGCCGCTACCTAATGGGTTGGCTGCCAGGACGCCAGGCTCTACGAGCCGGCGTGCCTCTTCGACTCCACCACGAACTCGCAGAAGGATTCCCCCATGGCTTCGCACTTCGTCTCCACGCACTTCGGCACGCCTTCCTTCCTCGCCTGCACGAAGCCTGCTATCGCCCCGCGCATGAACTGGGCCTTGGGCTTCGCCGACTCTACCCCGGCGCATTCGAAGCTCCCCGACACCCTGTAGACTTCCCTGTCTTCCCCCTCTTCTACCAATGTCACCTTCCCCCATCCCACCGCCGCATAGATCCCGACCATCTCTGCGCGAAGCGCGCCATAGGCCTCCATTCCCATGAGACTGATCATCCTCTGGCCTCCATAGAGCCCTGCCGTCCGCCCCATCTCGTACACGATCGCTTCGCCTCCGGTCCCGAACCAGGATATCAGACGGTCGAAGATCAGCCTCAGGGTCGCCGGGGATATCATCACCGCCCTCTCCCCGGGGTTGTACCTGATCGGGAAGTGATAGGAGTCGACGAGCAGCCCCGACCTGCTGGTGTTCACGTCCACCCTCTCGCAATACTTTGAGGATTCGATCGCGCGCCTGACCTTCTCTGAGTCCTGACCCTCCCCCTGGGGCTCGGCGAAGAAACTCCAGACCCCGGTCGGCTCCTGGGGGGATGCCCTCGTGAACCCCCCGAGGACGTTGATGCCAGCAGAGCTGACCTTCTTCGCGACGTCGGCCAGGGCCCCTGGCTCGTTCTTCATGGTGACCACCACATGGAAGAAGGTCTTCCCCGGGTCGTAGAGAACCGCGATCACGTCTTTGGGTCCCAACCCTTCTTCTCCGGTCATCGCGACAGCCGCCCGCCCTACTCCGTCGTCTACGTCCTGCACAAGTCAGACCCCGGTTGTATGCGATTCGTCAGACAAGACCCCGTCCTGGCTTACTCGCGCCGGCTCCAGATTCGGTACTGGTCGACGAATGCGATGGTGAACAAGATGCCTGCGATGGAGTCGATCAACGCCCCGGCGTACAGGAGGTCGCTGGCGGCGGTTCCCACGATCGCCGTCGACAGAGCAAAGACGAGGGTGGCGGCTGCGATGCACCCGGAACCGGCGGCAAGCAGGGTCCAGGGCCTCTGGTGCTTCCCGCCGCGGAACGTGAAGACGAGCCTCGCGGCGAAGAAGAACATCACGAGCACGACCACCAGGTCAAAGGCATCCAGCAGGCCGAGGGCAAAGCCCAACCTGTTAGGTAGCGTCGGCAGCCGAAAGATAACCATTGTGCCTGATATGATGGGTGTGCGGTGCCCATGTCAATAGGCTTGGTACCCTTGCGTGGCGGGGAAACTGGATGATCGAGCCGGGTTCTGTCTGATTTTGTGGGAAAAGAGCCGTGACCGCCCACGAGTTTGCTTGTTTCCTGTTGAATTGTTAAACAGATAAATACCTTCCTTTTCGCCGCCTTTACCAGAAAAGGGCGTATTTGATGCAATTATCAGACATTTTTCACCTCGTGCCTATACTGTGCACGGTGTGCATAACGTGCACAGCAGCGGGCAGTGGCTACCAGAATGACCGCGAACGCAGGAGTCTCTTTCGACAGCGGACTAGCGGAGCCAATCGGGAAGCGCTCTCCCCAGCCGAAGGGGTTCGGGGCCAATCGGGGCGAGGCGGTGAACGCGGTACTGACCGAATTCTTCGAGGCGGGGGGATGCACAACGGAATCGGGCTGGGAGGGCGTCAGCGGGCGGTGGACCATGCGGAGGGCTTCATGACCAACCCACCTTGGACGGTCCACGGCGCTCTGCCGCGCAGGCTCGAACCGAGGAGCGGCGGGCTGCCGGACAAGTCCGCGAAGGGGGTCCCATGATGTCTTCGAAGAAGATCCGGGCAGGCGTCTCATTCGACGGAGAAGTGGTGGTCGCGCTGGACATTCATGCGAAGAAGCTCGAGGAGCTTCAGGTCGACCGGAGCGAGATAGTCAACGCCATCCTGGACGACTACTTCGAAGGCAACGGGACGACGGAGTCGATCTGGGGGATGGTCAGCAAGAGGAGGATCAAACGTAGAAGATGAGTCCCTCGAGGCGCGAACCAAAGATAAGAAACATCCCAATCGTGCTGTTGGTAGTGGCATTGTTCGCCACTTCAACCTTGGCAGCGGTTCCTGTCACTCTAGCTGCGACCCCTGCGCTAGATTGCGGTGGGGTTGCATGTGTTGCGACCGTAGGCTCGGCAAGTGGGGGATCATCACATCCCATAACGATGTCAGGGTCCCTCAGCACCTCCAGTTCGCCCGATTTGATAGTCGTCATTGTCACCGGAGACGTGACGGGCGACACTCCTGCCACTCCAACTCTGTCCGGAGTAACATTCTCAAGCGTCTGCACTCTCACTAACAGCGCGCCGATAATCGCCATCTACGCAGGCAAGGCGGCCTCTACGCTTTCCAGTGCTACGGTTTCAGAGACAGAAAGCGGAAACGCGGGGAGCGCCACCGGAGGGATGGTCGCGTTCGGGATAAGCAACTATGACACGACCGACGCGAGCCCATTTGACGGGACGTGCACCCCGGTAGCTGGGAGCGGGACTACGCCGTCTCAGACGGTAAGCTCCTTGTCGGATGGCAACGACTTCATTTTCGCCGGTGTAACGACCAGTGGTGGCACGCTCTCCGCGACGGGGGCAACTACGCTCATCGTTGCAAACACGGGGACGGTGTACTCCGCAGCTGGTTATCAGAACGGAGGGGGCGGGGGATCTTACACTCTGGCCTTCAGCGCTGCATCGGGCTCTTGGAGCGAAGGCGTGGTTGCGGTCAAATCTTCGACGCCGACGGCCGTCCCACTATTTCCTTCAGGGGTTCTTCCGATTCTTGTCACGTTGCCCTTACTTTACTACCTAGCGGCTCGATGGAGGAAGTCAGAACCCGTCCTCGGAGAGAGCCCATGACGCGATACTTGAACGGGAAAAAGAGAAAGCAGAGACTCCTAGCTTTAGGAGTCACTGTAGCTGCGATAGTGTTCATCGGTCTGAGCTCCTACGACAACGCTGTTGGGACCCACGTCGCGTACTCTTTCCAATCATACTGGGCGCAGCCTGCCTTGTACACCCCTGGGACGTTTCTACCTACAGCCTACCTTCAGATCAACTACACCGGAGGCGGGATGGGTCAATACTATTACGTAATCAGCTACAACTCAACCAGCGGGTACATCGTAGCAGGCCACGGGACTGCCTCGGTCTCAGACCTTGCGGTGTTCCGGGCATATGTGAACATCCCCGCCCCGTCCAACGGAGTGACCGTCGCAACAGCACAGGTCTACAACGGCTCCGACCAGAACGGCACCCTCGTGTACACCGCCTCAATCGTCGTCTAGCCCCTCCCTGGATTCTAAAGGATCCAAACCCCTTTTGTCCTCCTGGCCATTGCCCAGCCCCTGGCCAACGAGCGTCCCTGCTTCAGTGGCGTTTCTCGAGCGTCCTGGAACCTTCTTAGCTCCGAGGTAAAGAAAGAGAAGAAGAGTGTACCCGACGATGTAAAGTACATACCCGAGCCAACCATGCAGGTTCCACATGAGGTTGGTGCCCGAATAGATGCCAGCGGTCACGAGGCCGACTACCCTGAGAGAGTTGAGGAGGACGAATAACGCAGAGCCACCAAAGGCGAAGAAGGCGCTCTTGGTCACGCTCGAGTTCATGTCGAGATGCATCATCCCGAGAATGAGAAGGAATATGGACATCGAAGCGATGCCCGAGCACTCCTGGGAGATCTCTAGATTGACGGCTTGCCCTCCCGCCCCTGTGAATGTTATGTAGACCGACGACCACTGAACAGGTTCTCCGAGCGCTCTTGTGAAACCGCTGCTTATCACCGCAACGACGACTGCAAGTGGGTCTCCGAACGAGGCCGTCAGCGCGCCGACAAATCCCACCGCCAGTGCATAGAGCATGAAGTAGGGGGCCAGAAACCGGAAAAGTGAAGGCCTGATCGCGGTCAGGATCCCGAAAAACGAACAGACAACTGCCAGTCCGGCATAAGAGTATGAGGCGTCGACTTGAGTTCCCAATGTAAGCTGAATTGCGAAGGGAGCGAAGGCTATGACGACCCCTGCCAGAGTCGTGGCCCAGTCGCGACTTTGGTCTGCCAAAAGCCGTTCTAGCTCCTTCCTCCTAAATGACACGAACACAAGCACGAAGAACATCCCTGCAAGCGGATACGCCGGGACAGAGGTATCGAAGACTCCCCCGAGCACTTCGCCCACTTTCGAGACGAGGAGGAACACCGGCGCGCCATAAACGACCAAAGTGAAAGCGACAGCCGCTACCAGGGGCCACAGACGAGATAGATTCTGGTTGACGTGGTTCAAGCTAGGCTGAGCTATACGCGTGAAAGGGTGGGCCCACTTAAGCCCTATCGTGACGGATTCTCTCTATAATCATAGTTTTATGCGTGGAAACGGTGGCGGGCGGGAATGGTGAGTCGGTCAGCGGCTACCTTTGGACTCCGACGACGCAGGTGCCTCGCAATTCTTACCGCAGTAACGGTCATGCTAGCCTTCGTAATGGTCCCAGCTGTCCATTCGCAGACCTCTCAGGCAGATAGTGAGGTAAGCCAAGCCTACGCCGCGGTCCTCTCAGCCGAGAGGAGCGGGGGCAATGTGACATCGCTCGTGGCTCAGCTTAACACAGCCATCTCTCTTCTCCAGGAGGCCGACCGGCTTAACTCGACCGACCCCGCACTGGCAGCATCACTCTACACCCAAGCGTACAACAGCGCTTCGCACGTGCTCCAGGCCGCCCCGGGGGTGGCTTCGGCTGGTGCCGCATCCGTCAGGACGGCCCAGGTTGAACTCGGGGTCGAGACCGTCGTTCTGGTTGCTCTGGCGGCCCTCGCCTATCTTTACATCCCCCGCCTCTTCTGGCGCTACTGGTCGAGGACCCACAGCGACTGGAGGGTGAAGAAGCCGTGATCGACGACGACATGAAGGTCGCGGCCGTGGGGGTCATAGTCCTCATCGCCGTCTTCAACGTCTCAGGCTACTACTTCGCCAACAGGAACGTCGAGCCCTTCTCCGAGCTGGGCATCCTCGGCCCCGGCCAGAAGATAGCCAACTACCCCACCAGCGTCTTCACCGGCCAGAACTTCTCCCTCTACCTCTACGTCGGGAACCACGAGGGCCAGGTGTCCTACTACCAGGTCCTGACCAAGCTCGGCACCAGGGCCAATGCCAACCAGAGCGTCCCCCTCGCCGCGCCCCCCATAGCCTCCTACGGCATGGTCCTGCTCAACAACCAGAACGTCACAGAGCCCATCACACTGAGCCTGGGCCAGAACGGGACCAACGTCCGCCTCGTCTTCGAGCTCTGGATCTACGAGACGAACTCGAGCTCCTTCCAGTTCTACACCTCCAACTGGCTGTACCTCAACGTCACGGGGCCCTCGGTATGAGCGACCAGGTCAACCCCAGGCAGAAGCGCGCGAAGGAGGTCCTGAGCTCCGTCCTCGCCAGCGAGATGTCCGTCAAGGACGCCCTCTCAAGGGCGACCCAGGGGACCGGGGCCACCCCCGTCGACGCCTCGAGGGCGCTCTACTCGCTCCTGGAGGAGAAGAAGGCTGCGCTCGCCGACCCATCCCCCCCGGCCTCGACCTTCGAGTACCTGGGCCGCGCCTACTCCTCCTGGTTCTGGGTGACGGTGGCGTTCCTCGCGGTGACTGTGAGCTCGATCTACCTCCTCCCGCAGTACCCCCCCTTCGTCTACGTCAGGTACGTCTTCGGCGCCATAGCTGTGCTCTACTTCCCGGGCTACACCCTCATCGAGGCCCTCTACCCCAAGAAGGAGGACCTCGACAGCCTGGAGCGCCTCGCCCTCTCCATCGGCCTTAGCCTGGCCCTGGTCCCACTGGTGGGGCTGCTCCTCAACTACACCCCCTGGGGGATACGCCTCGACCCCATAGTCGTCTCCCTGGTTGCCCTCGGCCTGGCCCTGGCGCTGGTCGCGGCCGTGAGGAAGGAGTCCTACGTCAAGCTCGCGGCGAGGGCGGGGTAGGGCCTTGGCCAAGATCAGGTACTTCTCCTTCGGCGCTGGCATCGGCGCCTTCGGCGCCGTCGTGGCCCTCATCTCCTACTACGTCCTCTTCAGCGCCCCCTTCGCGGCCCTGGGTGTCGCCTGCGTCATACTCGGCGGGGCCACCCTCACGCTGCCAGAGTCCCCGGTCCCCAGCGGCGCGGTCAGGGGGGTGATCCACGCCTCGGTGATGAACGTGGAGGCCCTCCTGGAGGAGTTCGACGCCCGGGAGAAGGCGGTCTACCTCCCGCCCAAGGAAGGCGAGTCCCTTGCCTACGTCCCCCTGGCTGCCAACCCCAGAGCGCCTTCCGTCGCCTCCCTCCTGGACGCCCCCCGGAGGCTCGTGTCCGAGGCGGACGGGGTCCCGGTCCTCCTGGTTGTCCCCCCTGGCTCGGAGCTGGTCAGGGCCTCCGAGCTCTCCGAGGCCTCGGGGCTGGAGGACGCCATCCAGTACGTCCTCACCGAGGTCTCAGAGCTCTGCTCATCGGCCAAGGCGGTGGTCACCGGGGACACCCTCGTGGTGGAGATGAAAGGGGTCAAGGTGAAGACCGAGGCGGCGAAGTACCTCGTCACCCTGGGGAGCATCCCCGCGAGCATAGCGGCGTCGGTCGCCTCGGCCGTCCTGAAGAGGGGGGTGTCCCTGGCCTCGGAGTCGATAGAGGGGAAGAACTCGGCCGCCACCTTCAGGCTGCTCTAGTGGGACCAGGCGGGGCCCTGTCGGGTCGTCCTCATCGAGACCCCGGTCCTAGGGGTGCCGCTTGGCCCCGGGACAGGCGCGGACCATCTCCCGCTCCCCCAGACCCGGCATGCCATGGCTGGCTCGGCTCGCAGGCGACGCGTCCCCGCCGGGGGCTCCGCGATATCCAATGCGTCGCGACTCTTTTTCGGGCCTCGAAAACGCGATGCTTAATTACCGAACAGAAGAGGGTTCGCTTCGTATCAAAGTGCGTCTTTTTGCGCGCAGCGCGGGTGCGGGGTGGGCCGCATTCGCCATCGGTCTCATGGTCTTCCTCGCCGTCTCGTCCACCGTCAGGGTCGGGCACGCCTACTCTACGACCCCGACGATGTCTGTGACCTCCGGGCTGAACTGCCCCGGGCAGATCGCGTTCAACTCGGGTACCATGTACATCACCAACTACGCGAGCGGATCCTCCGGCTACGTGGCCGAGCTGGCGTCTCCCTACACAGGAACGCCCAGCGTCTTGCTGTCGTCGTTCACCAACGCCTGGAGCGTCGCCTTCGATTCGGCGGGGAACATGTGGGTCTCTGGCTATGCGGGGGCAATCTATGGGTACGCCGCCCCCTACACCGGCTCCCCCTTCAAGACGATCAGCGTCGCTGCCATCTCGATGGCTTTCGATTCTAGCGGGAACCTCTGGGTCTCCACAAGCACCGGCCAGCTTCTGGAGTTCGCTTCGAGCTCGCTCGCAGGGAGCGGGACCCTGACCAGCTCCAACGCGGCTGTGACAGCGAGCACCGGGATATTCTACGGGATGGCATTCGACAGCAATGGGAACCTCTGGGGGACATCCACTACCGGCCCGAGTTCTTCCAAGGGGGTGGAAGAAGTCGCAGCCCCGATCACTGACACGAGCACAGGGACCATGACGGTGACTGAGACTAACGGGGTCGGCGGGACCTATTATTACCCATACGGCATAGCCTTCGACTCCAGCGGCAACATGTGGGTCATCGACTACTCCGGGGACGCGGTGTACGAATACGCCTCCCCCTACACCGGTGCGCCCATCTTTTCGATCACCTCGGGGCTCAACCGTCCCTATGATGTGACGGCCAGCGGTGCAAACATCTGGGTGTCCAACTGCGGCAACTCATCGATCTCGGAGTACGCCGGGTCTAGCTCCAACTCCAGCTCCAACCCCAATCTGCCTCTCCTCACGATAAGCAGCGGTCTCTCGTATCCTGGTAAGTTAGCCTTCGACTCCAGCGGGAACCTCTACGTCCCCTCGTACGGCAGCGGTCAGGTGCTGGAGTTTACCGCTCCTTACACCGGGACTCCCACCGTCCTTCAGACCGTCGTCAACGCCTGGGAGGTGGGCTTCGACTCCAGCGGGAACCTCTGGGTCATGGCCTACGACGGGAGCATCTACGGGTACCACGCCCCCTACACGGGTGCGGCATTCGAGACCATCAGCATGAGCGCCGACGGCATGGCGTTCAACTCGGGGAACCTCTGGGTGAGCGCATATTCCACCGTCTACGAGTTCACGGCCAGCGCCCTCTCCGGGTCAGGGACGATCACAACGGCCAACGCGGCGATCACCCTGACGCCTTCGTCCCCTGTGTACACCCTTGCCTTCGACTCCAACGGGAACCTCTGGGGCGCCGAAGCCTGTACCGGCGCGCTCCTGAAATTCGCCGCGCCCATCACGAGCTCCAGCACCGGGACCTCGGTCACCCTCCAAGGCTCCGGGGGGCTCCCAATGTACTGCCCATGGGGCATCTCTTTCGACTCCTCGGGGAACATGTGGATCGGCAACTACGACTCCCTCACAGGCTACAGCCCCCAGGGCGCCTACGAGTACTCGGCCCCATACACCGGGTCCCCGATCAAAGTCTACACCAACGCGAGCAGTTCCCTCGCCCTGTCCGCCCCGTACTACGCGATTGTTTCAGGGTCGAACGTCTGGGTCTCAGATTATTCGAACAACGCCATCTACGAGTACCGGGGGTTCTCCCAGGCTACCCAACCCCCTAATGCCATACCCCCTGGAGCCGCCCCGACGAAATACACCCTCACCACGGGCGGGGGGAGCAGCGTCACGGGGAACCTCGTCTCCCTTGACATCACCCACGCCGTCTACAACTTCCCGTCGATCAACCAGACCCTCCTCAGCCAGGAGCTCGCCCAGGGGAACCTCACCCTCCTCCCCAGCGCCGTGTCCGACTGTTCAATCACCATCCACCGCACCGCCTACATCAGGGTCAGCGGCTTCTTCTCCTCCACGTGGGGGGGAGGGGGCGCGAACTCCACTGAATTCGTCTTCAGCGACTACCAGTCGTTCCTGACCCCCGCCCAGGGCTGGCCGTCCGAGCCCGCGTGCAGCTGACCAGGCTGAGCGGCGCCCGACGCCTCATAACAGTAACCACGGGCCTGGCCGACGGACCAAGACTACCGAACCACCCTAATCATCCGGCGGCGGAAGCTGCCTTCGAGCGAGACATGGGGACCTCCTCATGATGAGCCGGGGACAAGCCGGACCCCCAGGATCCTCCACTCGACCGGCCCCGCGAGGCTAAAATAATCATCGGCCGGAGCCGAGGGGGAATTGGAGCGCCAGAACCTCTACCTGATGACACTGGCCTCGCTCCTCCTCCTCTCCACGGCCGGCCTGTCCATGATAGGAGGTTACACCCTGGACGTCTACGTCTCGATGTTCACGATATGCTACTTCGTCGCCTCCACCGTCTTCCGCCCGCGCAGGCTCACCTTCGACTTCGTCGGGGTGGTCCTCTTCATCGTCTTCGCCTACATTGTTGCCCTCAGGGTGCTGGCGATCCTGGCGATCTGATTTGAAGAAGCTCGTGGCGCTCTTCCTGGTCGCCCTCATCCTCATCTCAGCCCCGGTCGCCATCGCCATCCAGTTCCCCCGCCAGGTGGACCCGGCCACTGCCCCCTCCGACCCCGTCTACGGCCAGGGGCTCTACCTCTTCTACGGCTCCGTCGTCGCCGCCATCAGCGGCGGGAACTTCTCCGGAGCCAAGGCCCTCCTCCACGTCGCCCCGTTCATCCACATACCGTCTGACATCCTCAGCGCCGTCGACACCTTCAACGGCCTGGTCAACTCCACCGCAGGACATTTCCTCGTCATCGACTCCCAGCTCGACAACGCGTCGACCTACCTTGAGACCGGGAGGGTCGCCCTCGCCCGGGCGAACCTTACCGCGGCTGTCGCCGGCCTCAGGAGCGTCAACCAGACACTCACCCAGCTCTTCGCTGCGGCCCCCGCACTCGCCTCTCTGACGGGGATCCCCTCCTCCCTCTTCCTCCAGAAGCTCCAGCCGCTTGAGGTGCAGTACTCCGGGTACTCCGCCGAGGCCAACCGCCTCCTCGTCGTCCTCACCGGCCTCACGAAGCTCGAGCCCACGGCGGTCACCCTGGGGGTCGGCCAGCGGTCCTTCGAGGTCGGCTCCAACGTCACGGTCAGCGGGTCCCTCTCCGCCGGCTCCGTCCCCCTGGCGGGCCGGACCGTGACAGTCTACCTGGGCGGGTCCCCCGTGGGGAACGCCACCACCGGCTCGTCCGGCCTGTACTCCGCCGTGCTGTCGACCCCTCTATACTACAGGGCGAACGCCACCATGTTCGCTTCCTTCGTCCCCTCCGGCGCCGACTCCCTGGTCTACGCCCCCGCCACCTCGGCCGCCGTCTCCGTGCACATCGAGTTCGCCACCCCGACGCCGTACGTCACTCTCCCACACAGGGCCTACGCGGGGCAGCCCATGGGCGTGAACGGCACCCTCACCGTCGGCGGCCTCCCCGTCGGAGGCTACACGGTGTCCATGTCAGGGTTCAGCACGTCCCCCCTGGGCCCCGAGGAGGTCGCGACGGGGGTCACCTCGGCAGACGGCTCGTTCTCCCTCTCCATCACCCCGCCTTCGAGCCTTAGCGGCGGCACCTACGCCCTGACCCTCGCCACCCCGAGCAACGGCACCGTGGGGCCGCTCAGCTACCCCTTCGACGTCAACGTGACCAAGGAGAGCGTCCAGGTCACCTCCAGCGCCCCCACGGTGGCCATCGCCGGGCTCCCGGTGACAGTATCCGGCACGGCCCTTGTAGGCGGCCTGGCCCTCTCCGGGGCCCAGGTCCTCAACACCACCCCCAGCCCCGGGGTCGACACCAACACTTCGGCCTCCGGCTCATTCAGCTTCACAGTCACCCCTCCCCTGACCACCTCCAACGGGGCCTGGACCTACTCCCTGGGGGTCTACCCCTCCCAGACCTGGATATCCTCGGCCCCGGTGTCGGTGACCGTCTTCGTGATCAACCCCCTCGTCCTGGTCTTCCCCGCCTCCAGCGCGGGGATGCTCCTCCTGGTGGTCCGCCGCAGGCGCTCCGCCGGCCAGGGCCTCGCCTTCGCCCCTCTCGAGGAGGAGGCCGAGCCGCGGGCTGCCCAGACCCCCCGCCCACCCCTCACCGGCCTCCCCGCCGTCTACTACAGGGCCGCCGAGCTGGCCGAGAAGGCGACAGGGGTCCCCCTCCTCCCGCACATGACCGTCCGCGAGTACCTCGCCGCCCTCCTGGGGAAGCTGAAGGGGTTCGAGCACTTCCGGGCGATATCCTCGCTCCTCGAGCGCCACCTCTACGCCGGGGCGCGCGACCCCGGGGACCAGGGGAGGGCCGAGGCCGAGCTCGAAGCGATGAGGAGAGAGGATGAAGCCTAGGACCGCGGTCCTGGCCGGGGTGGTGGTCGCCCTGCTGTTCGTCTCCGTCCTCGTCTACTTCGCCGCCACGGTCAGCCTCCTGGGGAACCCCGGGGACTTCCGGCCCTCGAACACGGCCTGGAACGGGTTCAGCACCTTCGTGGCCGTCGAGCACCCGACGATCATCAACCACGTCTCCTCCCTCCCACGGGACGGGACGGGCTACGTCCTGCTGGAGGACGGCCCCTCCAGCCCCTACACCCCGGCCGAGGCCGCCCAGGTCTCGTCGTTCGTCGCGAGCGGAGGGACCCTCGTCGTCGCCGACGGCCAGGCCGCCATAGCCAACACCCTCCTCTCCGGGATGGGCCTCTCGTCGCGGTTCACGGGCGGGGTCCTCACCGACCCCCTGTTCAACTTCAGGAACTCCTTCCTCGTCGTCGCCCCCACCGTCCACATGCACAACGTCTCGAGCATCGCCTTCAACTACGCCACCACCCTGACCGTCTCCGACCCCGGGGCCAGGGTCCTCGCCTACTCCAGCGACTTCTCCTACCTCTACCCCACCCAGCCGGGGGAGAGCATAGCCAGCGCCCCCCACGGGCCCTTCCCTGTGGTGGCGGAGATCCCCGACGGGAGGGGGACCGTCTACCTCATCTCAGACGACTCGGTCTTCATCAACTCAATGATCTACAGGGACGGCAACGCCAACCTCCTGAAGGACCTCACCACCGGGACCATGATCCTCGACACCTCACACTTCGCGGTCAGCCCCGCGACCGTGGCGAGGGGTTTCGAGGTCTCGGTCTACTCCGTGGTCTCCCTGTGGGAGTTCAAGTACTCCCTCGTCCTCGTCGGCCTCGCCGGGGTCGTCGCCTACAGGTTCAGGGAGGAGCCCCCGGCCGAAGAGGAGGAGTTAAAGGAGCTACTCCGTGACCACCCAGAATGGAGCCAAGAGAGGCTCCGCAGGCTAAGAGAGGAGATGAAACAAAAACGGTAGCAGAGCCGGACGTCACCGCGAAGATCACCGACAGCGTGGAGTCGGTCATAGTCGGGAAGAAGGACGTGATAGTCAAGCTGCTGATGGCCCTCATGGCCGGGGGGCACGTCCTCCTCGAGGGGCCCCCTGGGATAGGGAAGACCACCATAGCGAAGACATTCTCGGGGACCATCGGGGGGACCTTCAAGAGGCTCCAGCTCACCCCGGACCTCCTCCCGGCCGACATCCTCGGCTCCAACGTCTTCAACCAGAGGACAGGCGCCTTCGAGGTGAGGGAGGGGCCGATCTTCGCCAACGTGGTCATGCTGGACGAGCTGAACAGGGCGACCCCGCGGACCCAGGCCGCCATGCTCGAGGCCATGGCCGAGGGCCAGGTCACAATCGAGGGCTCGACCATCGCCCTCCCCAAGCCCTTCATCGCCGTAGCGACCCAGCTCCCCTCGGGCTCCGCCGGGACCTACCCGCTCACCGAGGTGCAGAACGACCGCTTCGCCATGAGGATATCCATGGGCTACCCGTCCCCCGAGGAGGAGGGGCTGATACTCTCGAACATCGACGCCCTCGACAGCAGGACGACCAGGGCGGCGGTGAAGCTCGACCAGATTCTCAAGATCTCCGAGAAGACCCGCTCCGTCGTCGTCTCCGACAGGGTCAGGGCCTACGCCGTCTCCCTGGTCAACGCCCTCCGCTCGAACCAGAGCGTGCGGTCCGGGCCCAGCCCCAGGGCCACCATCTGGCTCTACAAGCTCGCCAGGGCCAAGGCAGTCCTCGAGGGGCGGGACTTCGCCCTCCCAGACGACGTGAAGTTCGTGGCGGCGGACGTGATCACCCACAGGGCCATCCTCACCCCGGACGCGGAGAGCGAGGGGGTCACCCCGGAGAGGGTCGTCGCCGAGGCCCTGAGCACGGTCCCGGTCCCCAAGGAATGAACCTGACCGACCGCGGGAAGCGGGTGGCTGCTGGGCTCCTCCTGCTGCTGGGCGCCGGGGCGCTCTTCGTGGACCCACTCCTCCTGGCGGCCGCGGCCTCGGTGTCGGTCTTCGTCGTCTACGACCTGCTCGACGGGTACCTGACCCCCAGGCGGGCCGGGAGCTTCGCCCTCCAGCCCTCTGCCTTCGAGGCCAGGGCTCTAAGAGGGAACAGCAGGAGCTTCGTATCAGTCCTCCGGGCGTCCCGGGGCGTCACCCTCGACCTTGGCTCCGTGGGCTGGTTCCGGGCCGAGCGCGGGTCCTACCCAGCCGGGACCTGGCCCTTCCGCTTCACCCTGACCTTCGACCTCGCCGGGGCCTACTCCCTCGACGGCATCCCTGCCCGGGCGAGCAGCAGGTACGGCCTCTTCTCCTCCAGGGCGGTCATCCCGGCGGAGGTGAAGGGGAGGGCTTACCCCAGGCTGATAGCCGCCGCCGTGGCGGCCCTGGAGTACCTGACCCGGGTCGGCGCCGGGGCCGAGGGGGAGGTTGAGAAGGAAACCATCGGGGCGGGGCTCGAGTACGCGGAGACCAGGGAGTACTCCTCCGGGGACAGCCTCCGCAGGGTCGACTGGAAGGCGACGGCCCGGTCGGGCTCCAGCTCGCTGATGATCAAGAAGTACTACAGCGAGGGGGGCGGCGCGGTCCACGTCATCTACTTCGTCGAGACCCCGGGCCGGGCGACCCACGACGAGCTCGCCACCCAGCTCCTGGACCTGGTCGTCTCCTCGGCGGCCAGGATCACCCCCATATCCGTGACCGCCTACGAGGGGGGGTCCAGGCTCACCACCCTGCAGGGGAAGGGGTGGGAGGTCGTCATCAACACCCTGAACCTGGTCATGGCCGAGAGCCGCATCACCTACGACGACCTCTACTCCATGCTCGACGTCTCGTCCCTGAGCAGGGAGAGGAGGGAGCTCATACTCGCGGGGAAGGGGAGGTTCGCGGAGCTCCTGGGCAGGGCAGGGGGGAAGCGCCAGGCCCTTGTCTCGGATTTCCGCAGCCTAGTCGCCAGCCTCGCGTCCCCGGACGTCCAGTCCTCCTTCATCATCCTGAGCAGCCTGGTGTCCAACAGGGACGTGCTCGCAGAGATAATCGAGGACCTCAGGTTCAGGCGTGTGGAGACGACCCTGGTGTACCCCCCCAAGCCATGGAAGGACGCTTCGAGCCTTGCCGAGGCGTACACCCTCCAGTCCTCCCACGAGAAGATGCTGGACTACGCCGCCAGGACCGGGTGCCTCATGGGCGTCATCCCGCTCAAGCTGCCCAGGGTCAAGGGGATACCCAGCTGGGCTGTCTCGGCCGCCGCCTGACCCCCGGCGCCGCGCTTCCGAGGGGCCCCTCCCCCTGCTCCCGCCAGGTTCAGCGGAATCGCCATCGAGCCCACGAATGCTTTTGTCACCACATTCGCACCTCGCGCTCGCATGGGCACGCCCACACCCAGGCTGATGGGGAGCGGACCATCTGCGACCGACACCGTGCAACGACTCCAAAATGACGCATCACAAAGCGCGTCGAACCTGCTACACAGCTACCTCAAGAAGCAGATGACCGTATCCAAGCGGAGGGGTGGGTGGTTCCGCCTCGAGAAGCGGGAGAGGTCCATGTTCTCTCTGGCGCTGCGGCTCAACGCCACCTTCAAGGGGAGCCGGCTCCTGAATGCGATGTTCGACGTCCTCAGGAAGCTCGCGGAAGCCTCCGACGCGGTGTGCACCCCGCTCACGCGCGGGGTCCAGATGGCCTGGGCGTTCGCGAGCAACTGCGCCCGGTGGGGGAACCTCCGCGCCAAGGAGTGGAAGGACGACCTGGAGTACGCCAAGTACCTGGGCTCGCACATGTGCTGGGGGTCGCGACTGTGACCCTCCTGGCGAGCGAAGAGTTTTCTTGATCATCACCCAGACGCCTTTCAGGCTCTCACTGGGCGGGGGCGGGACAGACCTCCCCAGCTACTACTCTCAGCGGGGGGGCTTCTTCGTCAGCGGGGCCGTGGACAAGTACGTCCACGTCGCGGTCAACCCGCGCTTTGAGCAGGACAGCATCAGGGTGAGCTACTCGAAGACGGAGATAGTGGACGACGCCAGCAAGCTGGAGCACCCCCTGGTCAGGGAGGGGCTGGACGTGGTCGGGATAAAGAAAGGGATAGAGATCGTGTCAGTGGCCGACGCCCCGGCGGCTCCGGGGGGGACAAGGCGGGGCCCTGGAGCCAGAACCTCCTGAAGGCGGTGAAGGTGGCGAAGGAGAAGAAGGGGAAGGTCGTCGGGCTGATCGGGTTCGACGGGGGGATGCTCAGGAAGCTGGCGGACGCTTCGATAGTGGTCCCCGCCGACTCCACGCCCCAGGTCGAGGGGTTCCACCTGGTCCTGACGCACCTCATAGCGTCCAGGCTCAAGGAAGCCATAGGGAACAAGAGCAAGCGGTATTGAAAGGAGCGTCCCCGAACGCCTCGCCTAACACGTTCGACGAGGGTGTGGGCCTCGCGTGGGATTCCCTCCCAACTGTTGTTATATACTAGGAGGCCTACTATGCCAATTATGCCTACAACGAAGGTGACGCGCAACTTCCAGGTCACCATCCCGGCAGACGTCCGCAGCAGGGCTGCCGTCGAAAAAGGGGACATCCTCCTGGTCGACTACGACGAAGGCTCCGGCACCATCAGACTCATGCCGCCCAGGAGGGGGCCGAGGCGGGTCGCCAGGCTGGGGAGGAGGATAGGCCTGAAGGAGATAGAAGATGCCATCGCGGAGGGGATGAGAGAATCGCTGCGGTAGTGGACACCAACGTCCTGGTCTTCGACACCTATGAGGACAGCGACCAGCACGAGCAGGCGAGGAGCAAGCTGGAGGAAGCCGACGGCTGGGTCCTGCCGGCGATCGTCCTCCACGAGTACCTGTGGGCGCTCCGGGGCCTGAAAGCAGACTTCTCCTTCGCCCGGGACAAGGCGGAAGAATACCTGCTGTCAGAGAAGGCGAAATACAGCTCGGACTCCCAGGACGACATCCTGTTCGCCACGCGGGAGGCCTCGTCGTTCTCCAGATACAACGACTACCTGATCCTCTCCCACGCGAAGAGGTTGGGCGCCTCTATCCTGACCTTCGACGCGGGCCTAAAGCGAGATGCCCAGCGGTTGGGCGTAACTCCGCTTTGATGGACATGCTCCTGGAAGAGAGTCGGCTTTGACCCCGATGAAGACCGAAGCCCTCGATTTCGCGGACCGGCCGAAAGGGTCCGTCGATGGCTCCAGGATGAATGCCGAAAAGGAGGCCCGGGGTCATGTCCGCCCGAACGAGGCGGAAAACGTGGCCAGAGCGGCGCTGATTGACCGCGACGGGGTGGTCAACGAGATGGTCTACTACCCCGACCCCGGGATCGTCGACAGCCCCTTCACCCCGAGGCAGTTCGTCCTGGCCGAGGGGATAGGCCAGGCGCTGAGGACCATGAGGGCCGCCGGCTACAAGCTGGTCCTGGTCTCGAACCAGCCGGGCATGGCCAAGAAGCACATGACCATGGCAGCGTTCAGGAAGATACAGGCGAAGATGCGGAGGCTCCTGGCCGCCGAGGGGGTCAGCCTCGACGCCGAGTACTACTGCTTCCACCACCCCCAGGCGAGGGTCGCGGCGTACAAGGCCGACTGCGCCTGCAGGAAGCCGAAGCCCGGGATGCTCCTCGACGCCGCCCGCGACCTCGGGCTGGACCTGGGACGCTCGGTGATGGTCGGGGACGGCCTGTACGACGTGCTGGCGGGGAAGAGGGCCGGTTGCAAGACCATCCTGGTGGCGACCCTCAACGGGACCCTGAGCAGCAAGATGGACGAGCTGGGCGCCCAGCCTGAATTCGTCGCGCGCAACGTCGCCGAGGCGGCTGATATCGTTAAGAAGATGGCATCGGGGATGCCCTCGCGTTGAAGCGCATCGAGGTGTGGGTCGACTGCGAGAACAGGGACGAGAAGAGCGTCCGAAAGAAGGTGGAGGAAGCCCTCAACAGCTCGGGGGTGGACTACACCATGCTCGCCAACTCGGTGGAGATAATCAAGAAGGGGAGCCAGAAGTGAATCCCCCCAGGAACGAAGTGCAGGTCCCAACCTCGGCTTAGCCGGAAGTCGCGGGGCGCCCAGAGCGCGACAGGTTCGTCCGCGAGCCTGACGAGCCGGGTGGAAATGGCGATGGGGGAACCCCAGGGGTGGCCCTCGTCTCCGCGACGGGCGCGACAGGTTCTGGATCACGAAGCCAGCTGCTCCGACTCCAGCGCATACCACAAACCATTAAGTAGAACCACAAGACCGCTATCAGTGGGAAAAACATATGTCTGTGGTAAAGATTGACGCGCATAGGCGGGTATACGTCCCCAGGGACATCGAATTCGACGCCGACGAAGCCGTCATGGTGAGGCAGGGCGAGGCCCTCCTCCTCATCCCTGTCCCCCGGAAGCCAATCCCCATCGATGTCAAGGAAGGCGTCGGGGCCCTGAAGGCGAGGGCCGAGGCGAGGGCCAGGGAGGACGCGTCGGAGCGGCGCCGCAGACGTACAGGGTGAAACCCGATGCTGCTCGAGTCGGACATGCTCATAGCTTATCTCAAGAAGGACGACTGGCTCAAACCAACGGCAGAGCGTGTGATCGGCGCGGTCGAGGCCGGGAGGCTGGGGGAGGTCGCCTGCTCCGCGGCCACCCTCCAGGAGATGTACTACGTGTTCTCGGGGAACGCGCCCTTGCACACGATCCTGGTCGACTTCGCCCGCGTAACCACAATGAAGAACCTGAAGTTCCTTAACCCGGACGCCGAAACATGTCTCTCCGCCCTGCATCTGGCCGAGACCTACAAGATCTCCTCCGTCTTCGACGCGCTCTACGCGGCGACCGCCCTTTCTCCCTCTGTCCCGGACCACACCATCATCTCCACCGACGCGGTCTTCGAGAAAGTCCCGGGCCTCAGACGGCAGCCGCCTGAGGAACTGCGGGTCCCGTAGGGGCTGAGAAGGTGCAGGCGGCAAGACTCGCGGGCGGAGTGGCTGGGGACGGGGCCGACCTCAAAGAGACCGCGCCGGAGACGCTTTCACCCTTCCCTCCCCGCGGGTCGCTCCTCAGGGCGCAAAGGCTTAAGTTGGACTCTAAGAAAGTCAGACTATGGGTAAGTCATCCCTGGTAAGAGTCAAACACAAGGGGCAGGTCACCATCCCGGCCGAGATGAGGGAGGAGCTCGGCCTCGAAGAAGGCTCTGTGCTTGAGGTGAAGGTATCCGATGGGGGGATCCGGCTGGAAGCCCGGTCTCCGATAGACGCAGGGAAGCCGGTGGGGAAGGCCGAGCATGACAGAGTGATGCGCGAGCTCGACGAGCTGAGGAGAAACTGGAGATGACCGCCGTCGCAGACACGCGCCTGCTCCTGGAGCTGGAGTTCCCTGCGGACGAGGAGTCCAGGGACCGCGTCAGGGCCCTCTTCCGGAACGAGCTGGCGTCGCGCCTGATCGCCCCCTCCGTCGTGCTGAGCGAGTTCATGAAGGTCGCCGGGGGGAGGATGGGGGAGTCCGCCGCCAGGGCCCGCATAGGCCAGTTCAAGGAGCGGGGGATGAGGGTGGTCCCTATCGACGAAGGGCACGCTTTGGAGGCGGGCAGGCTGATGCTGTCGAGCCGCGGCGCCCCTGTGGCCGACGCGCTGATCGCATCATTCGTCGTCGCCGGCGAAGCCGAGTACGTGGTCACCGACGACCCGCACTTTCGCGAGCTCGGGGCCAGGTCAAAGTGGTTCTAGCCGAAGGGAGGCGGTGAAGCACAGATGCAGGCGGCGATACTCGCCGGAGGGCTGGGGACAAGGCTCAGGCCCCTCACCGACAGGATGCCCAAGGCGATGGCCCCGGTCAACGGGAGGCCGTTCCTCGAGTACGAGCTGGAGCTCCTGGCGAGCCACGGGGTCGACGACATAGTGCTCTGCGTGGGGTACAAGGGGGAGGCGATACGCGGGCACTTCGGGGACGGGTCGGGCTTCGGCGTGAGGATACGCTACTCCTCCGAGGGGGAGAGGCTGCTGGGGCCCGTGGGGGCGCTGAAGATGGCGGAGCGGATGCTCAGGGAGGAGTTCTTCGTGACCTATGGGGACGCGTACCTAACGCTGGACTACCGGGGGATGATGGACGCCCTCGAGGGACAGGAGGAGCTTGGGCTGATGGCGGTGTACAGGAACGAGGGGAGGTTCGGGAGGAGCGACGTGGTGGTGAAGGACGGCTTCGTGGCCGCCTACGACAAGGTGAACGGCGCCCCCGGGATGGAGTGGATCAACTACGGCGTGACCGCCCTGAAGAGGGGGGCGCTCGACAGGGTGGAAAGGGGGCGGGTCTGCGACGAGCCGACTTTCTATGGCGGGCTGGTGAAGGACGGGCAGCTCCGGGCCTTCGAGGTGGCGGAGAGGTTCTACGAGATAGGGTCAGAGAGGAGCCTGGAGGAGTTCCGGTCGTTCGTTGGCGGGCTCCCGGCAAGGAGGCATGAAGGGGCGAAGGGGGGTCGTTAGCATGGGAGCGCTGGTGACCGGCGGGGCAGGGTCCATCGGGAGCCACGTCGTCGACAGGCTGCCCGAGGAGGGATGCGAGGTCACGGCGGTGGACAAGCTTGCATCGCTCCCAGTTTCAAGTGCCCATCTCATGTCACATAGTATCGCTACTAGTAGCAAAGTATAATAGTAGAAGAAGCCTCAGGCGAGTCATGTCCCTGACCGTCAAGCTGGACAGAAGAAGAAAGGATGAAGTAGAGCGCTTCGTGGCGTCCCTGATACTCGAAGAAGGGGTGAAGGTGACCTTCCAGGAAGCTCTGGGACTCATGGTGGACTACTCGATGGAGAACAGAGAGGAGATAGTGAAGCGGCTCAAGAGGCTCCCGCCCCTGGAAAAGGACCCTGCCTGGACGCTCCTCCACCGGCCCGAAGACTGGGGGGTCGACGACGCTTCGGAGCGCGTGGACGAGTATGTCTACGGGAAGAGTTGACTTGGCGATCTTCCTGGACACCGGGATATTCGTCGCCGCAAGAAACAGCCGGGACACCAACCACAAAAGGGCGTCCCAGCTCGTCGAGAGGGCATTGAAAGGGGAGTTCGGGGCCGTCTACACCTCTGATTACGTCGTAGACGAGGCGGTCACCACGGCCCTGTCCCGCACCAGGGACTTCCGCGTTGCCGTCAACGTAGGACGGCTGGCATTGGATTCGCCGAGGATCGAGAAGCTCTACACAGGACCCGCGGAGTTCCAAAGCTCATGGAAGCGGTTCCAGAAGCTTGGAAGCAAGCCGATGAGCTTCACAGACTGCGTCTCGCTGACCCACATAGAGAGGCGCGGGCTCGGCGGGATCATGAGCTTCGACTCAGGGTTCGACGGGCTGACTACCCGGATTCACTGATGGCTTCGAGAGAGGGGCAGGGCATCAAAGCGCTGATTCCTGGCTAGGCTGGGTTCCGTCATCGTTCCCGAGGGGAGGGGAAGCGGACAGGTCCGGCCGTCGAACCTCGTGAAGGACTTCGGTGGCGAGACCTCACTTGACCGCGACCCTCTTGAGAGACCTTAACAGCGCAGCGTATAGCTCCGCGTCGCACCTCCACCCGGACGACACCAGCCTGTCGAGGTCCTCTTCAGCCTCGCGAGCCGTGATCGAGCCCTCCTTGACCGCGCGGAAGACGACCCCGTAGGTCCCTTCGAGCCTCACCCCCTGGATCTTCGCGGCCGACCTGGCGGCCCGGTCGTCGATGACTGCGATGGCTTCCAGCGCCTTGGCCAATGCCAACACCTCGGCCTCCCCGGCATGCACGTCCCTGTGCAGGCGGGCCACCACTTCCGAGTCCTTGGGGGTGGGACTTCTCACCTGAATGACCCCTCGGTCGATGAGGGAAGAAACGATGCCGGCATCTGGATGCTCGAACTCTCTTTCTTCCTCCACCCTGCCCACGACCTCCCGCACCACAGCCGGGACCGTGAACTTGTCCCCCGCGAGGCCGACGAGGAGTGGGGCCAGCCCCGCCTTGGCCAGGTGTATCAGAGGGGTAGCGTCGAAGACGAACTTCGTCTTCACCCGGTTTCGCCGGCCAGGGCCCCGACTTCCTTCTCCAGCTCGGCCACCGTGACCCCGACCGTCGGGGCTTTCCTCTCCTCGAGGACGTCCATGAACTCCCTCAGCGACAGCCCGGACTCCTGCGACGCCTTCCAGAGAGACACCTTCCCCCTCTGGAACCTCTCAGCGGCCCTGTCCACCTTCCACCCGCGTATCCCCGCGTCCAACAGACGCCTGGCCACCGTCGACCGGTCGCTCTGCTCTTCTTTCGCTATCTCCTCGAGCTGCCTCAGCTTCTCCTTCTCGACCTTCACTGAGAGCACTTCTGACATGGTATACGATATTCAATAGTGTATACTTAAGGGTTGTCCACGCCCGGGGAAGGGCGAGGGGGGAGAGCTAAACTCTGGCGCTCGACCTTTCGCGGCCGCCGGCCCGTCGTCGGCCGGAGCAGGCCACTCGGTCCGGCAAGCGATTAAATACCCGGAAGATAGACTGAATCCGGACATGTCAACCCAATCCGAAAGCGTCGTCGGGTCGAAAGAAGAGCTCTACCCTCCAAAGAGCATCAGGGATGCCCTCGGCCTCAAGCCTGGGATGAAGGTCCGCTTCAGGGTGGAGGGGCGCCGCCTCGTCGTGGAGCCCATCCCCAAGGTCAGGGAGCTGATGGAGATGGAGCCCGTGACGACCGTCACGTTGGAGGAGCTGCGGGAGGACCGAAGGGAGCTTTCGCGCAGGCTCGAGGACGGCCGCAAGAGGCGGGCGTGACCCCTTGTCTCGCGTCCTCCTGGATACGACCTACATGCTCCCTGCGGTCGGCGTGGGGGTCGGAGAGCGGCTCGACCACACCCTCGCCGCCGCCCAGGACGCCGGCCACGAGACCTGGGTTTCGGACATCTCTCTCTTCGAGCTCCTCGCAAAGGGCGCCAAGCTGGTGAAGGCCGGCAAGCTGCCGGAGGAGAAGCTGATGGCGGGGGTCAGGAGCATAATGGCGGACGACACAGTGGAAAAGGCGTCGGCCTACGGGGAGCAGGTCGCGGCGGCTTCGATCGGTCTGAGGCGCTTCCACAACGACTTCGTAGACTGCCTGATAATAGCGTCGGCAATGGAGCATTGCGACGCCTTGGTGTCGGAAGACGACTTCGCGACCGACGAGGGGCTCCTCAGGTTCGTCCGAGAGCGGAGACCCGAGTTCAGGTTCATGACTTCGATGGACTTTCGATGAGCGTCAACAGGATGAAGGCAGGCCTGACGGTGGGCCCGTGCCAGACAGTCCTTAAATCGAACATTCAGAACGTCATACCAAAGTCGCCGATCGTGGGGTCAAACGCAAGGGGCAGGTCACCATCCCCTCGAACATAAGGAGGGGCCTGGGGCTGGAGGAAGGCGCGACCCTCGAGGTGCGGGAAGAAGAGCGCGGGATACTCCTGGTGGCCAGGCGCACCTTCACCGCAACGACGGAGCTTCGTGGCTGAAGATCTACGCTTTCGCCCCGGCCTCTCCCGTCGGTCGCTGGCGCAGCGGTGGGAATATTTTTATCCCAATTTGCTCTTCCCAACGAGCAGTGGGAATGAACAGATGAAGGTGGCTATCAGGGAAAAGGGGAGGCTGACGCTGCCCGCTCAGGTGAGAGAGGCCATGGCCCTCCACGAGGGGGACGTCTTTGAAGTGGAGCTCGAGAACGGCGCCATCGTCCTCAGGCCGGACCTTTCCGTCGACGTGGACGAGGTGAGAGGGATCATCGGCCGTTCCAAGGTGGACCTCGAAGAGGTCGAGGGTGCGCTCGGGAGGGACGAAGCCTGACGAGGTTCGTAGACTCGAACGTGTTCGTGTACCACCTTTCCGACGACCCCGCCTACGGCGAGAGGGCGAGGTCCATCCTCAAGGCCATACAGGACGGGGAGGCGGCCGTCACCTCCACCCTGGCGATAGCCCAGGTGTGCGGCTACATGAAGTGGAAGAAGAAGGCCGACCGGATCCCCGCGTTCCTTTCACTCCTCAGGTCGATGCCGAGCATGTCCAAGGTCGAGACGACGTTCGCCGACTTCGTCAGGGCCCGGGAGAAGATGGGCGACGGAGGGGACTGGAGGGCGTGGGACGACTACGTCATCGCCGCCCAGATGGAGAGGTCGGGGACGAAGGAAGTGTATTCGAACGACTCCGACTTCGACGCCATCGAAGGGACGAGGCGAATATTCTAGCTTGCCTTCGACTTTCGTAGCATCTGTGACACGCCTGGGCGATTCTTATGCTACGCGGCTTAGGCGATCGGCATCGACGCCAAGTGCGAGGTCGCGAAGGGCCTCGAGAACCTTGCCCGCACGAAGGTGCAGGTGTACTATTCCAAGTTCAGCGTCTTGGAGCCGCTCTACGACGTGGCGAAGTTCAAGAGGAGCTCCACGTTCGACAAGGCGAGGTTCGAAGACGGGCTTAGGAGCGTCATCGACGGAGGCACCTACGAGCGGTCGGAGGAAGGGGCGGGTTCGTTCAGCAGGGCGAACGAGCTCAGGGACCTGGGCCGCCAGGACATGATAGACAACATCCCCTATGCGTCCTCGGTGGAGAACGGCCTAAGGCTCCTCACGGTCGACCAGAGGGTCGTCGGTTCCATCGTTGACCTCCCCGGTGAAGGAGACAGCGGAATGACGCGCTCTTAAGTAAGCATTTTCTTACCAGCCAGCATGACAGAAAAGGGGCTCCAGATGGTGTCGGTCACGGTGTCAGAGAAGGGACAGGTCGTGATCCCCATCGACATCAGACGGAAGCTCGACATCAAGGAGGGAGAGAAGCTGCTGCTCGCGGTGAAGGGAAACAAGGTCCTGATGGAGAAGTCAGCGGACCTAGCCAAGCTGATGGAGGGCGAGTTCGACCACATGGTCCGCCTGTCCGAGAAGGCCGCGGCCGCCCTATGGGAGAACCCCGAGGATGAAATCTGGGACAGAGTTTGAACCTGGAGGAGTGCTCCTGGTTCCGTTTCCTTTCACCGACCTCTCGCGGAAGAGGAGGCGCCCGTTGTTGGTGCTGTCTGAATCCGAGCACAACCGGACCTCCAGAGGCTTCGTCTGCTGCGGAATCACATCGAAGCTCTCGAACCGCCGCAACTCTGTCCTGCTAGAGCTAGCTAATTGCATTATCTTCCTTAGCATGGAAGATGACTGCTGACTGATGCCTGGTGGTATCAGGAGGGTTCGCTCTACGCCCTCTAGCCCAGCCTCCCTCCCTGGTGGGGGGATTTGGACTGGCCCTACCCGCTTGCCGGCTGATGGCTTCAGTTGCAACGACGCCTTCTTTCGAAGTAGAGTGGCTTGACCCCATCTGAGATGGGGTGTTAGCGGGGGGTGCTGTGAGCAGCTTCGTCGCCAGCCCTCCTCCGTTGGCATCCCCGGCGTTCTTCCGTTCCAAAGGTTCGCGCCGGGTCAGAGTTCGGATTGCGGGCTGATGACCGTAATGCCTGATCGAGTGATTCCACATCGCCCTCTCCCTCCCAGTCTTCGGGAGGCAGTCCATCACGGGCGCCTCCCCGTACCCGAGCGCCCTCCTCCCGATTACGAACGCCGCGAGCTGGTGCCTGTTGAAGCCCCCGAACCGTCTACCATACTTCGCAGTTGCGACCATGCTCGTGTATGCGGGGTCCACGCCCACTGTCAGCATTCTCATCTTCAAGGCGCTAAGCCTGATCCTCTCGAGCATCTTCCTCTTCATGAAGTTGGAGAGCTTGAAGTTCGTCCTTGGAGAGGAGTCGTAGGCGCCCTTGAACTTCAGCTCCTCCAGGGCGATGGCGTCGCACCCGTGGGTGTCCCTCGCCCACCTCAGCATCCTGTTGACGAGATTCTCGAGCACCCACTTCCGCTTGTTCTTCGACGCAGTGATGAGCCTGCTGTCCCGCAAGAATCTGGTCGCCACGAGGTTCCCGTCCTCCGAAACCGCCGTGCAAGCTAGCCCCTCTGGGTTGATGTCTACTCCCGCAATCCGGCCCGTCCATTCTACGACGGCAGGTGCCTCAAGCTCGAAGGAGACGAAGACCTGGTACCCCTTTTTGGAGCGGATAAGCCTCACGGAGTATGGGAGCCCCTTCCGGCCACCTAGCAGCAGCCCTCCCCCCTTCTTGCCGAGCCTGACGGACGATGCTCTAGCGACCACATCCTTGATTATGTCTCCTGTATGCTCAGGGACGTGGAACGTCGTCATGAAATCCTCTTGGTGCCAGTTCCTGAACTCGAGGTGGAATTTGCCATCGTCGTCATACGACAATCTTGTGTTCCCGTTCCCGCGCTGGTTTGCCTGCCCGACTGAAAAGAGGTGGTTCGACCTCGCCTCCTTCCATTCTCTCCTAAGGTCGTAGTACTTTTCGCCTCTAGCGACGGCGAGCTGTCGCAGCAGCCTCGCTGAGCCGAATACGGCCGTTGGGTAAGACCCGTCTCTCAGCTGGCTCCTCAACTCGTCTGCCCTCGCCATGTACTTCTTGACCTTCATCAGGCACCCACGGACTTTGAGCGGGTTGGAGACGTGTTTCATTTTCTCCCTCTCGTTCCTTGCCTTCGCTGTGCACTGCTCTATCCGGTACCGTAACCCCTCCTTCTGTGCCTCCATCGCAGCCTTGGCCTGGTTGGTCGCTGACTGGCACCACCTGGCGTTAGTCACCCCATACCTGTCACGGAGGACCGCCTTGACCTGACCCTCCTTCGCGTCCTCTCGTAGGAGGTTGTATGCGGCCCGCTCCATCGAGGAGAACACCCTACAGATTTCGTCGATCCTCGCGTCACTTCCTTCTACGAACGCCCTAACCGTGTACTGCACTCTTCATCACCCTTGTGACCTGCCTGAACTTCTGGCTCCTCAGCCCGTACAGCCTCGCCGAGAATATCGTAACGATTGAAATCATGTCCTCAACCAACTCTTGCATGGCGTCCTTCTTCGCGTCGCCATTGACAACCTCCACGGAAGCGTCATAGCTCTCAGCCAGCCTCGCCAGATAGTTGAACCCGAACCTCGACAACCTGTCACTGAACTCGACGAGGATAAGGTCTGCCTTCTTCTCTTTCAGCATCCTATACGCAGATTCGAGCTTCCTCCTGTTCTCGTTCAGACCAGACGCGAGCTCTTCGTATACTTTGACGACCTCGTACCCCCTCTCATCGGCATATTTCTCCAACCGCCTGGCCTGGCTTGCCAAGTGAGCCTTCTGTTCGCTCGAAGAGACTCTCGCGTAGATTATCACTTTCTTCACTTCGGAGGGCTCTACCCCCATCAGCCTGTTCAGCTCTGATTCAGGGATGAGCCATCTCTTTGCAGGGGTCATCTCGGCCTTGATTCTCCCCTGATGTATCCACCTGAAGATGGTTATCGGCGACACCCGCAATGTCCTCGCAACGTAGCCGGTCCTGTAGTACTTCAATCAATGATAATATTGACTATTATGTATATAAAGACAATGAACGGACGCGACAGCTGTCGAGGACCAGTCAGGGATGGTGAGGGGACGGCTCCCTCTGAAGAGCAGGATCAAGTACGACAAGGTCTTCACCCTCGAAAAGACCCTGGTGGTCAAGCCATTCGGGAAGGTCTCTCAGGAAAAGCTCATGGAGGCGAGGATTGGTCTGGCAGAAGTGCTCGGGCTGAAGCTGGCGGCGGAAAGCGCGGCGGCTTCTCCGGACCGCCCTGCCGGCTCCACCGTCGAGACGGCATAGTCCTCCCCGCGGAGGACGCAGGCTGTGACCGTCGTGTCTAGGCGGGGCAGTCTCTGGGCGCCGTCTTCATCAAGGCCCCGTCCTCCACGTCATGCGCGAACCCGCTCTACCCGGCATGGTCCCGCCGAAGGACGCCAATTCGTCCCTTCGGGGAGCCGGGGTGTGACCTCGGTGAAGCTCCCGCCCCTCCGGGATGAGGGCGCCGCCTCTGATTTCGTCCCGGCATGAACGAGGAGCCTCGGGCGCGTGCGTTCGCGCTCGGGCCATGAGCGGGCGTCCCGCGCGTCGGGCTTAGGGCGTCACCATCTCCCTCCCGGACCGCGCGGACGGGCGGCTGGACGCACATGGTCGGACGGGGCCGGCCCTCGCCAGTAGAAAAAGATATTAGGAATACTATTCTACCTAATTGCCTTGCCCACGTCAGTGAAGCTGGGGGAAGACGCGAAGAAGAAGCTCGACCGGCTGCAGGCGCTGATCACGTTCAAGCTGGGCGAGAAGATGGCGCAGCAGGACATACTCTCTGCCCTGATAGACGACGCCCTCGCAAAGGGGGACGAGATCGGGACCCGCTTCGGCGCCTGGGCTCCTCTCGCTGACGACGAGTTCGGTCGGATGCGCTCCCTCTGCGGAGACTGGGGGGTCCAGACGAGGTGGGAGGACATCGACGGGGTCCTGTACGGCGAGCCGAAGCGGAGGGGCCTCCGATGAGCGCCTTCGTCGATACCGGGGTGTTCGTCGCCTTCGCCAACGTCAAGGACAGGGACCACGCGGCCGCGGAAGAGTTGGCCGACAGGCTAAGGCGGGGGGAGCTGGGGGTCCCGTATACGTCGGACTACGTGTTCGACGAGGTCGTCACGACCGCCCTCTCGCGCACCGGCAACCCCGACCTCGCGGTCAGGGCGGGGAGCCTCATACTCGGCTCCCCGGAAAGCTCGGTCAAGCCGCTCGCCCGGCTGCTCAGGGTCGACGCCGCCGCCTTCTCGGACGCCTGGGCCGCCTTCCGGTCGAAGCGGTCCCGAGGCCTCAGCTTCACCGACCAGACCACGGTCGCGCTCATGCGCCAGGCCGGGATCGACAGCCTCGTCAGCTTCGACAGTGGCTTCGACGGCATCGTCAGGCGAGTCTCCTAGGCGGCGCCGCGTCCGGAAGTCGACGCCAAGAACGACCTGGCGCTGCCGGCCGACGCCTAGGGGTGGACTCGCGGGGCGGTCGACAGGCCCTGAATTAAGGAAGGGCGAGCACCGCTCTTCGGCATCGCGCTTAAGTAAGCAGGTTCCGGCGGGAAGAGACAGGAGAGCTTGGACAGACGTCCTCGACGGCACATTCGCGCCTTCGGCGCACAGACCACCAACACACTGAAGGGTAGCGACACTCCCAACCTCAGAGACTTCTTCAAGCACGAGATGTTCGCGGCCAAGAGGAACGGCTCCTGGTTCAGGCTCGGAAGGGTCGAGCGGTCCCTGTACGGCCTCGCCATGAGGCTGGACGTAAAGCTCGAGAGCGCGATGCTCCTCCGGGCGCTTGTCGGCGCCCTGAAGAAGATGAAGGAGGCAGGGGACAGGGCCTACGCCGCCATAATGGACGGGATGAGGCTCGCCTGGGCCTTCTCGTCGGCCGCCGTCTCCTGGGGGAACGACGCCGCGAAGGGGTGGAGGAATGACCTGGACTACGCGTGGTATCTCGGGTCACAAACGCAAAGTCTTGGCTCGTCGACCCAAGGAGGGGTCCAATACTAGTTTGGTAACGCAAGTGACTAGGATTCAGCAGGGAATGCCCATGTTCAACGAAGAAATGAAAGAGGCCGCCGTTCAAGCCCTGCAAAACGACAGATACACAATGGGCGAGAACGTTTACAAATTCGAAGAGGAATTTGCGAGTTACATCGGGGTGAAGTACGCAGTCTCGACCAACTCAGGGACAGCGGCCCTGCAATTAAGTCTCTTGGCTTTGGGGGTATCTCATGGTGATCAAGTAGTCACAACTCCGTTTTCATTCATAGCAACCGCCAACTCTGTAATCCAAGCAGGGGGGTTCCCCAGGTTCGTCGACATCGACAGTCAGAATTACAACATCGACGTCATTCTAGCGCTACGCGCAGCGGGAGAAGGTGTAAGGGGTTTCCTGCCAGTACATTTGTTCGGATTACCTGTCGACATCGCCCCGATGCTCGAGACCGCGGAGTCAGCTGGCCAGTTCGTCGTAGAAGATGCTTGTCAAGCTCACGGAGCCACATACAGAGGGAAGAAAGTCGGTAGCCTCGGCGATGTTGGATGCTTCTCATTCTATCCGAGCAAGAACATGACTGTCCTAGGAGATGGCGGCATGGTCACCACCAATGACAGCGAGGTGGCGAAGAAAATAGCTAAGTTGAGAGACTGCGGGCGGGTTACACGCTACGAACACGATCTACTAGGCTACACCTGCCGACTCAACACTGTCAACGCTGCGATTGGTAGGGTGCAATTACGCTACCTAGATGGCTGGAACGCGGCGCGACGCAGCGTAGCAGCAGCCTACAAGAGAGAGTTGTCAAACATTCCAGTCATATCCCTCCCCAGAAATGAACCTGAAGGTGCTGAGAGTGTGTATCACCAATTCGTAATTACAACCGAGAAAAGGGAGGGTCTCAGACAATTCCTTCAGTCGGCCGGAATCGAGTCTGGAGTGCACTACCCCATCCCTATACACCTTCAACCCCTATATGTCAAAGAGCGCAGTTACACGAAAGGGGCGTATCCCAAGAGTGAGAGACTCTCGTTGACCTGCTTGAGCCTTCCAATGCACCCCTTCCTTTCTGTTGATGACGTGAAGTACATCTGCGAAACAACGAAAGAGTTCTTCCGAAAAGGAGGTCACTGATTCATCTGACCAAAGTTGCAGTGTTTGGGGCCGGCTACTGGGGAACAAAGATTCTACGGGAATATGCGAGATTGGGAGTTTCGCAGCCCGATTTCAACCTCGAGTACGTCGTCGATTCATCTACGCTGGCGCTCGAAAGGATCAAGGGCGAAATAGGGACCAAGACAGGGTTTGAGTCAGACTACCGTGCCGTCTTAGATACTAAAGTCGACGCCGTGCACATAGCCCTGCCCAACTCGCTCCACTATGAAGTGGCAAGAGATGCATTGGAAGCAGGAAAACACGTCTTGATTGAAAAGCCAATGGCGTTGAATTCCCGTGATGCCTTCAAACTCGTCTCTCTTGCCGAAGAGAGCGGCTTAGTCCTGCAGGTCGGACACATCTTTCGTTTTAATGACGCAGTGAGAATGGTACGAAGACTGATTGGTGAGGGTAAGATAGGACGGGCGTTCTATCTGAAACTCGACTGGGCCGCCACTCTCACGCCGCCGAGAGACACAGACATTGTCTTCGACCTCGCTCCTCATCCTGTAGATGCCTTGAATTTCATCTTGGATGAGTGGCCATCGAGTGTGGAAGCTACTGGAGGGTCATACCTTAGAAAGACTGAACATGCGGAGGAGATGGCATTCATCAACCTCGAGTTTCCAGACAGGATCCTGGCCAGCATCTATGTCAGTTGGATTCAGCACGGCGTGAAGGACAGGATGATAAGGGTCGTCG
Source organism: Nitrososphaerota archaeon (assembly GCA_029784825.1). Next base: position 58,782 of record JAFMAU010000002.1, on the reverse strand, counting down.
GAGAGAAAGGGACGATAGTCTGTGATGCCCTAAACCAGACAATAATGATATCAAACGAACAAGGGCCAACCAACGTCTCTAGGTCCCAATTCCCTTCGTCAGGGCCTAGGAACGGGGCCGATGCTGGCGCCAAGTCCACCGACGCTCCCAACAATACCATTCGCGATATGGAACTCAACTTCATCGAGAGCACCAGGGGACGGGTTCCCCAGTACAACAGCGGGTTCGTTGGAGCGAGAACTGTCTCCTGCCTGGAGGCCATAGTGGCGGCCATGAGGAAAAATGATTTGAGCCTCCGACTTCCCCTCACGCCTGTAGGACAGGGACCTAGGTGACAACTCATACCCAGACTCCCTAGTTCAAGGGTTGTCGGTTTCACCATGCTAGTCGGCTCCCCAGTTCTAGCAATCTTGTACTTCTACGGCGTGTTTTTCACCGCTCTTCCAATTCTTCAGCTGACGGCTCTTCTGGCAATTCTGGCTGTGCTGGTCATAACTACCTGGATTGGTTACACTTTGCTCACAGAACCTCCTCCTGCTCACTTGCAGGAAGAACCCGAACAGAATCTCGAACCAGAGGATATTCTTCCTGACGGCTTGGATGACAACAAGTTGTCTGGGCTTGGACATTCGCGGGTAGAAGGAGTCAAAATAGGAAAGGGGACCGAAATCAGAGACCATGTCAATCTGTACAAGTGCACGATTGGGGAGAATTGCAAGGTGGAGTCCTTTGTCTATATTGAAGAGGGAGTTATCATCGGCAACAATTGTAAAATAAAACCAAATGTATACATTCCGACAGGGGTCACTCTCGAGGATGACGTGTTCGTCGGGCCAAATGTCACTTTCACCAATGACAAGATGCCACATGCGAAGGGAGAATGGTCGCTGAACAGGACTTTGGTTGCTAAAGGCGCTTCGATTGGGGCACACTCGGTCATACTTCCAGGAATCAGGATAGGAAAGAATGGACTCGTAGGCGCCGGTGCTGTCGTGACTAAGGATGTGCCGGACAACTCGACTGTGGTAGGAAATCCTGCCCGAGAGATGGTGCGGGAGTCTAACTAATGACCTCTTGCTCCGCCAAGGACACATTTGTGAACCGGTTCATCATCGGTTTCGAAGGGGCGTTTGAGAGTTACCCGCGCTGAAAGTGTTCATCTTGGTCTTCGCTCGCGACGAGACGCACGTACAAGAGAAGGTGGACGAAATTAGGAATCTTGGGTTTCCTTTCATCGTCGTATGTGGCAAAAGTATTACCGGAATACCCGAGGTGGTTTTCAGACACCCCGCAGGAAAGTGGGACGCCATCAATTTTGGGTATGGCTTGATTCCATCAGATACTGGCGTGGTAGTTTTGAACGACGTCGACACCCACATACACAACTTGGGAGGCATTCTTTCTTTAGCCTCTGAAGGCATCTCAGTGACGTATGGTGAAGTGAAACCAGTCGAGGGGCCACAGGTGAGGTTCTACAGGATAGCCAACCCATTGAACAAGGTTCTCAGTATTTTTGCGATGGGTGAACTCATGGTTATCGAGAAGCACACAATGGACAAATTGATGCCCATCCCACCATGCATGGCGGAAGATTCGTATTTTGTATTCAAGGCGTCAGAACTTGGATACAGCACAAGATTCTGCGGAGACTCGTTTGTCACGACCACGAGGACGAAGTATATGAAAGATGAAGTAGCTTACAAGGCGCGCACCACGATTGGGATACTCCAGGCCCTTGAATATGCGCGACCTCGCCCAACAGTCAGAGTCTTCTACTGGTTGTTGCCTATCTTAGCTATGATGCTTTTTCCCTTCGGTGATGAAGGACGAGCTTGGTCACGCGGGATCTTTAGGGGGATTGCGGAATACTTGTCCAGTGTCAACAGGACAAGCTTCTGAGCGCTTGTACGTAACAAAGGCTACAAAACGCGTCAATCGATACAGAGTTTTGGGGATTGGCGACCCTTAAGAATATGATGATGAGTCGTGAATCTTCCAAGTAGTCCAACGTTCAAGAGACCCCCGAAGACTGGAGTCATCATTCCCGTCTTCGGAGAGACGGAAACAATTATTTCTGTACTTGGGAAATTGAAGAGATTGCCGGTCAGCAGCGTTTGTGTTGTCATAGATGTTCCCCTTAAATCGGTAATGGAGAAGATTAGAATTGCCGCGAAGGAAGCTGGAGTTCCGGTTCATATCATCAAGAACGAGAGTCGGCGAGGGGTGGGATATGCTTTGAGGCAAGGAATGGAATACTTGAACAACACAGACCACTCGATCGCAGTTACGATTTCTGGGAATGGGAAGGATGACCCCCGAGAAGTAGACCGACTTCTCACGCCCGTCGTAAACGGTAGGGTCGATTATGTCCAAGGTTCGAGATACCTCAAGGGCGGTCGTACTGAAAGAATGCCTTTCGTGAGGAAGGTATTCAACAGATTCTACCCTTTATTGTGGACCATTCTGACTGATAGGAAATGCACCGATGTCACAAACGGTTACCGGTGTTATAGGCTTGACATGCTCAAGGATAGGCGAATCAATCTACGCCAAGAATGGCTGAATGGATACAGCCTCGAATACTATCTTCACTACAAAGCTTTGACCCTCGATTACAGGATTATCGAGGTACCAGTGTCAAAGGTATACTTGTTCGGCCACAGGGGCGGTTACTCAAGAATACAACCTTTGAAGGATTGGTGGCCAATATTATCCCCACTTGTTCTTCTTTTTCTTGGTGTCAGGAAGTGAATTGGTGTGACAAAGTGCAGGATTTGCATTCGAACGAATGTGCCCGAGATTGAAACAATACGGTTCCTACTGCATCCGTACTCTCTAGATCCTAGAGCGACGTCTGAGCAATGCGACTTTCTAGTCTCGATTAGCAAGGACGGAAGAGACTTGACGATATCAAGTGGACGGTGTGAATTGAGTTGGACGCACAATGGAAGTGTGGGCTCAGCTACGGCCGGGTGCGTCCTCTTTCCACTGAGTGAGATTGTTAGATGTCGCGAGATAATAACCACTGTAATGAACCCGAACGTCGCGTTGATCTACCGACTTCTTACAGGGCTTCCGATAAAGTATAACAGGGCTCCGCCTCAGATTCGGAGTGCCCTTCTCAGACAATCCAGCGGCTTTGGGATTCCGAAGAACTTCATAAAGATCGATGAAACCAGGCTCGCATTAACGGACTGTTTCGCTCAATTAGGAATGAAGCTCAGAGCTAGGAAGAGCCCCGACCTTATCATCACACACGACATAGATACGAGAAAGGGGCTGGAGCGAGCTGAAGCGATGAAGTCGGTGGAGGACGACCTTGGCGTCGAGAGCTCCTGGTTTATTCCGTCGGAGGAATTCCCATTAAACGGTATCGTAATACGGGACCTGGCGGAGGGTTCACAAATCGGCTCCCATGACACGAAGCATGATGGCACACTTGTCCATATGCGAGATAAGACACGTCTAGCAAGGAGACTGGCCAAGAGCAGAACGCAACTAGAAGAAAAAACGGGCAGGCCAATCAAGCTATTCAGGGCTCCCTTGATGCAATTCAGCAGAGAGATTGTGAACGCGCTTGAAATTGCTGGTTATGAAGAAGACTTTTCCCTACCCTCATGGGAGAGTAGCAATCCTGTTGTTATGGGGGGATTCGGAATTCAGACATCCGTTCCCTTTCACATCGGAAAAATGGTAGAGCACCCTCTGTCATTGCCGCAAGATCACCAATTGCTAATGATATTTGGACTGAGCACCCAGGCGGCCGTCAAGTATTGGACGCAACAGGCATCGCGAATCTTCTCGCTCGGTGGTGACGTAGTTCTTCTTGTCCATCCAGATTACGCGTTCTCGCAAGAACTCGGAGATTACAAGCAATTAATCTCGTCGTTGAAAGAAATGAAATCGAGTATTCCTTCAAGTCTAAGGTATATTAGGCATTGAAATCGCGGTATGGCATTCAAAGAAAGTTTCGATTAGGAGTTTGAACTTCACTTGCAAGAGGAGGTTACAGTAGGCATAATTGGCTGCGGGCGAATGGGCATGAGACACGCTCAGATTTACAGTTCGCTACCCAATGTGAAACTTGTTGCCTTTTGTGACGTAAACATTAGTTTGGCTGACCAGGCAGGCAAGAGATTCAAAGTCGCCAACTTTACAGACGATCCCCTGAGAATCATGCTAGACACTGAAATCCAAGCCGTAAGTGTTTGCGTGCCCACTGGTTTTCATCATAAACTAGTCAATGGTTTGCTGAAGAGCGGGAAATTCGTGCTTTGTGAGAAGCCACTAACCGCAGATATTCTTGAAGCACAATCACTTGCAAGACTTAGCTCGGAGTCCCTAAAGCGGCTAACAATCGGTTACTTGTACCGAAGTCACCCGGTGGCAAAATACATGAAAGCAATTCTCCTGTCTGATGTGATAGGTTCCCCCAGAATGGCAACGTTCCGCATCGGGGGGAAAGGGGGCCAAAGGCCTTGGACACATATGGTCAACATGGACGGGGGTGCATTATTGGAACTCGGCGTCCACATGATTGATCTGACTTGGTTCTTCTTTGGGCACATCGTCAACGCAGATTTACTGGAAAGTGGTATAATTATTCCAAAGCGGAAAATCGCGGGAAATACCATTGATGTCACTGCTGCAGATTACTCGCTGGTTTCCATTGATTGTGAAAATGGCGTGAGAGTTATTGTTGAGTCAGACCAACTGACCCCTAGTTACTCGAATGTCATGGAGATTCAGGGAGATAATGGGTCGATTCTCGCAGGAATTCAGGAGCATATGCCGGTTAGTGTCTACTTAACCGAGGCTAGGAGTCCGTTCTCAAAGGGATTCAACTTAAAGAAATTTGAACCAACGCAAATGCTTAGCGAAGAAATCGGATCCTTTGTCAATTATGTTGGCGGCAGTTCTGTCACTAATCCATGTCCAATTGATTCTTCCTCTGACGTTGCGAACGTGATAACAAAGGTGAGACGCTCCGAATTGGCGGTAGGGTTGAGAAGCGGTCAGAATTGACTGGACAAACTGAGAGACTGGCTATTGATGGTGGCCGATCCATTGCTCCGTATAAGATCCCAATTTCAAGGGTACGAATCAACAGGATGGAAAGAGATTTAGTAGACCAAGTGATGAGAAATGGCACGCTTAGAGAGGGGCAACTCACTAAACAATTCTCTGAGGACTTCGCGAAATATTCGGGGGCACAATACGGGAGCGCCGTAAATTCTGGAACTGCAGCTCTATTCCTAGCATATTGCGCAGTCTTTCCCAAAGGTTCGGAAGTTCTCGTATCAAATTTCACTCACGTCTCTACCGCCTCAATGCTTGTTGCTAGCGGCTTGAAACCAAAGCTCGTCGATACCGACGAGGACACCTACCTAATTACATGCGAAGCAGCGGAGAAATCTCGTAGCGCTGCAACCAAAGGAGTGGTCCCCGTTCATCTTTTTGGAGAGCCTGTCCAGATTAGGAAAATCTCTGAATTCGTTTCTGATTATCATCTTAAGGTTGTGTATGATGCGGCACAAGCTCACGGAGCTTTATGTGATGGTACACCAGTTGGATTCTTCGGAGATGCGAGCTGTTATAGTTTTTACCCGACGAAGAACATGACTACCGGCGAGGGTGGCATGGTTGTCACTCAAGATTCTGGCGTCTTCGAAAGAATAGAGCTCTTGAAGAATCAGGGGCAATCTAGTAAATATTGGCATACTGCCATAGGATACAACTTCAGAATGAGTGAGATGCAGTCAGCACTTGGTCGAGGTCAGCTCCAGAGTCTTGAAGAATTTAACATGAAGAGACGTGCAAATGCAAAGAAATTGAGTGATGCCATTTCGAAGTTAGAGGGCCTGCATCCGCAAGAAGTTCCGCCTAATGTTTTTCACGTTTTCCATCAGTATTCATTGAAGGTTGATTTGGGTCGTTTCAAAATGGATCGGGACGGCATTGTTGCGGCTCTCGAGGCTGAGAATGTGTCTTGTGGTGTGCATTACCCCCATGCACTAAGTCAACAACCAATCTTTTCACAACTTCCTAAGACTAAGCTGCCCAACTCCGAGGCATTATCAAAAATGATTTTTTCGATTCCAGTTCATCCCCATTTGTCCGAGAAGGAGTTAGACTGGGAAATTCAAGCTCTAACGAAAGTTGTCTATGCCTATTACAAGTAATAAATCCGGGAGTAAGTCGAATTCCACTCTTGCTTCCAATATCGTGTAATCTGATGTGCTTCTCTTGAGTAAGAACAGTGTCGCGATTGTAACTGGAACAAGACCTAGCATCATAAAATTCAGTCCTCTAATTCGCGAATTCGAATCTCGGAAGATTCCGTTTTTTCTAATTCACTCGGGCCAGCATTACTCTTACAATATGGATCGAATTTTCTACGACCAATTGAATCTGAAGCCCCCGAGACTTAGAGCATGTTTTCAGCCATCGAGTTATCCAGGGGAACAAACGGCGGCGATGCTAAGAGGGATTGAAAGAATCTTGATGGAGGTGAGACCGAAGCTGGTTCTGGTCGGAGGAGATGCAAATACGAACCTCGCAGGAGCACTAGCAGCAAGGAAACTTGACCTCATCTTGGGTCATGTTGAAGCAGGGTTGAGGAGTTTCGATTGGCGCATGCCAGAAGAACACAACCGAATAATCATAGATCATATCTCTGACTACCTTTACGTCCCATCTTCAGAAGCAAAACGACAGGTAGAAAGCGAGTCAGTTCATGGCGAAGTCTTCGTAGTCGGAAACCCAATAGTCGAGGCAGTATCAGAAAACCTCAAGATTGCGAGTCGCAAGAGCAAAGTCATGTCGCTGCTAAGTCTTCGCCAGGATGAGTACTTGGTATGCACATCTCACAGGAAGGAGAATGTAGATGACAAGAACAATCTCAAGAGCATTTTGAATGGTTTGGCCAGGGTAAGTGAAAGAACCCATCTTAGGGCAATCTTTCCGGTTCACCCGAGAACACTGAAGCGAATCTTGGAGTTCTCCTTAGCAGTGCCGGACGGTGTCGAATTAATCAATCCATTAGGATACATGGATTTTCTTGTTCTTGTGTCCAATTCTCGTTTGTTGCTTACAGATAGCGGAGGAGCGGTAGAAGAAGCTTGCATATTGAAAGTCCCCTGCGTAACGATTAGAGACAACATTGAGTGGACCGAAACGTTGCGTGTAGGGGCGAACGTTGTGGCTGGCGTTGATCCAGAAAATATACTCAGGAAATCTTTGCGCATGATAAGCAGAAAGCGAAATTGGCGAGTACCTTTCAGGAAAGGCGCTCCTAAGAAGATTGCGGATCACGCGCTGAGGTTGCTGCAAACAAGTTGAGGATCCTCATTATTCCAATGTTCGACTGGTTAGGCCATCCTCACAGGGGAAGGCTTCATCACATAGCAGATTGCTTGTCGCTCGTCCACGATGTTCATGTGTTACGCTTCAATATGGGTAACAGAACCTCCCAAATAACCAATTGCAAGGTGCACCAAGTCCCTCACGAGTACCTGAATTCCAATCCAGCTGTCTACTACTCCTTAAATCTGCTTTCTCACAAACTTGCAATTCAAAAATTATGTGACGAATTCGAGTTCGACGCTGTGATTAATTCCAACATTCTGCCAGTGTTCTCGACAATCAAACACGTTCAGAGATCAAGCGTGACAGTGCTAGACCTTGCAGATCATTTTCCCACTTCGGCTGTGGGATATTTTGTGAATTTGGGCAGCCCGGTTGGTAAGGCCGCAGTATTCACTCTTGAATCTGCCATGCGACACATAATTCGTCACACTGATGTCGTTGTCCCTTGTGCGCCTTTCCTGGCGGATTATTCTACCAAGATGGGCGCCAAAAAGACTTGTATGATACCCAACGGTGTGGGCGACATATTCTTCGACAAGGATACCGAGGACCACCCCGACATTCGTGCTTCGTTTGGTATGCGTGAACTCGACTTTGTGCTAGGGTTCGTTGGAATGATCGAATTCTGGCTTGATTTTGACCCCGTTATTGGGGCCATGAAGTACTTGATTGAAGAAGGACTTGAGATTAAGTTATTTCTCGTCGGTGGAGAATTCCATACCAATCAGATGAGTAGAATAAGAGAAAAAGCAGAGCGCGCTGGGATTCAAGACCATCTTCGTTGGACAAATGGTTGGGTACCCTATGGAATGCTTCCGAGATTCATACAGAGCATGGACGCTTGCCTCATTCCCTTTAACCTTAATTACGATGTCTCAAAAGCTGCAGTCCCTAACAAACTTTGGGAATATTTCGCGTTAGGAAAGCCAGTTATTTCTACGAAGCTACCTGGGATAATGTCATCGCCCGGTGGTAGTTTGGTAAAATACGCAACGACAACGGAAGAATACTATCGAGTCATAAGAGAACTAGTGGTGTCCAGTAAGTCGCCGGTACCCGAAGAGATTTCCTTAGCGTATAAGCGGAGTTGGTCTTCTTTGGCAAGGCAATACGAGGCTCTTCTTTACGCGATGACATAACTGGAGATACGTTGAGCCCATCAGAAAAGCGATTAATTGTATCTCCGAATGAGTTCGGATGTTAGTGGTCGCCCAACGGGGCTTGCTTCACGGGCGAATGGAACCTTCACTCCGAAACCTCGGCCACGGTCACCGACCTAGTCAAAGGCTTCGACCCTTCCCGCCGAGATGTCTCCATGAGCTATCTTGCTTAGAGGTGAAACCTAGTAGCATGCGCGCGAAAAGCAACAGTGTACGCTCCCTTGCCCAACTCGTCTGCACTCAACCGGTACGCCGAAGGAATGAGCAACGCCTCGAAAAAGATCGGGACGAAGGCCCCTAACTCGGACACAGCTCTATGCGCTTCAAGACCATCGGCAGGTACGAACTGCAGAGTAGCGACTCTGTCGTCGAAGAGCTGAGGAGAAGGGACCCTGAACCGGCCTATCACTGGCACCCTAGACTGGCTAAACTACATGTTCCACGGTGAGAAGGATGCGGAGATGGTTAACGGCACCAGACCTAAGGAGGGCTCCTCCTGCGCCTGCCAATTCTCTCATCACCAGCATACTAGTCGAAGGGCGGAAGTTGATGCGGCCTTGACTCCTATCACGAACATGTCGCTAGGAGGTGCCATCTCTTCAATGTCCCGGACGTCTTCCACAAGGAGTGCCGAGGCTACGCCCTAGAGAAGTCAGCGGTGACGGAGCCCGCTTCAATGGCAGTCAGTAACGCGGTCGCCTCTCATGACGAAGCCGTGCCAGAAGACAACGGGTCACAGTACACCACTCACGCATTCGAGGGCACGCTGAAGCCCTCGGCCTCTGGGTAAGTGCATCTTCTACCACATCATTGAGCAGAACGGGTACATTGCATCGTTCGCTAAGACGCTGAAAAAGGAGTACGCCTGGGCGAGAGGCTTCCACAGCCATTAGGAGGCAGAAATCGCGATCCTCGAAACGTTCGAGGACTTCAACCATCGGAGGTTTCATTCGTCTCCGGGGTAGCTCGTGCCGTCAGAGTAACTGACCGCTTGGAACCATGGAAATGTCATTTTGGAGGAAGCGGAGATAATCCGGTGACGATGGAATTTGTGAGGCTTGGAGCACTCAGAAACATATGTAAATTGACGGGTCCACTTCGACTCACCTTTACCTACTTGCTAATGGATGGAGACTGACTCAGGAGTTTTGCCAAGTCTCTAATCGCCTTTTCCCTAGAAAAATTTTCCGCAACATGCTGGCTTGCGTTCTTACTGATTAGTGCAACTTCACTCTGGTGGCTGAAAATCCAATTTAACCTCTTTGTAAGATCAACATGATCGCCGCTGCGGAAAGTGATTGCATTCGAGCCGGGACTGATAACATACATGTTACTGGGTATATCAGATACCACGCACAAGCAGCCGGAACTCATCGCTTCAAGTAGGGCGACGGAAAGACCTTCTCTATACGAGGGGAGAATGAAGATTGCGGCTTCGGAGTACTGAGTTGATATGGAGTCATGATCCACTGGGCCAACTACTCGTACGATATCTTCGATCGCATTAAATCTAATGTATTCACGAATTCTGCTCTCCTCTGGACCATATCCAATCAAGGAAAGTTCGATATTGCTCTGTCTCGCGAGGGGGGCGAGACCTTTCACGGCGTTGAGTAGTACAAATAATCCTTTCTCTGGACTGAATCTACTTACGCATATTGCTTTCCACTTGGATTTAGACCGAAATGGGACGAAAGGAAACCGCTCAGCATCCACACCTATTGTGCTTAGGACATGGGCGTCATGACCAAGTAATCGTTTAATGGCCTTGGCTTTGCTTGGATTTAGAGCTAGTATGGTGGTCGTCCTTTTCGTGAAAGCTCTGAGAGTTGCTCTGATGAATCTATTACGAAGAAGCAGGTCAATGTCTCCGCCGTCGGTATCGATCAGGACCTCATTCTTGGTCAGAGCGCCGACAAGCATAGCTACTAAGCCCTGGGGAAAAGAGTAGACTCCAACTATCTTCTTTACCCTGTATTTTGTAGCTGCTATGATGGAGATCGCAGTGGCGCTAGCGAAGTAGCTGACGAAGTCCAAGACACTTGGCAATTCGAATTTCTCGACAAATCTTCGTGACGGAATCCTGTGTACCGCCACACCAGGACTTTGAAGCTTTAGAAGCTCAGCGCGTTTTGTAATTAGCACAATCTTCGTGATTTTTGCGTAGGTTTGAATCGACCCTCCGATACCAAGGTCATCAATGACTAGAATTCGCAATCCTTTCACTTTCACTCCGCTTTGGCTCATGCTTTAAGGTTGAATTTATGACCTAGGCCGTTCCAAACGACTCATCCAACATTCTCAGTTGTTTGGGAAGCGAGTGGGTCTCTCGTTCAATTGCTGACATATACGACGCTCTCTGGTTCATGCGCATCTATGCTAGGGATTTGACGCCAAAGGAAGGGAGGGCGCAACACGACATAGGGCACAGGGATGGTTTGATCATATTGAGGAGGAGGCTGCAGGTGATGCAATCCTAGAACCCGGACTCCACTGCCCAGGCGATAGCGAGGCGACTGAAGGGGCGCGTGATATCCCACCAGAGGACGAAGTCTGGAAGGCGTCCAGCGACCAGGATCTTGATAGGAAAGAGAAGGATGGTAGAGTTGAAGCGTAACGTCCCTAAGGACGCCTGGAAGCGCGCCGATAGGAGTTATTCTGTCGATAGTAACGGACAGGCTTTTGCCGTGCTCTCCATCGACGAACTCGGAGCTCCTCGCCTTCCTCAAGATCCTCAGGAGCTTCTATCCAGCACTCGTCCTTTTCTATATACCATACGACAGTGCTTTTGCTCACATCGTGGACAGGGTACTCAACCACGCTTCGTAACACAATATCGAGTTCGCAATCGTTCCCAGGAATGCCTCCAAGCTGAATCCGACAGAACCGACTTAGGGCTTTTGAGGACGCTCGCCACAGAGAACTCCGCCCAACGAACCACTATGAAATCTCAAGGAGAGCCTGGAGGCAAATCGCATGGGGAACAGTCGCCCGTCAACGCCATCCAGAGGGATACTAACATAGTTGCGTGTCTTACTTCTACTTCTTCAGGCCACATCCTTCAACTCATGGAAAAGAATACCAATGAAAAACAACGAATTAAGTGAGTTTGCAATCATCGTCCTGTGCTTATATCTGGGGGCAAAATTTGCGGAAGAAGCATCAGACATCGCGTTTTTCGCATCGCCTAAATTGCTCGAGAGGGACTCGAGTGTCCTCGGGTTGGTTACCAACTCGGAAACGTAGGCCTCATCACAGGTGTAAATCACCCATGGGGTTTTTATGGGGTGCCACACAAGACAAATAACGGGCAGAGAATGCCCTTCGGGATTAGTGGGAATTCTTGAAAGAAGTGGAGCTGGGCATAGTTGGTTGTGGCGCCGTAGTTTCGACAGTTTACGTGCCGGCTCTACGCTTGACAACAGGCATACGGGTCAAGGCAGTTGTCGACACTGACCTTGGCCGAGCTAGAAGCATCGGAAGCGTCTTGGGTGCCGATGTAGTCTCTAGTGATTTTCGAGACTGCATCGGGAAGGTCGATGGGGTCGTTCTAGCCCTGCCACACTACCTGCACTCACGCTTTTCTCGCGAATTCCTTAATGAGGGAACTTCCGTCCTGGTGGAGAAGCCTCTTGCACTATCAGTTCAAGAGGCTCAAGGTGCCATAGCAGCGGCCAGAAAGACCGGTGCAAGTCTGGCTGTGGGTTTCGTCAGGCGGTTTTACAACAGTTCAAGGCTTGTAAAGAATTCTATCGAAAAGGCAGAGATTGGAACGGTTCTAGGTTTTGACGCCGAAGAAGGTTCGCCCTATGGGTGGCCTACCGAATCGGGTTTCTTCTTTAACAAGGAACAGGCGGGAGGCGGAGTCTTGGTTGACACCGGGTCTCATGTCTTGGATCTTCTTTCTTGGTGGCTGGCGCCTTCTTTCACTATTGACGAATACAAAGATGACAATCTCGGGGGCGTGGAAGCTAATTGCGTAATGCACTTGACCTTCCACACGAAATCGGGTAATGTTCGGGGCCGCGTAGAATTGAGTAGAGATCGGGAACTTCGGAATACATACCTCATATATGGTACGGAGGGTTCTATAGAGTATTCACCACATAGCACCGAAGATATTACGATATCTCGCAAAGAAAATCGAACCTGTACTAAACGCCAGCTTGTCCCATCAGGGTACAAGAAACTACGTTATTTTGCGACCCAACTCACCGACTTTCGCGACGTCTTGCGGAGCAAGAAAACCCCTTTCGTAAGCGGCGAAGAGGGGTTGCGCAGTTTGTCAATTATTGAGGCAGCATACTCGAAAAAACAACTCATGGACTTAGAGTGGGTACGCGGCACGACTTGAGGGGGTCGTTAAAAGGGGGTCGTTGAATCTGAAGATTGAGAATTTAAGAGTGCTTGTAACTGGGGCATCAGGATTTCTTGGCGGGCGCTTTGTTGAACGGTTGGTACTTGCTAACTCCAATTGTGAAATCCGGGGGTTAATCCACACTTACTCACATGCTACAAGATTGGGCAGACTTCCGGTCCAGATAATAAAGTGTGATCTTGCTTCGGAGAGGTCGGTATCCGATTCTCTTAGAGGCGCCCAAGTGGTGGTGCATTGTGCGCTTGGGACAAAATTCGAAACTATCAGTGGCACACGAGCACTGGTCCGAGCGTCATTGTCACAAGGGATAAAAAAATTCGTGCACATAAGTTCAGTTGCGGTTCATGGTTACTCTGCGCCGCCAAATACTGACGAGAACTCCCCTCTTCCAAAGACAAGTGATGTTTACTGTCGCATTAAAATCGAGTCAGAGAGACTAGTGCAGAACGCGATTCGGGAGAACAATCTTCCGGGCATTGTTCTCAGGCCGACAAACATCTTCGGGCCATATTCCCGCCCCTGGACTGTTCGTCCTATCTCCATGCTTAAACGACGCGACGTCGTATTGATTGATGGGGGTAATACTCCTTCCAACGCAGTATACGTCGACAATGTAGTTGACGCGATATTGCTCGCGATTACGAGCGAATCCGCGGTTGGACATACATTCATCATCGCCGATACAGAATTGATGTCGTGGCGTGACTTCTTCGGTTCTTACGCGCGAATGTTTACTCCACCACTCCCAGTCTATAGTGCCACTAGGAGAGAAGCTGAGGAACAAACTCGAAGGCAGTTCCAGTCTAGTATTAGGCACCTCTTGCAAGGACCAAAATCTAGCATTGGTGTCCTGCCGTCTCTGGTGGAACAAGTGGATGCACTAGGACAAATCATTAATTTCTTAAACGAATATGGTATGACAAAGCGAGTTCAGGCATTGGCGGCTCTTGTTCCGTCAAGTCTTAAGGACCATTTCTTGAGGGGGCCTGAATCCTTGAGAGTTATTGGAGACACTGTCCACAAAGCACCATCGTCAGGGATGATGGACATCTTCACAAGTAGGGCGAAGTTCAATCCACAGAAGGCGGAGTCACTTCTAGGATATCATCCTCGCTATTCATTTGAATATGGCATGCGAGTGACTCAGAAGTGGTTGGAATATAGCCGCCTGTTGGAAAACTGAGAGTACTTTCCCGAAGGGGCTTGCTGCGAAAGCACAATATACCAGTTGTGGAGAGTGTCAAGACCCATAGAACGAATGACCTTTCGAGTTCTGCTAATAGCTGACAACAATCCCGGAGTAGAGATGTACAAACGGGGCAGCAGCTTCACATTTCAGGTAACCGATGTCACCAGAAACGCGTCCATAACGCCACGTGAAAACTTTGGTGTGGTTGTAGTCGGCAGCAGGCTTAGGGAAATATTGCAGGCTCGCATAAACTCCCTGATTAGGAGTCCGAAAGGCACCTATTATGGCCAAATCGAAAGGATGGCACTTTACATTGCGAGTCTTGGAATCTACACTTTGAAAACAATAATCACCTCGTTGAACGCGGCGAGAGAACTGAACCCAGATTGCGTTGTCGCAGTGTGGGCGGTACCGAATGGACTAGTTGCTTCCGTGGTTGGGGTGATTACTGGCCGCGTTGTAATCATTCACACTGATGGAGGCGATGTGGATGTACTACTTTCGCACGTGCCTGTGGTTGCTTTGTTGAGGTTCTTTACTGGAAAGGGTGTAAAGCTCACGGCGCTTGACGAAGAAAGGGCCATGCGACTTAAGCGTCTTTTGAAAAGTGAACCCTCTGTAGTTCGGCACTTCGGAGTGGACACATCGGTGTTTCGGTTCTTTTCGTTCGAAAAGAAAAGGCTTTGGAAGGCTGTTGCGGTTTCCAGACTCAGTGAAGAGAAGGATATCTTCACTCTGCTAAAGGCAATCATTCTTTTCAGTGATGAAGCTCGGGAGAAGGATTTTCACCTCTTCTTGGTCGGCTCGGGACCACAGGAAGAGGCGCTCACTAAATTTATCCTGAAAAGCGAAATTGGAGACATTGTCACCATTATGGGTTTTATGGAACATGAATCTATCCCCCACTTTCTGGCGGATGCTGCAATCTTTATCCTGCCGTCTCGACGCGAAGGAATGTCCTCAGCTTTACTGGAAGGACTGTCTGTAGGGTGTGTTTGCCTGGTTTCAGATATTCCTCCCAATACTAGAATTGTAAGCCATAGAAAGAATGGATTGGTGTTTGAGAAGGGAAACGAGTTTGATCTCGCAAAGTGCCTAAGCGAGATAACTTCCAATGTACAACTTGCCCGGGTTCTTTCAACTGAAGGGAGAAGATTAATTGAGACGAATTATACGATACAAGAAGCGGAGTCAACCTTGAAGGATTTGGTTGCAAAGAACATCCGGCACGAAACTTAGAAGTTGAGCCAGGGTATGAACAATTGGATTGCGTTATAGTCTCTCCACACGTTGACGATGCATTTCTTTCACTAGGCGGCTTGCTTTCAAAGAAGCAATTTGGAACTGCATTGGTCCTTAATTTGTTCTCTCAGAGCAAATACGCGAAGCCACGATATGGCGATTCCGTTAAGGAAATAGGTAAAGAGAGAAGACGTGAAGAGTTGATCAATGCAGCCGCGGTAGGATGCGCCGTCGAATTTTCTGGCTTGCCAGAAGCTGGACTGAGAGGGTATCAGATTGGGGCAGATGGCAAGATTTGGGGCGATAATCCGTCGAGGCGGGACATCGAGGTTGCAATCGAGGCGGAGCGGAGGATACTTGACAGAATACGAGATGCAAAGGACGTGTTCTTTCCGCTTGCAATCGGCCGGCATGTCGACCACATGATTGTTTCCAAAATTGGGATAGAAACTGCAACGCGTAAAAACTCGGGGTTAAACTTTCACTTCTATGAGGATATGCCGTACGCGATTCACTCGCCATCCAGGGCCGGCTACCTCGACATAGGCCTGTCAGGTCACCAAATGCACCCTAAAATGCTTCGATTCAACCCGGTAACAAAATTCAGATTGTGTAGCAACTACATATCGCAATTTAATCAGTATGACGCTCTTAGAATAGTCCTTTATGGCAAACAGATGAGAGTTTTGGGAGGATTCAATGAGCGAATCTGGAGTGTTAATGACTACGAATACTTGGGTGCACTTGCCACAAAAGAACCAATCATAAATGGCGCCGTGCGAGAAATCCGCGACAAACATCAGTACTCACGTTTAACGGCCAAAGGCCATGAAAACTGAGCGCAGAACACCAGCGGGCTTCATCAAGGGAATGATTTCCTTGGTCGTTCCCACGCGCAACCGGCCCGAGGACTTGACGCGCTTGCTGGGAACAGTTCTACACCAATCATATTCGTTGTTAGAAGTCATAGTAGTTGACGACTCGACCAATAATTTGTCTCGCGACCTAGTCCATGAGCTGGTTTCGGTTTTTGACGCTCAAGGGTTTCGGCTAAAGTACATCAGGGGTACGAACCAAGGACTTGCTGGAGCCCGAAACAGAGGAATCGCCGTTTCACAGGCTGAATACATACTCTTCGTTGATGATGATATCACGCTGGAGGAAAAGACAGTAGAACTCATCGTGAGTTTTCTCCAAAGTCAACCGTCGGTTCTTGGTGTGCAACCTTTCGTGGTAACACCTCGTCCGCAGGGTCAATTCGCTAATGCATTCCACAAGTCCTTGTGGCTTTCTTATTGCAAACCTAACACGCTTGCCGTCAGAAGATCAGGTCGTTCGGTGTTTCCGTCAGCGCTTGCAAGGACTACATACGCGCAGAGGCTTTCGGGTTGTTGTTTTTGCTTCCGCCGTGACGTATTCTTGCGATTCGAATTTGACGAAGAATTAGAGTCCTATTCATACAATGAGGATTTGGACTTCAGTTTCAGGGTCTATAAGATGCATCCCAACTCCCTTGTCGCCCTACCTGCTACCAGCGTGCGTCACAACGAGTCTGCGGAAGGACGTATGACGGGTGGCCGACTCCTTAGGATGAAACTTGCCTACAATTGCTACGTTTTCTTCAAGGATTTCTATGACCACTCAATCCTCAACCTCTTGGCTTATCTATATTCTCTAGCGGGGGAAGCGGTAGAGATCCTGGCTCTTGCACTTTTCGACGGCCCTAAGCCTTTGGTCGTACTGGACTTGCTCACCTCGCATTTCTTCTTACTGCGCAATTTCGACGCACTCTATCGACGAAGCATGGTTGGTGTAAACAAAGTGCTCCTTTCTTAGGGTGATTATTTCCCTACTATCTGACGTACCATAACCACCACCTACCAAACGCCCTCCCGTCCAGTTTAGGCTGCTGGTCGGAGGAGGGAAGAAAAGTCATTACTGCGGCAGGAATACCACGGATGTACTCAAATACAACGATTCATCTTGGCTAGAGTAGATAAGGTTGATGCACGGGCAATTCCCTAAATTCCGGATGTCAGTCGCGTTATACATGCCTGTGGTTCGATATATCCCCTCATATGTCAACACTGCCAGTTTTGTTAAAACAAGAATCTCCTTGCTCCCATTTATTCCGTTAGTCGCCTGAAAGTGTCCACCAAAAGTCAGTTGATAGAACGGAAATTTGAAGTAGAGTTGACTTGGGACCGTATAAGTGCCTTTGACCATGTTCCACACATTTCCTGACGGAAACAAAGGACCACCGATGGATGTGCCATAAGAAAAATGATTAATCAACCAAGTATCAGAGACATACATGTTTTGACTCACCTGATTGTTCGGCGAATATGTATACCAAGACGGATAGGATGTAAGAAACAAACTCGAGACCAAAGCAAGCATTGCTAATGTTACGATGGCTCTACCCGATCTCGATTTGGAACTCCATGAAACCAAAGCGGGAGCCGAAAGAATCACACCCATGAAAAGATACGGAAAGAACCTCGAGTAGCCAGGGCTGAACGACGTGATTAGGAACGATGTTGGGACGAGGGCCAGGCCGAACGAGAGCATAAAGAAGAGAAACGAATCAAAAGGCTGTACTCTTTTCAGCCATAGATACAAAAGCACTACCCACTCGACCACGCCGACGACAATCAAAGGTCCAAACTGTCGAGCAAAAATCTCCAAGGACTCTAGAATCCCAAGACTCGATAAGGCCTCCGCGACAGCGGGAGTCGCGTTCAAAGAAACCGCGAACCCATTAATGAACGTGGCTAAGCTGTTTGCAAGGGCAGCAGTGTAGGCGATCCAAGCCAACGCAAGTACTGAGGGTAGCGCCAGGTACAGATTTTTTTTCCTCTGAAAGACCCCCCAGGCTAAAATTATCCCACTAATGAAAACTGACACGAGTGGATGGGTGAGTGTAAGCGCAACCATGGAAATCACGAATGGGACTCCAGTTCTGTCGACTACTAGAAGCAAGACAATGATTGAAGCAAATATTAGAGCGAAATCCTGAGGGATTGGATATGTTAGAGGTACGATCGCTGGAAGGAGCAGCAGGACTATTCTGTAAGAAGAATTCGCTGCAGAGCGGCGTTTGACGGCAAGATAAAGTGCTGCAACTGTTACAACGTAAATTATCTCTTCAAAAACTGTCGGAATCGCGAACAATGGCACCCCAGCAACGCTGACTAGTTCCGCGCCAATAACATGCGTCAGAGGATATATATCGCCAGGGTAGGTGTTTCCTGTTCTCAGGATAGTGAGGATTGAACCAACGTGGTTCGACATGTCACCTTGGCCGCCATAAAAAAAATATCCCTCCGCCGCAGGGAGAATTGAAAACACTCCACCGGCTACAAGCAATATCGCAGCGCAAAAACTGTAATGTACTGGACTCCGTGACGCCGAAATCACCCCCACGGGGAAAAGCGTCAGGTACGTCGCGAATAGAATTAGGACTGCCAAGGACATACCCAAGTATGGCCCGTAGTAGATAGAATTCTGTACTTGGTTGCCTTTGGGCGATACGAGTATCGAAACGAGAATAACGACGAGATAAAGCGCGACAGCCAAGACAACACTTATGGTCCGGACCCTGACTTTTGGGTATCCCTCCGGTCTATTCCAAGGGTCGGCTTGGTGGGCCATCATCCTATGAACTACTCCTGTCCTTGACATCAATTCATAAGGGATTACCTATGTGAACTTTTCTTCAGCGCTTCTCTGGAAGACGTGGTATACCGACTACCTATTCGGGGCTCTCCCACACTGTCGTGTCTCAGGCACCTTGTTGAAGGGCCCTACCACGCTTAGAGAATCGAAGCTTACCTCACAGCTCAGGCCGCGGCCGAACCCCATAACTGCTACACGGTCTCCATTCTATCAGAACCCAGTCCGCGACCTTAAGCAGCTTGACCGACGCAGTCGCTACCGCCTTTTGGCCCCCTTTCTTCCTTCCTATCCTCGCGTAGAACCCAGTCACCGGCCCCTCAGGCTCGGTACTTGGCCATACTCCCAAAGATGGCTATGGAAGTAGTACCTGTATCGCTTGCTATGGATTACTATGGATGCATGAGCACCGCGAAGTGGAAACCTGTCTGTCAAATCCGGAAGCGCCGTAAACCGTGCATAGACAGACCTTGAGCACGTAATCTTTCATGGTGTAGGGAGGGCTCTGGCACCTTCACCACGGTCTAACCTTCCCTGGCCTTGACCACCAGTCTCTGAGTCACGCTTCGTGCACATGTATATCTTGTGGACGACAGGCCTTCCTGTCGGGATGAAGAGCTTCGTAGCGCGGGCATGACCATCATTCCCTCCGGGCCTCTCGAGTGCGGGAGCTCTCATCCGCTCTGTATTCCAGCTTCTCGTCGTCGTTGGCTCGTTCTTCTTACTGCCAGTTCTCCAACTCTCTGTAGAAGGGAACGTTCCTCAAAGCAGGCGGACCGGACTTCTCCTAGTGTGAGAACTGCTGACTCGATTCGGCTTTCTCTCGCGCCTTTTTCACTCCTCTCAAGAGTATTCCTCACCCCTGTCGTTCAGAATCCGGTGGGTGCCCGGAGGGATTCCGCGCAGGGAGCAATGCCTATCTTCTTCGTTCTCATTCTCGTAACGACGAGCCAAGGGCACGGGGTGATGTCATCCGAAAGTGCGGTCGTCCTGCATCCATCTCGTATGATGTTGAGCAAGAGGTATGTTCCCTTACGCTGTGTCTGCTCTACCGGTTCAAAGTAGACCTCAACACGTACGAATCTAGAAAAGTTTACAATCGCCCATGAGAGAGCGCTACTGTGAGGGCACTTGTGACGGGCGGAGCAGGGTTCATTGGAAGCAGCTTATGCGAGTCCCTAGTTTTAAGGGGTGACGAGGTGACCGTCATTGACAACTTTACCTCTGGTTCGAATTCAAACCTTGCTTGGGCCGTTGGATTTCGAAACAGCTTTGCAGTCGTAAGGTGTGATGTCAAATCGCAACCTGAAATTGAACGCCTCGTCAGGAGTTTGGATACCGTTTTCCACTTCGCAGCTAATCCCGAGGTCCGCCTGGATAAGTCCGAGCCAAAGACCTGCTTCGAAGAGAACGTAGCCGCAACCCAGGTTGTACTAGAAGCGGCAAGAAAATCCTCAGTTCGGTCCCTTATCTTCGCCTCTTCAAGCACAGTGTACGGAGAAGCGAGGGTACAACCCACGCCTGAAGAATATTGTCTTTCTGCACCCATCTCAATTTATGGGGCGTGTAAGCTGGCATCGGAGGCTCTGATTTCGGGCTACGCCAAGACGTACGGCTTTAACGCCACAATCTTGCGCTTCGCCAACGTCATCGGTCCACGAAGTAATCATGGGGTTGTACCTGATTTCGTTCGAAAGCTCAAAGCCGACCCGAACGCGCTTGAGATTCTTGGCGATGGACTCCAAACAAAGTCCTATTTGTATATAGATGACTGTGTTTCGGCCATCACCTTGGCGGAGAAATCAGCAAGTGGGCTTACAGTCTACAATGTGGGGTCAAAGGACCAGATAGATGTCAAGCAGGTAGCGGCCATCGTCTCTAAAGTAATGGGCCTCACGCCACGATACAAGTTTACCGGAGGCATAGACGGCGGGAGGGGCTGGAAGGGCGACGTAACAAATATGATTCTCGACATCCGAAAGATGCAATCACTTGGCTGGCAACCCAAACACAGTAGCGCTGAAGCGGTACTGATGACTGCAAAGCAATTACAAAACTGGAATGCAGTTGGGAGAGGGACTCTCTCTTCGTGACCTAATATGGAAGTCAAGTCTGAACTCTCGAAGCGTCGCAAAATGCACCTGATAAATTACATAGCCCCTGACGCGAGGATTGGAAAGGATGTCAGGATTTGGAATTTCGTCTATGTCGGTTCTGGAAGCGTTATTGGTGACTCGGTGCAAATCGGATCGCTTTCTCACATAGACTATGGGGTGAGAATAGGGAGAGGGACAAAAATAGAAGGACTCGTCTACATACCCCCTCTGTCCAGAATTGGGAAAGACGTCTTCATTGGACCTTCAGTTGTACTTACTAACGATCCTTATCCGCCAAGTAAACGCCTCGTTGGGGTTACGATCAGGGATAACGCGGTGATTTGCGCAAGAGCAGTCATCAAAGCGGGAATCAAGATTGGGGAGGGATCAGTGGTAGCCATGGGATCCGTGGTTACAAGAGATGTCCCCCGACGGAGGGTAGTCATGGGAACGCCAGCAAAGGTAGTCTACACGAAAAAAGAATACGACAGAAAGAGAAACTCGTGGATATCGCAGAAGTTCTAATCTTGGCGTCCACCATCTTGAGGACTTCTCCTTAATTCCTTGCTTCGTCACGTTGACTTAAGCATCAATACTAGGCGGAAAATCAGGGGCTCTTGACGGTTGCCTGCCGAGCGCACAAGGGAATCGGGCGAGCCTGAAAGAGCAAAGAACATGGTATATGGAATGGGCTCTCTTTCAATTCAGGGTCTTCTCCTGCGCGACTGTGCCTTGTACGCCTCAGCTCCCCACTGCGGTTCCTTCCATCGTACTTCTACGGGGCTTATTCAGCTGTCCAGGTCGCCGTTGACCTCGCGTCGATTCTTACCACTCTTGGCCTCGGATTTGTGCTAGTCAAATTCCTTGCTCCTGATTCGGCAGAGCCTGCGAGTCCCGGCTGGGGAACTGCCAAGGCCACAATCTTGCTCAATGCTCTTATCGCTTTCTGCTTCCGGGGCTGTGGTGGCCCCAATCCCTTATTTCACGGACTATTTTCTGAAGGCGGCCTCGTTCGCTTGGGTCTTCTACCTCGGCGCCCTCTGGCTGCTTGCAACCTCTCGCTAGAGTCCTGCAGGCTGCCACTCAGGGGATGAGGAAGTACTTCCTCTTGGCGAAAGCACTCCTAGCGTCAGCGACGCCTGCGCTGGTAATGTACCTCGCGACGACTTTGATATCGAATTGGGTCGTCACCCTGGTTCCTTATACCTTGTTGTAACTCGTCATATTTGTGGAATGTGAAAGCCTTACAACTATTTACATCGGACGACAGGTTGTATTTTCCGCATCGGCTGCCAACAAAACTAAGATGGGTCACCCAGTTGCTGTGAGTCTTACGCCAGGGCGATAACACAATTCAGGTGGCGACGGGGTTGGCCAATCCAGACAGGGATACACATAAACCAATTCTTCCCTCCCTGGCGCGGCGTGAGGTTGCCAATCACCCCAGCGTCCGATGAACAACTGCGTCTATACAACATTTTCCTTAAGTTAGGTCTGGACGTGTATCAGGCGAGAGCACTTTCCTCTCTCTCTTTCCTCGGTCCTACAACCGCCAGCAGAATCGCTTCTTCGTCTGGAGTTCCCCGGAGCAGAGTTTATGATGTCTTGGGTGTCCTGTTCAGGATGGGCTTGGTGGCGAAAGACGAAAGCCGAGCGAGCGCTGTCTACCACTCCGTTGACCCGAAAGACGTTCCCCGCATCCTCGGAATCTGGTTACAGAAGAATTACGAGGACGAAAGGAAGGCTCTCTTGGATTTGGAAAAAGAGTTATTGGGGTTCCCTCTTCTTGACTCCAAGGCCTTGGTCCCAGAGCTTTTCCGGCTGGTTCAGGTTGGAGCTTCTTCTGAACACGAGACTGGACGGGTAATATCGGGGGCCAAACGAGAGATACTGGTAGCGTCTCAGGCCTTGGAGTATTACAGCCGGCTCAAAGGAGATTTCGCGAAAGTTCGGGGAAACAAAATCAAAATCAGATTGATCCTGGTGGAACCATCTCTAATAGATCAAGGCGAAAGAGAAATCCAGAGTTCAGTCGTCTCCCTTTTCAAGAGGGATCACCCGAACACGGAAATCCGATATTCAGTCGAAGTGCCTGTCCGAATGTCCCTAGGTGATGCGCAAAATCTGCCTGGGAGGGCTGTCTTCGTCTCCCAGCAACGGGGAGTTCCCCTCCTCTTGCGGGAGGCGGCGGTGACCAGCAACGGAGCTATCTTGCGAATGCTGCGTATCTACTTCGAGGCCCTCTGGGAAAGGGCATCTGTCACTCCGAAAATGGGTGACTAGTGTTTTTAGCGCCAGTCCATGAAGGTCAACGCATGTCTAAGGTCCTGATTTGTGGGATTGATGGCTACCTTGGCTGGACTCTTGCTCTTCACCTCAGCTCCAGAGGGCACGAAGTCATCGGACTCGACAACTTTGAAAGGAGGAAAAACGTCGAGGAAGTAGGATCTTGGAGCGCCACTCCAATCAGTGACATTAACGAGCGACTGAAGTCAGCAAAGTCGAGGCATGGGTATGAAATCTCATTCGCGGAAGGTTCCACCCTCGATTACGGTTTCCTTTCAAAAGTAATGGGTAAATCACATCCCGATGTAGTAGTCCACCTCGCCGAGCAGCCTTCGGCTCCCTTCAGTATGGCCGACAGGGAGCACGCCTTCTACACTCAGCAGAACAATGTCCTGGGGACCCTGAACCTCCTTTTCGCCATGAAGGAGTACGCACCAAAGTCACACCTCGTCAAGCTCGGGACCATGGGCGAATATGGTACCCCGAACATCGCCATCCCAGAAGGTTTCTTCGAGGTCGAATACAGGGGCAGGAAGGACTGGATGCCTTTCCCCCGGCAACCCGGGAGCTTCTATCACCTTACCAAGGTCCACGACAGCGCCAATGTGATGTTCGCTTGTAAAGTGTGGGGTCTCAGCTCCACCGACATAATGCAGGGAGTAGTCTATGGCACCAGGACCGACGACATAGACGACGACTCTCTCTTGACGAGATTCGACTTCGACGAAGCATTTGGGACGGCGATAAACAGGTACTGCGCCCAGGCGGTGATCGGCTACCCCCTCACCCCATACGGTTCGGGGCGCCAGAAGAGAGCATTCATAGCGCTGGTCGACTCCATGCAGTGTCTCACTTTGGCCGTCGAGAACCCTCCCAAGCAGGGCGAGTACAGGGTATTCAATCAGATTGACGAAGTCTACGGCGTTTATGAGCTCGCAGAGCAGGTCAAGAGGGCAGGCCGCCCACTTGGCCTAGATGTAGGCATCCAAGCACTTGCGGACCCCAGATTCGAGTCGCAGGAGCACTTCTATGAGGTTGACCACGACAACCTGAGGAAGCTCGGCTTCAGGCCTACCCATACCCTCGAAGATGAGCTCGACATCATGTTGAGGGATCTTCTGCGGTTCAAGGACAGGATAGACGCGAAGAGAGACGCGATCGCTCCTAGGACAACATGGAAGGATGGGAAGTCGAAGCCAGGGCGTAGAATGGTATAAGCTCCATGCTCTCAAGCTGTTTTACCTGGGAATGCAGCAAACCTCGAGATGCGGCAGGTGCAAGACCGGCTAGCTTCCTGATGCGGTCTGTAACGGCATCACTCAACTGTCTCTGCCTGTCGATTCCCGGTGAAGGCGGAGCAACTTTCCCATCGAGGCGTGGTAGCAAGGTGTCACTAAGCGTGGGAACCGAGCTGCAACGGGACGGAGGGTTTATTCGCCAGCTTCAGAGTCTTGCTGCGTTGCCAATCAAGTGCGACGCACAGGGAGGCTGGTGAGCTGTTATCCGAGTAGTTGTGACCGGCGGAGCGGGCTTCATCGGAAGCCACCTTGTGGATCGGTTAATCCTTGACGGACACCAGGTGCTCATGATTGACGACTTGTCGAACGGCAACCTCAGGAACGTCGCTGGTCACTTAAAGAGCCAAAAGGTCGAGTTGGTCAGGGCAGACTTTGCTGACTCCCGGGCGCTGGCAGAACTTCTCCCTGGCTCTGACGTTGTGGTACATCTCGCCGCTCTGGTGAGCGTCACTAAATCCGTAGCCGACCCCGAATCTTCGCGGCGCACAAACGCCGAGGGCACCATCAAGCTGCTTGATCAATGTGTGATAAACGGGGTGAAGAAATTCATCTTTGCCTCCTCTGCAGCCGTTTACGGGGAGTCGAATCCTCCACTGAAGGAAGACATGTCTTGCAAGCCTCTTTCGCCATACGCCGCATCGAAGGTTGCGGGAGAGGCATATTGTCACGCCTACGCCAACTCGTACGATTTAGAAACCGTCATTCTGAGGTTCATGAACGTGTATGGCCCCCGAAGAAGCGGAGGGCCATACAGCGGCGTGATGACCAAGTTCGCAGAGGCGCTCCAACAGGGCAAGGGACTCATGATATATGGGGACGGGGAGCAAGAGAGAGACTTTGTCCATGTGAGCGACGTCGTTTCTTCAATAGCTGCAGCAATGACCAATCCCAAGGCTGTCGGCGAGACCTTCAACATCGGCAGCGGTGTCCCCACCTCGATTAACGGACTGGCCGAACTCTTCATCTCAGCAGGGGGCAAACGAGTACCTATCGAGCACGGCCCGGCGAGGAAGGCCGAAATCAAAGCCAGCTACGCAGACATTTCGAAGGCCAGGGGCGTCCTTGAATATTCGCCCACGTTTGAACTACGCAAGGGCGTGGGGGAGTACCTGACCTGGTACCAGGAGAACTGTGAAATCCAAACAAATGCAGACTAGGCGCCCTGGATTTGGGCGGCTTATGCACGATTTCAAACTGGACTAGCAGGCTGGGCACCGAATGCCCTCCTCAGTCTCACACTGGGACTTACGAAAAAGGCACCGAGTCGTTCCCGTCTTTGGTGGGTGGCGCGACGTCTGGGAACATCACCCACATGGAGGTAGAGGTGAGCAGCGCTGACCCTCAGAGGGCATCCATCGGCTGTTATAGCAGATACAACACAGACTCTTGGAACGTCTATGTCTCAATGATGGTTGTCGTTTCAGCGAACGTCTCCACCCTGGCATCCGCTTTGCTGGTGTCGCAGGTGGCTGAACTCTCCTTCATCTGGGGAAGGGATACGCTGGGCTTTGACACATTCCCAACAGGGGTGGTCTTGGGCTCGAGCCAGGACCCGTGCGAAGTGCCGACGCGCCCTGACAACATCGTCGACACCGTCCATGGGTCGCCTGAGGAAGGTTCCCATGAGTTCGTCGCCGCCCTTCGCAGGCTAGGCGAGCTTTAGGCACAAACTTCAGCCCTTAGAGCAGGGTTCAGGCTCGAGGACTCCGGTTGTAGTAGGATTTGAACACCCAAGAGCCCCCGACCGACCGGAGCCGCCACATCGTCCGAAGCCTCAGCTCGCTCACAGTTCAGAGCGCGCTAAGCGCCGTTCTTGCGTTCGTCTTCCTTGTTCCTTCCCTGGCCCACCCACGGTGTCTATGCTTCCATGCAGATGCCGTCGGAATGGCTAGTGTCGTGACGAGGCTAGGCCTAGGCCATGCAGTCGTCCGCTACCCGGCCCGGGAGTCGCCGCAGAGAGGCTCGGGGTAGGCCCGGCCAAAGGGGCGCCGTTGACCACCTTCGTCCTTTCCATGCTCGCCTCGGTTACCATCGCGGCCATGGCCCCATATCCCACGAGCTGCTGCACGAATGGGACGTCCTACGCCTGGGTCTTCGAATTCGGCGCCCTGTGGCACTTCACGAATGACGTTTCCGACCCTTTCCAGCGATGATCCAGGGGATGCGAATGTATGCCCTCCTCGCCGAGATGCTTCTCGGGACCAGGGTCGTGACGGTGACGTTAGCCGTCATCGGAGTGGTCTTTTATCGGAGCCTGGCGATAGTCGTCTTTTCCCAAGTCGCATTCGCTCTCCTCATCTGCCTCGCCGCACTCCCGGTCGTGTTCGGTCCTCTCCATCGGGTGAGCGCCAGGTCCCACATTATGCAGGTATCGCGATACGCCCTCTCCCTCGGGCTAGCTGGAATCGTCTCTGCGGTCGCAAGCAATGCCGACATCATCGTGGTGGGGGCTTATCTCAGCTCGGGGGCCCTCAGTGTCTATAACACAACCGTAGCGACACCGAGTGTCCTCGGAGCGTTCTTCGTCACCCTCTTGGTCACCGCCCTGTTCGTGGAAAGTTCCCTCAGATCGGAGAGCAACGAAGAGCTGAGGCTCGGTGCACGTCCCGCCATCAGATTTACGAACCGAAAAATCTTGAGGAGGATGATCCACGGCACGCCTTTCAACTTCCCCAACCTCCATTCCAGCCCCGACGCCAGGCGCCCGACCGAGAGGCCCAGGTCCTTGCTCGTAGAGAAGCGGCGATCCTAAGCAGTTGGAAAGAGAAGGGTGGCGAGATCTCCATCCGCCGCGACCCGACATTTTCTTATAACCAATCTACGGAAGGCGGCTCCGATTGCAGGAGGATTCTCCCCCCCTCCAGGGCGGAGCACGGGCTGACCGCGGGAAGAACATAGTCAGAGGCATCGGCTGGCTCTCCATCCAGGGGGTCCTCGGCGCCTTGCTGGGTTTCGTCCTTCTGGCCTCACTGCTCCGCCTCCTCCCGTCCCTCTCCTACGGCGCATACGCCTCTCTCCAGGTCTCCGTGGGGGTCGCCTCGACCCTGGCCGCCTTCGGCCTGAACGCAGCCGTGGTGAAGTTCCTCGCCCCCGTGGCCGACCACGAGAAGGGCTCAGGCTGGGGTCCGGCGAAGGCCTCAGTCATCCTCGTGGCCCTGTTCTCCGGGACAGCGTCCCTCGCCCTGGCCGGGGCCGCGCCCTATCTCTCGGATTACTTCATGAAATCACCGTCTTGGTCCTGGGTCTTCTACCTGGGTGCCCTCTGGCTCTTCTCTTCGTCCGTGTCCTCAGTCCTCCTCGGCATCCTCCAGGCGGTCCGGAGATACCCGCTGATGGCGCGCCTGACCGTAGTCGCGCGGTTCGCCGGGGTGGGTGCGGCAGTCGCGGGCCTGCTCGTCTACCGCAGCCTTGAGGCGGCCATCCTGTCGTGGGCGCTCTACTACGGGGTCGTCGGGCTCGCCGTCCTCTCCTACTATCGGGGGCCCCTGATATCAGCGGAGGCGAGGGGCTACTACAGGCCTGTGCTCGGCTACGCCACCCCCCTCGCGGTGGCGGCCGTCGTCAGCACCGTGGCTTCCAACGCCGACATCATCGTGGTCGGGGGATACCTCAGCCCCACATACCTCGGAGTGTACAACGCGGCCGTGGTAATCTCCAGCCTCGTCTCCGCCCTGTTCTTGGGGCCGCTCACAACCGCACTATTCGCAGAGACCTCGTTCAGTGCGGCCAGCCCCTCCGAGATTTCCAGGGGGACGGCTCTCGCCCTCCGCTTCGGGGCCCTCAGCGTCCTCCCCTCCTCCCTCCTCGCCGCCGCCATGGCCGCCCAGCTGTTCGACCTCTTCTCCGGGGGGGGACTCTACGCCGGCGGAATCCCCTATCTCAGGCTCATCACGGTGTTCTACACATTCGTCGCCGTCCAGTCCATCGCCATCAACATCCTTCAGGGGGTCGGGAGGACGCGCGCGGTCCTCGCCATCGGGGCGGCCACCGCGCTCGCCGACATCGCACTCTCGCTTTCCCTCGTGCCTGACCTCGGCCTCGCGGGCGCCGCCTACAGCAGGGTCACGATAATGGTGGTCGGCTGCGCCCTCTCCATGTACTTCCTCCGCGACCACCTGCCCAGAGCCGACCTCACGTTTCTCGGCAAGGCCCTCTTGTCCTCGGCCGTACCCGCGGCCGCGGTCTATCTGGCTTCAATGTTTTCCGACAAGGTCATGACCATAGTCCCCTACACCCTGCTGGGGGTCTTCCTCTTCCTGGCCTGCGCCAAGTGGTTCGGGCTCCTCTCTGAGGAGGACAAATCGTATCTCTCGCACCTACTTCCCACGGGGCTCCAGTGGGTCATTCGCCTCCTGTGAGATGGCTAACCCTGCCCGGAAGGGAGGGATGGGGTTTTCCTGGTTCATAGAGCGGCTCGGCTCCGCCTTGAGGCTGTCCGCGCGTGACAGGTCCTTATGGTGTCCGACTGGCCTTCGGCCACTGCTCGAGATTCAGCGCCGAATTGAGGTCCATATAGATGATAAACCCTCAGCTTCGGCCCTGAACGCTGTCACGCCTTGCTGTAGATCATCCGGAGCGAGTCCAGCTGGCTCTCGACCGGGACCTTCCCGTCGGGGCTGGTGGTGAGTACCATGTAGCCGACCCCGAGGCTGTCGAGCTCCTCGATTATCCTGCGGTTCCCCTCCCTGTCCCCGGAGAGCATTATCCTCTTCTCCCCCTGGGCCCCGACGAAGTCCGACCTGTCGCTCCTCGAGTCGACGCCGATGCGGACGCATACCTCCTTCCTCTCCCCCCCGGGGATGCTCCTGAACCTCGCGACCATCCTCTTGAACTCGTCCATGGGGAACACATTCGGATGCCAGGCGTCACCGAGGGCAATGGCGCGCTTCATGGCCGCCTCGCTCACGCCGCCGACCCACAGGGGGAGCCTCTCCTGGACTGGCCTGGGCTCGAAGGACACGCCCGTGAAGCCAACGCCGATGTGCCCGCCGTCCTGGAACCGGTCCTCGCCGCCCCACAGGGCCCTGAGCAGCCTGATCGACTCGTCCACCCTCCTCCCCCTGCCTTGGAACTTGGCGCCCAGCGCGTCGAACTCCTTTTCGTTCCACCCCGCGCCCACCGCCAGCATCACCCTGCCGGAGCTGAGGTTGTCGACGGTGGCCAGCTGCTTGGCCGCGACCACGGGGTTCCTCATGGCGATGACCAGCGACGAGATCCCGAGCTTCACCCTCTCCGTTATCGGCGCGAGATACGCCATGCACGTGACCGCTTCTAGGATCCGCTCGTAGGGGGTCCCCGACCCCTTCGCCATCAGGACGTGGTCGGTCAGCCACAGCGAGTCGTAGCCCAGCGTCTCGGCCTCGAGGGAGACCATCCGCAGGTCCCTGACCGAGTAGTTCCCGTAGTTGGGGACGCAGACTCCGAACTTCATCCGTGAGGCCGGACGCGACCTGTTCGGTTAAAACGATATCTGTGGGCCGCCCCCTCCGGCAGGCCCGGCGTCACCTTATGCTCAGGCGCCCGCTGGCGAAGGGCTTGATCACCAGGTCCCAGGCCGAGACCACCCCCCCGTCGCAGACCAGCGCGCCCCCCTGGGACCGGAGGACATAGGCCGCGGCCTCGTCGAGGAGCATGTCCCCGTCTATCTCCACCGCGTCCACCGGCCCCACCTCCAGCAGCGTCGCTTCCAGCATGGCGCCGGGCCAGCGCTTGGTGTCCTCGAGGCTCCGGGGGCTGAAGATGTGGCTCACCACCTCCCTGTCTGAAACGAAGGCGTTGGTCCCCTGGACGAAAACCCTCCTTATCCTCCTCTCGAGCATCAGGGTCAGCGCGGTCCTGACGGTGGCCCGCGGCTCCATGGCGATTGTCTGGGAGGCGACCTCCCGCGCCGTCATGTTGGACTTTAGCGTGCCGCTCCTGTAGAGCCCGAGGACGTCGCTCAGCCCGGCTGTGGCGTACATCTCCCCCCTGGTCACAGGGGCGAAGCCGAACCCGGACGTCTGGAAGGCCAGAAGCAGGGCGCGGAGGTCGTCGGTGGGCGCCATGGGCCTCAGGGCGACGGCGCAGCTGTGGCAGGGCTCGAACAGCGACCTGTAGGAGTCCTCAGGTTTCGTCCTGTGGATCCTCGCGAGCAGGGGGTGCCCGCTGAGGAATGAGACCTTGTCCTCGGTCCGCGCCGGCCCCCTCCCGTTCATCAGCATCAACGAAGCTTCGAAGGGATGGAACCGCAGCAGCGAGGCCGCGTGGAACAGGAAGGAGCCGCCTTCGATCACGGGCGTGGACCGCGAGAAGAGCGTCGGGAACGCCTCTTCCAGGGTGGGGATCCCTGGGCCTGCATCAGCCGTCAGCTTCAATGTGGCTGCACCACTCTTTCAGGCCGCTCCGGGGTGTGTCATTCGCGCATCAGATTTAGAGCTTCGCATTCAACGCAATTCCTGGCCCGGCGGGCCCAGCCCGGTGCCGGGGCGTCGTCGTCCTCTCACTCGGAGCGGTGACAGGGATGCCGAGCATCTAAATGAGGGAACTTCCCTATCGCACGTCAGAGCACCAAGCTCAGGATCTGGGAGAACGAATCGAACCATCGGTGGCGTCGCCTTTCCGGCAGGCTTCTGGGCTGGCTTTGGCACCATGGCAGGGGGAGGGACCAGCCTAGGGGGCGTCGGGGTCGCCCCTGTCGTCCATCCGCAGCAGGCCCCTGACCCGTTTGCTGCCCTCTTCATCGTCCTGACCGCCGCGTTCGTCTGGTCCTTCGGACTGAGGGGGCTGAAGCTCGGCCCGAGGGCGATGGTCATGGCCATCCTGTCCCTCGTCCTGCTCCCTGTCTACGAGACCACCGACGCGCTGGCGCTCCTTCGCCCCCTCGTCCCTCAGACCTACACGACCCTCTGGTACACGTCGTGGCTAGGCCCGTTGACGTTCTCCGACGCGTTCAGGTACGAGTCGGTGCAGGACGTCGAGGTCGGGGCCCTCCTGGTGGCCAGCTGCCTGATCGTCATGGCGGCGACCTGGAGGGCGGGCGCATCTCCCCTCAGGGCCTTCGGGCGAGGGGTCAGCCTCGCAGCTTCGGTCGGCGTCACCCTGGGGCTGGGGGTCTACTTCTTCCTCCCCACCGAGTTCGATGTCCACGTCACCATGGTGCAGGCGCTCTTCGGCGTAGCCCCTTTCATCACCAACGAGGTGCTGCTGCTCGTCTCGCTAGGATTGCTCGCTTCCATCGGCTCCTTCGACTATCTGGGCGCGCACCGGAGCGTCGTCCTTCGGTTCAGGCGAAATCGCGACTGAGCCGGCCGCCCCGCCCCCGGGGTCAGTCGAGTATGAACCGGGCCAGCTCGGGCCTCCCCCTGGTGGACACGTAGACCCCCGAGAACCCGCTCTCCGCCAGCCCCGCCGCCGCCTTCTTCGCCTCCTTCAGCAGCTCCGCCTCCCCTCCCTTCGCGATCTCGTCCATCCTGGGGGGGATGCTCCATCCGAACCTCTTCCTGCAATACTCGATGTCGGCGGGGTCCCTGAAGGGGAAGACGTTGGGTATCACCCTGTCCTTCAGCCCCAGCTTCGAAAGTATCTTCTCGTGGAACCTCAGGGTCGGCCCCGCGTCCACGGTCGGAGGCTGGGCGAGCAGATAGTCCGCCCCCTCCCTGATCCTGGACTTCGCCAGCTCGACCCCCCTGGCGCCGTCGAGCTTCGCTATGTTGACCGGGGCGAATATCCTGCACTTCCCCCCCGCCCTGTCGGCCAGCCCCCGGGCGTGGGCCACCACCTCGGAGAGCGAGGCGAAGTCGTAGACGTTCCTGACCCCCTCCTCCTCCCCATACCTGTCCCCCCACACGAGCATGACCCCCCTCAGCCCCAGGGAGAGCGCCGTCACTATGGACGACGTCACCGCCTGCCTGTTCGAGTCCCTGGCCGTGACCACCGGGACCGCGTCCACCCCCGTCTCGTCCCTCAGGAGGGCGGCGGCGTGGACCGGGGAGAACTTGGCCCTCGAGGCGTCCTTCACATCCGCGACCAGGACGACGTCGGCGTAGGGCTGGATCCTCCTCACCCTCTCCACAAAGTCCCTGGTCTTCTGCCTCAGCCCGAGCACGGGCTCCTTCTCCGCCCCCCCGAAGCTCGGCGGGAAGACCTCCACTATGCTGAGGAAGCCCCTGGGCCCCTCGGTCATTGTATCATCCTTTGCCTGTATGGCGGGGACCTGGGCCCCAGGGACGCCTCGGCCCTCCCGAGCTCCAGGGTCAGGTAGGCGAGGTGCCTCCTGCTTATCCCCAGGGAGTCCGCCTCGGCGTTCAGCGCCTGCATCAGCCGCTCGGCGAACCTCGACCTGTACCTCTTCACCACCTCGTGCTTGTAGGTGTAGAACGTCGCCACCAGCTCCCTGCTCTCCCTGTTCACGGTGACGAGGAAGTACCCCTTGGAGTCCGCCTGCCCCCCCTTCAGCCTTACCCCCTCTGGCTCCGCCGCCTCGCCGAAGAACACGTCGTCCCTGGCCATGGTCAGGTTGGCGTTCTTCCTGAACGCGGTGTCGCGGTCTATGCTCCTCTGGCCGCAGTGGGGGTGGACGTACCCGATGCGGCTCTCCCCTATCGCCTGCCTCCCCTTCTCTATGAGCGCGGCTATCTCGTCGACGGTCTCCACCCTCAGCACCTGGCCGTCGAGGACCCCGAGGCCTATCGCCTGGTCGAACCCCTTCCTCGCCACCTCGTCGAAGAGCCTGGGGTGGTGGTAAAAGTCAAGCTCCAGCGCCTGCACCTTCAGCCCTGTCAGGAACCTGAATATCCTCGTGGTGTCCCCGCAGGCGTGCATCGCCAGGGGGACCTTCGCAGCCGAGGCCGCCTCCTCATACAAGTCCGAGACGTAGGTCGGCACCGACGACTCGGCCGCCAGGTTGGGTGAGTCCAGCTGGACGACGTCCGCCCCGGCCCCCTGCAGCGCCTCTATCTCAGGGACGACTATCTTCCTGTTGATATCCCTGGCGAGCTCCCTGGTGTCCTTGTATGACCGCGAGGCTATCTTGGTGAACCTGGCCAGGGTGTAGGCGTCGGTCACAGGCTCCTTCAGGGACAGGTGCGCCGGGAGCATGCTCCTCGCCAGCTTCAGGTCCGCGGACCTGCTGCTCGCCCCCCTCTCTATCTTCCCTGTCGCGTAGGCCTCCGCCCCCCTCCACTCTATCCCCTTCACGAACCTGGCGTCCAGGAAGAGGGAGTACAGGTCCCCCCTGGTCTGCCCGGTGGAGACCACCTCCACCCCCGCGGCAGCGAAGTCTGACACCGCCTCCTGGGTCGCCCAGACGTAGGGGTCGAGGACCTCGTCGGCCACCCCCGTCCTGGACATCTTCTGGTAGTACTCGACGTCCTCCCCCGAGGGGAAGACGGGGTAGCTCCCTATGGTGGTGGTCCTGGGGGCCTTCACTTCCCTCCCCCGCCTGTAAGGAACGGCTCGACGTCGATGCCATAGTCCTTCCCAACGGCCTTCAGCGCCAGGTCCCTCCCCCTGTGGACAGCCACACCGATGTCCCACATGGTCTGCAGGCTGAGGTTCCTTGTCCCGCAGTCGAGGACGGGCTGGACCTTCCAGGGGTCCCCGAGGACCTTGACGGCGTACAGTATCCTATCTCTGACCAGCTCCGGCCTGGGCGCCGTCGCCCCCTCGTAGGTCGAGGCCACCCCGACGCCGACTACCTGGTTCTTCCGCAGCCCGTACTCCTTGAACAGCTTCAGGGACCTGAAGCCGGGCCCCTTCCTCACCTCGTCCGTCGTCCCCAGCAGCTCGGTGTCGTGGCTCGACATCTCGAGGCAGAACTTGTCCACGCTGGGGACCTCCACCAGATACTTCGCGTACAGCGAGTAGTCCTGCAGGCAGTTGTGGATGAAGTACCTCACCCCGGGGACGTTCGGGGTTATCTCCTTCAGGGACTGGATGAACGACGGGGCGTCGAACCCCAGCCGCTTCAGGTACCCGGCGCCGTACTCCCTCTCCTCGCAGGTCACGATGAAGTTGTCGTGCTGGATCGCGAGTGTCGAACCGGACGGGACGCGCTTCGCGAGCTCTCTCACCCTCTTCACGGTAACCTCGCGGGAGAACTCCATTGTCGCCTCGTGGTCGGCCTTCAGGCTGGCGAGGACCTCGTCCTTCTCCTTCCCCAGCCACCTCCCGTAGTAGTACAGGTTGTCGTTGGCGTGGACCTCGCAGTGCGCGTCGGTTATCGGGAACCTCACCTCCCTCTTCGCGTGCTTCGCCACCCGCAGGTACTCCTCGACGTGCCTGTCCGAGTTGCGGTACTCGAAGGGCCTCGCTATCTCCGAAGGCTTCCAGAAGCGATACCCGTAGGAGTGCTGCCAGGCCTCGGACTTTTCAAAGCCCCCGACGTCCGCCCGCTCCCAGTCGACCATCTCGGTCCTCGGCCACTCGAGGTCGAAGACCCAGTTGTACCCCAGCCCCTCCAGGGCACCCACGGCGAGCCGTGTCAGGAAGTCTTCGGCGGCCGGCACCCTCTGGGGGAAGGGCGCCCTGACGAGCTCCCCGTAGGACTTCAGCAGCCCGGGGTCGACCAGCCGGACGAAGGACTCCACCCTCGCGGCCTGGTCCTGGTCTATCGGCTTGCCGATCAGCAGGTTGGTCAGCCCGGGGTCCCGGGGCCCGCTCCCGATGTCCATGGTGGCGAAGAGGGGGTCCGTCATGCCCTCCCTCCCAGGATCTCAATGGCCTTCGCCAGGCTCGCGAGCCGCCTCTTCGCCTGGGGGTAGGTCTGGAGGCCGTCGTAGTCCTGGCTGGGCGCGAGGAAGACCTCGGTCTCTTCCCCCAGGCCCAGCTCCCTGACGTACTCCTTTGCCCGGGCCGCCAGGGCCTCCGGCTCCCTCTCCAGCCACTCCTCGGGGAGCTTCCTCGTGGAGTTCTGCACCCCAAGTATCACCCCCTCCCCCCGGACCTTCCCCTTGGCCGCGGACGCCGGGGTGTTGAAGTCGAACCCCAGGTCGGTCACCCCCGACTCAGCCAGCAGGGGGAGGAACCCCGACGCGTCCCCGGCGTGGAAGTAGACGCAGGACCTCCCGGAGTAGCCGTCGAATATCTCCCTCACGCACCCCCCGAAGGAGGGAGCGAGCCCGGCCGAGGCCTTGACGAACCTCTCGTTGTTCAAGAAGCACTCGGTCAGCTGGATGTACTCGTACCCCGCGGCCGCCAGCTCCGCGACGTCCTTCTTCAGCACCTCGGCGAAGGCGAGCATCAGCCTCTCCTTGGAACTGTAGTGCGTGTCCTCCGAGGCCAGGGCCAGCGCGGCGGGGGACGGGAGTATCGCCTTCTTCTTCCCCTTCAGCTCCGACGTGAACAGGAACTTTAACGCCACGGCGGTCGGCCTGATGTCCCCTTCGACGACGGGGGTGTGGAAGTACGAGTTCCGGGTCCCCGGGTACTTGTCTATGTTCCCGCCACCCTTCACCCCCCCGAGCCCCTCGGTGTACGGGGCGAAGATGTCGGTGACGCCGGCCCCGCCGTCGGTGAGATACCCGAAACCGAAGGAAGCCTGAAGCGCGACCGCCTCCCTGGCAGCCTTCAGCTCGGCCGCCTCGTAGGCCGCGAGGTTCGCGTCGGTCTTCTCCCTGGTGTACCTCCTCGCCGCCTCCGTCCGCTCGGGGGTCCAGGCGAGCCTGCCGGTCAGCTGCCCCCCTCCGACCTTGACCACAGGAGACTTCCCCATCAGGCGGTAATAACATTAGCCGTCCGGGGGATTCCCAAAGGAATAACGCCACCTTCGCCGGCGCTGTCCCGGCGCCGTTCAGGTTCATTAACCAGCAGGAGGACATTGGTCACAGCCATGTCAGAACAGCAGCCGGCCCCTCCCAGGGCGCCCTCGAGGGGCCTGGTGGAGCAGCTCTTCGAAAGGAGGCGCGTGCTGGTCGTCCTGGCGGTGCTCCTGGTGGAGCTCGTCGTTTTCGCCGGCGGGCTGCTGACCCCCCTGTCAGCGTCGACGCTGCAGGGCCTGAACCAGCAGGCGAGCAGCCAGTTCGGCCCCATCAGGTCGGCCGCCTTCGGCCCGGAGGTGGCCCTCATCTTCTCCCACAACCTCGCGATCGCCCTGGGCGAGATGGTCCCGGGGCTGGGGGCTCTGCTCCTTCTGTTCTCGATATACACCACCGGCCTCGTGGCCCAGGCCCTGGTCGTTGCCCAGGGGCTCCCAGGGCCGTCGGCGCTCTTCCTCTTCGCATTCCCCTACTCGTTCGTGGAGCTCTCGGGCTACGCCATAGCCACCGGGGCCGGGGTGATGCTCCTCGCTGCCTGGAGGGGGAAGAGGCTCCGCCAGGAACTCAAGGTCCTCGCCCTGGAGGTGGTGGCGGTGGTCGGGGTGCTCCTGGTGGCCGCCACCATGGAGACCACCACCACCTACTCCCCGCTTCTCGGCCTCGCACTCTGGGTCCCAACAGGGCTGGCGATGGTCGCGGTCAGGGTCCTGGCGAGGAGGCGGGCCCTGAGGGAGAAAGCCCGGAACCCCAGCCTGGTGGCCCCGGGGCCTGGTCTGTCGCCCCCGCTGAGCCGAGGGCTTAGCCAGGAGGCGGACGCCAGGGCGAAGGCCTTCGAGCGGGCCTACATCGAGTCTCACCCGGACGCGCAGCCGCGGCCGAAGCCAAGGGACGTCGAGGAAACGGGGCCCTAGCCCAGGCGACTCCGGGGCCCGCTAGCCGGTCCCGAACAAGGGCGCGCGACTTGTCTACGCGTAGGGGGGGACGTTCCAGTTGGCCGGGGAAGGTTCGGTCTGCGCCGTCTCGCGCTCCCCCGACGGGCCGAGGCGGGTTATCACGAATATTATCACCGCTGCGGCGACGACCGCTGCCGCAGAGACCGCGGCCGCCTCGAGCCCAGGCCCGGGCGCCTGACCCCCGGTGGGGGCCGATCCACTGGACGTCGTCAGCCCCGTCGTCGAGCCCGCCGCCCCGAAGGAGCCCTGGGGGAGGGTGAGCGAGGCGCCCCCGAGGTAGGGGTAGGACGGGGTGCTCCCCGGGGCCAGGCTGACGATCCCGTTGCTGTATGTCTCGACGAGGTTGTCGGCCGCCTCCCCTGTGTCCCCGCTGAACCCGTAGTAGCTCGGGAACGAGGTCAGGGCGGTGCCGTTCCGATAGAACAGCCCGAGGGACGCGTCCAGCTGGGTGAAGAACGCCGGCTCGAGGTTGCCCTGGCCTGCGAAGACCAGCTCCGCGTCGTAGTAGAGGCCTATGGGGGGTGTCTTGCTCCCGGAGACGAGGAAGTAGGCCGACGCGACCGAGGGGTCGTGGATGGTGACGCTGTCGAACCAGACGGTGGGGGAGGCCCCCGCGGTCCCGTTGGAGATGAGGCTGTAGCCGAGGCGCACCTCCACCCCTGTCCCAGGCACGACGGTCTCAGACATGAGGAGCCCAAAGTCCAGGGGGAGGGCGTAGGTGGCGTTGCCCGTGGTGTAGGCGTAGAGGGTCTGTCCGGAGCTGAAGCGGCTCCGCCCGGTGGTGTACACGTAGCCCCCGTCCCTGAAGTTGGTGGAGGTGATCGTCTGGTTGGTCAGGACCGCCGAGGGGCTGGTGACGTTCCATATCTGGTCGCCGAAGGCCGCCGTCGAGGGGCCTGTCAGGAGCTCCGGGACGTTCTGCACCCAGTAGACCTTCGCGGCCCCCGTCCCGTCGTTGACGACGAGCATGGCGTTCAGCTGTAGGGAGAACCCCGTGACCGAGACGCCGTAGCTCTGGGCGTTGGGTGTGTCGACCTGGACCGAGGAGACGTTCGCCACCCCGACGATCTCGGGGGTCCGGACCTGGTAGGCCGACGCCGTCCCAGACTTGTTGGTGATCCCGAAGGACGCCAGCCCCATCCCCAGGGGGGTGCTGAGGGGACCGTAGCTGAACGGTGTGCTGGGGTCCGCCCGGTACCCGAACTGCACGAGGGCCCGCGAGTAGTAGGCGTAGAAGACAAGGTAGTAGCTCCCGGGGCCGACGCTGACGCTGTTCTGCACCTGGGTGCCGTTCTGGTGGGCCAACGAGTTCGAGATGGGGTCGGAGAGGTTCGCCTGCCATTCCCCGTACTGGGCCGCGGTCATCAGGGCCGTGGAGACAGGGGCGTCGCTCGTAGCCGCGTAGAGGACGGTGGTCGAGTTCGAGAACGATTCGACCTGGTACCCCCGGTAGTCGAACTGGCGCAGGCCGACCGACTCTGTAAGCGTGACGGACGCCGCGGGACCAGCCTGGGGAGCGGCTGCCTTCGGGCCTGCAGATGCCGCGGCCGGGGCCACCTGGGCGGCGACGAGGAGCAGGAGCAACAGGGACGCCGGGAGCAGGGCCTTTCCCTGACGAGAGACCCTCAGGCTCCGGCGTCTGCATGACGTTCGCATCGTTGTACGGAGATTCTTTCTCCATCGGCGCCTCTTATTTCCTTCCCCGGCCCCGCCAGGCTTCAACCGATATAATCCGCCCCGAGGAAGCCGCGAACCAGATTGACATGGCATAGGGCCCTCTCCTGCTCCCTGGTCCTCTCCTTGCTGGCGCTCCAGACCCTCGCAGGGGGGTTCCCCGTCGCCGCTTCCTCCGGGGGGACAGCGACGCCGATCAAGCACGTCGTGATCGTCATGATGGAGAACCACAGCTTCGACAACATATTCGGGCTCTACCCGACGATGAACGTTTCCAACCCCGGCCCTCTGCTGTCGTCCCTCCAGGCCCCCGAGGACGTCCTCGGCGCCCCGGCGACCGCGGCCAAGGCCCTCTCCCAGGTCCCCAACGGGACCTACTCCACCGCCGACCCCAACGAGGGGGTCTACCCCCAGGACTTCGCCGGGGGGAAGATGGACGGGTTCGCTGCCAACGGGGGGAGCCAGTCCATGACATACTTCAGCTCGTCCCAGCTGGCCGTCGAGTGGGACTGGGCCGAGGAGTACGCGGTGGCGAACAGGTACTTCTCCAGCTGCCTCTGCCAGACCGACCCCAACAGGCTCTACTCCCTCGCAGGCTACGGGGCCGGGCTGTCCGGGGACCTGGGGCCGCCCCCCTACATCCCAGCCGCCCAGAGCATCTTCGCAGAGCTGAAGAGCTACGGCGTGAGCTGGGGGTACTACGTGCTGAACCCCTCGGCCGGGGACTTCCCCCTCGAGTACTTCAGCGGCTTCGGGCCCTACTCCGGCGGGGTGCAGTCATGGTCGGCCTTCCGCGGGGCCCTGGGGCAGGGGACCCTCCCCTCGGTGTCCTGGGTGATGCCCGTGGGCGGAGGGGCCAGGACTGGGGTCTACGACCAGCACCCGTCGGGGAACGTCACCGCCGGCGAGGGGTGGCTCCTCGGGGTGGTGGACAGCGTGATGAGGAGCCCCTACTGGAGCTCCACCGCCATCTTCGTCACCTACGACGAGGGGGGAGGGTACTACGACCAGGTGCCGCCGCCTGTCGTCGGCGGGGTGCAGCTCGGGTTCAGGGTCCCATTCTTCGTCATCTCCCCCTACGCCAAGGAGAACTACGTCTCCGACACGGTGATGAACCACGCCTCGACCCTGGCGTTCATAGACTACAACTGGAGGCTGCCGGCGCTCAACCCCTTCGTCGCGGCCTCGGGGCTCCCCCTGGACATGTTCGACTTTGGCCAGGGCTACCCCGGAGGGGGGGTCGCGAGGCCTCCGGTGGTGCTGCAGAACGGGAGCGCGTTCCCGGCCGCTCTCCAGGTCCCCCTGGGGAGCCTCCCCTACCAGAGGGTGGGCTCGTACAACGGCACCCTGGCGTCCATGGGCGCCCCCGACTTCGTTGCCTCGAACTCGACCGTCGTCTCTCCCTACGGCCCCCTGACCCTCGCCTGGGCGGTGGCCGCCGTCCTCCTGGTCGCGGCTGGCTGCGGCCTGGCACTGATGTGGCGTAGCGCTCGGAGAAAGCGTCAGGCTGCGGGCCGGGCCGTGGGGTAGCCCCGGCTGTCCCCCCGGGGTCACATTCACGGACCCCACTCTCCCATCCGGCGCGGCGGATCGAGGGCGCCTTATCTCCCCGCGCCCGCCGAATCCGCCCATGGTCCAGCTCTGCAACAGGCTCCACTTCGAGGACGGGGTGTGGCACAAGTGCGGCCTCCCGGTCGAGCGGCTCGACCCGGCCATCGTCCACATCCACATCTGCGGGCTCCCGAGCATGACCCTCCCCCTGGACAAGGTCGGGACGTGCAGGTTCGGATGGATGAGCGACGAGGAGCAGAAGAAGCTGAACCCGAAGGGCGCGCACTGAGGCCGCTTCCCGAAGCGGGCAGCGACCGCGTATCAGGGAGCAACCAGGCCCTCGCTTCGCGCTTCAGCCCAGGCCGGCGGCGGACCTGAACTTCGAGACGAAGGCGGGGGGATAGCGGCGCAGGTACCCCTCGAGGACCCCCATGTCCGCCCCCCTGACCGCGGCCCTCAGCACATCCCTCCCGGGCGACTCTCCATAGTATACGAGGTCGATGGCCGTCTTCTCGACGTCCGAGACAGGGACGTCGAACTCGCCCTGGGGGACGTGGTCGAACCCGAAGAAGTACCTAGGGGCTATCCTGTGGACCACCACCCTCCCTCCCAGCACCTCCCTCGTCCCTGGCGCCGCCTTCCCCGAAGTCACCACGACGACGTTGGTCTCCTGCTCCCATCCCCCCCTCATGCTGAGCGCCGCCTGGAGACCCAGGTACGCGGGGGCGAAGGCGAAGACGGAAAGCACCGGGTCGTCGAGGCGGGTGTACCAGCCGCGGGTCAGCCTGCGCACCTCCCCTCCTGCGACCATGTTGTGCAGCATCAGCAGCGCGTACCCCCTGTCCCCCACCAGGGCCTCCACGTCGCGTGCCCTGAAGACCGGGGTCCCCCTGACGAACGCCCTGACCCCGTCTATGTGTACCTTCTTGCCCATCTCTCCAGCGCCTCCACCATCTCTCTTGGGCTGGGGGAAGCCCCGGTCACGACCAGCGCCTTCAGGCTTGCCTCGTCCACCGGCGGCCGATACCGCGAGAGCAGCGCCTTGACCGCGACGGCGACCTTCGCCTCGTCCTCGGCCTTGCCGAGGAGGAACAGCACGTCGTACAGGTCCCTCACCTTCCTCCTGTCGGCATACGCCGCAGCCTTCTCCGCCAGCAGGTCGTCGGCCGGCAGGGCGGAGACTATCACCCTCCCACCATCTATCGTCTCCCAGGCCGCGAGCGCCCGTGCGGGTGGCTCCCGCAGGGCTCCGTCGAAGCGGACCACCCCTCCCCCGATCTCGAACTTCCCGAACACGGAGTTCGCTGTCCTTCTGAACTTCAGTTCTTTCACGCCCTTGGCGGCCAGGCCACGCCGGAGCCGGGCGTCGGAGCCGTCCGTGTGGTCGGGGAGGTAGGCATCGAGGTCCTCGGAGAACCTCGTCCCGCCGTAGCACCTCCATATCGCCGTCCCTCCATGCAGCACGCAGCCGGGATAGGCGTCGTAGGCTTCGGCCAGCAGGACGTCCTGTGCGAAAGCGACCTCCCTGTGAGACTGGCGCTTCAGCCTCCTGTTCAACGGGACCCGAATCACATTTTGAATGAATGATACTTATAGATAAATATAATTTCGACGCATTCTGCTCCTGTAGGCCAGACGCCAGCCGTCCCCTGGACCGGCGCTTCCGTCTGCGGCCTCTCGCTCACGGATGGCGTTTCGTCCGGGGGCCCTCCCGCCGGACCCGGGGTCCCGCGATCACTCTCCGCCGGGCGGGGGGTCAGACGAGGGCGGGGCGAGGTTCAGCATGTACCTGTTGATGCAGTCGATGTCGTTGTCTATCCGCTCCAGGGTCATCTTCCTGAACCTGGAGAATATGTCCTTGAGCGTCTCCTCCTCCAAGCCGTTCACCAGTGTGGCGTTGCCGAGGAACGAAGCCCAGCCCAGGTTGGTCTGCCTCATGAAGTTGAGGCACTCGACGACCTTGCTGATCGCGTCCAGGCGGTCCCTGGGCTCGTAGGACTCCATCTGGGTCCGGAGCTGCGCGATCGAGTCCCGTATCTGGACGATGTTCCTGTTCCAGTCGCTCATGTCCCCTCCGCGTGATTTTCGTACTAAAACATTGCGGCAGAAAGTTCTCAAAGACGGCGAGAGCTTCATCTTCGCTTCCGGAGCAAGGAGACCGGACGTCCGCGGGCGCGTCCATGATCGGCTTGCTTTCGGCGGTCCCTCCAAACGTTCATAGGAGGAGGTCCAGGAAGCCCGCCCAGCTTGGCCGACCCGAGGGTTGCGGAGCACGCAAGGATAGTCGTGAATTACTCGTGCAAGATAAAACGGGGGGACTTCGTCGTCATCGGTGCCACCCCCGAGGCCAGGGAGCTGGTCGTCGCCCTCGCCGCTGAGATCGGTAGGGCGGGAGCGGGCTTCGTCGTCACGGACAT
Organism: Nitrososphaerota archaeon; assembly: GCA_029784825.1. The sequence goes on along the minus strand of JAFMAU010000002.1, from coordinate 15,763 downwards.
GGACGAGAGCATCCACAGGGCCTACATCCTCGCGGCCGACGCCGAGACCCTTTCCTCGTTCCCCCCTCAGGAGCTCGACCTGTTCCGCGGGGCGGACGCGATAATCCAGGTCATCTCCCCTTCCAACACCCATGAGATGGGGGACGTCCCCCCCATGAAGCTCCAGGTCGCGGCCAGGGCGCGCGGGGCTCTGGGCGGGGCCATGGAAGGGAAGCGGTGGAACTTGACGCTCCACCCGACGAAGGCTCTGGCCCAGGAGGCAAAGATGACCTACGAAGCATACTGCGACTTCGTCTACTCTGCAATCATAAGGGACTGGGCCGGGTTCGCCTCCGAGATGAGCGTCCTCTCTGAGAGGCTGGCGAAGGCCAAGAGCGTCCGCATCACCGGCGAGAGGACCGACATCACCCTTTCCGTCGAAGGGCGCCGCCCGAAGGTCAGCGCCGGGGACCACAACATGCCCAGCGGAGAGGTGTTCGTGTCTCCGGTGGAGACAGCCGTCCGGGGGGACGTCTACTTCGACCTGCCGGTGTTGTATCAGGGGCGCGAGATCAGGGGGGCCCAGCTGTCCTTCCGGTCCGGCCGCGTCGTGAAGTCGAGCGCCGAGGAGGGAGGAGACACCCTGAAGGACCTGCTCGAGGTCGACCAGGGGGCGAAGAGGCTAGGCGAGCTGGGGATAGGGATGAACCGCGGGATAGACAGGTTCACCAGGAACATCCTCTTCGACGAGAAGATGGGGGACACGATCCACATGGCCGTCGGGAGGGCCTACCCCGAGACGGGGGGGACCAACAAGAGCGCGATCCACATCGACATGATAAAGTCCATGAAGGAGACAGGGACGATCTACTTGGACGGCGAGGCGGTCTACGAGAAGGGGAGGTTCGTATGGGAGGAAGAGCGAAGCCGCAAAGGCCTGGAATCGGCCGCACAGAGAAGCCAGACTGGCCGCACCCGGGGCCCCGGATCCCACTCCAGGCGCCCGAGCGACTAGGCCTTTTCGTTCAGCCACGTGTAGATCTTCGCAAGATCGTCGGGGGTGTACTTCTCCCTCGCCTTCAGTACCGACTCGAGGACATCCATCCTTGTAAGAGAGGCGTCCTTGGGCGCATTCGCCCAGGCCCTCGTCTTCTTCTTCCTGTCGTCCCGATACGCCCCTAGTGCCAAGGACATGTAGACGACCCAGGTGACGATCCCGAACAGGAAGAGAAGGACCGCGGCGCCCGGCTGTCCCGTGTATCCCGCCGCGACCGACAGCACAAAGAGCGCGGCCGCCATGCTGGCCACATGGGTGAGGCTCCCAGTGACGCTTACGCCGAGGCCGGGGGTGCCCACAGGGATTCGCTCCGGTCACGCGGTTGGACCGACGGAATTGATAAGGGTGCGGGCCGACCCGCGGTAGGTCCTGCCACGGCCGCCTGCGCGTTGGTCGCGCAGAGCGGGAAGGCGCGCTGATATCTGCGAGTTACCAAGTTGGAATGGCGCACTCACGGCGGTTTCTCGTGCTAGCTTGGCCGCTGGTACTTGACAGGGATTTTGTCGGAAATGCAATCAGTTTCTTCTAGACGCCCCTTATGCGAATTGAGAGGTAACCACGCCAATATCCATCAGGGTCTCTGTTAAATGGCACAACCCTCCTCTGATAGGGTGTATAGGCGGGTTGCGGGATTTCAGCCTGAATCTATCCCCATACTTCCATTGAAAGGAGGAGGACGGCCGCTTCAGAGGGTGGATGGAGCCGCTAGAGAAGTGGTGTTCACAAGGCTTATTTCATATATAACCAAGCCGAGGGAGGAACGACAGATGAGTCAACTGCTAACGACGGGAGCCACAGGAATGTTCTCGTCTTTTCTCTTCTCGAACCTCTCACCACAGGTCCAAGTTGAGAATGTGAAAGGGCACGGCGTTACAAGACGGGAAGTGAGGATGTCTCTTTTCCCAATTGTCGGCCCCGACGACTTCACCAAGGTCTCTGAGTCTGAGCGGCTTAGGGCGTCAGAAAAGCTCCGGGAAGAGCTTGGTTCTTCTTTTCCCATCTGGTTCAACGAGAAAATGTATGCTAGCAGGAGCGCAAAGAATATGGTAGACGGATGGCTGGATGATAAAGAGATTGGTCCATTGCTTGAGAATCTCTTCAGGAAGACGGATGGCCACGCTTTTCTAGAGGACGCGAAATATGCGACTGATTTCAGGGAGGCTCTCGACAAAATAAGCGAGGAGGAAGAAGATGCGACTACCTATTTGCTAATTTTCTCGGACCTTCCTTTCAGGTTCTCGATGATACTCAACGAAGCGAACACTCTCCTCAAGACTCAATCCAATGCGACAATAAATATGCTTTCTCACACTGCGGCATCTTTCAAGGAGAGACGAAACTTACGTCTGGCCGAGAGGCGGTTTTCATTGTACAAAGACCGTTACAAAGAACTGGTGAAGACGTGTGACGCTATTTCATTGGCTACTCTAAAACTCAAGCTTTACGTGGCATTGATGAACTCTTCCTGCATGGATGAGCTCCTAGAAGGTCCAATCCTGAAGTCTGAGGGCGTCGATCCCAGAGTTCTTGATCGCTATATGGGCGAGGTCGAGAACGCAATGGCAGCGGCAATGGTCGAAATAAAGGAACAAGGACTGAAAGTCGAGCTCCGCGAAATCGTGTTTGAATCTACCAAGAAATTCGCTTCCGGTCTTCATGAGCTAATCGTTCCTGCGGCTTGAGACCAGAACGTTACCTCGTAGTTGATACGAACGTGATTCTGGTGGAGGTATTTGAGGGCACCAACTTTGATCGGGTACAGAGAATGAAAGAAGGGTGCCGGAGGGCGGGAATCGAACTTGCAGTACTGAAAACAGCCACAGATGAAGCCAGGCGGCGATTCCGGGAGCTGTCGGAGGACACCTTTGGTGTGGTCCGAGCTGCGCTAGATTATCTGCGGGAGCAAAAGGGTGTCGCTTCCGGCCCGGAAGCAGATGCAGACCTCGCGCCAGGCGATTACAAGATTCTAAGAGAGTTCTTCCGCAGGGTAAAGAAGTCCACCTCTAGCGAAACGCGAAAAGTCATGAACAATAAAGTCGAAGCATTCTTCGAAGGTGCCCTCTCAGACTCCAGGAAATTCGCGATTAAGACAATAGGATCCTTTGCCCTCATCGTGATGCAGGAATTAAAGCGCACGATGGAGTCATACGATATCAAATTAACTAGCCTCTTAGCCTCAGCTTGGGAAGTTGAGGTCTCCCCCGGAACCAGAACCAAAGGCATCGCGCTCGATTGTGTCTCTGGGAACGACAAGGAGATAGTCCTGGAGGCTGCGGAGCTATTGTCCAAACATAGCGTCATCTTAGCAACACTGGACAGTGGGATTCAAGACTGTGCGAAGAAGATTAGGGATCTCCTGTCGCTGCGTGTGACTGACCCCCTATACGCTCTCGACGATTTCAAGGAACTCTTGATTCGTTAAGACTGACCTTTACATTAGGCGAGAGTCTCCATATCACATCTGTTTCTTCAGCATGTTTGCTGCACGTTCTGGTAAGAGACCGATTTCATTGAGATTTTTTATCCCCGTTTCCTTCTCAACAGCCTTGCAGCAACTAGCTTGTAGTGTAATCGCGGATTAATCACGTCAGCGTCGAAAACTCGACTGCTGGGCGGCCCATCGATGGCTTAGTGCTGGCTGTCGGGAGTCAGTACCCGGAGATAGACTATACGATAGGTACGATAGGCACATTCAAGACAGTTTTTCGGTGCCAGTTTGTCTCTTTATGCTCGTTTAGGAAACCGCCGCACTGGCCGCAAGCCAGGTGACAAGGTCGAACTTCGTCTCCCTCCCCGCCACCGAGATCCCCTCCGACGGCCCCTTCTCCAGGACGAGGAGGAACAGCTTGTATTAGTGGTAGTCCACAACGAAGTCCCCGTTCACCACCAGAGTGCCGGAAAGCGCTTCTGCTGCGAACCTGCTCTCCGCCGGCTAATCGGCGTCCTGCCGTCAATCGGGATGCTGGTCAACTTCGCGGTCGACTTTGACAACGCCTACGACATGACCTTGGCGGCGCTACGGGCGCTGGCTGTGGCCGCGGCCTGGACAGGGGGCGTTGGTCGGGGGAAAGAAGACTGCAACGTGATTAGACAACTGACCCTAGGCCCGACCTCGCAGCCTTCGGCATGCTCCCGCCTGCCCCCATTCTAGCACGGCCAGATCAAGCCGGATCGCCGCTCCAGGCATAAAGTCAAGACTTCTGTCTCGACGACCCAAGTCCCAGCGCCTGTAAGACCTCAAGGACGGTTCCGGTTCCTGCGACTATGAACGCGACTACCAGGTTGTACGGGCCGATCACAAAGAACAGACCGGCGAAGAGCAAGAAAATAGCCGAGTTGTACGACTTGCGCGCGTATTGCTCGTTTCTCCTGGCCATCCTAGTGCTGTCATCAAGAATCACCTTCCACTGCTTTTGCCCTTCCGCATCCTCAAGCGCTTTGCGATAGTCGCCGGGCAGTTCCCACAGGTTGTAGTTCCGCGCCCCGAGGAAGAACTCGGTAGCTGTGATGAACCCCACTGACGCGAGACCGAAGAGAAGGATGGCGATGTCCCCCCACCTCACGGGAGAGACGAGGACAGTGTTTGCGAAGCTGGTCGATACGATGATAGTGATGAATGTGATGGAGAAACCTGCCAAGAACCCCGCCGTTGCTGCGTAGTCAGAGAGGGTGTTGCGCCAATTGAACGCCGAATTTACTTGGGACGCTGGCTTTTCTTTCCGGGGCGTTTCTTGTTCCTCCTCTTCTTTGGCCTCACTGGTTCTTCGGGTATGTCGGGCACGTGCTGAGCCAACCCTAATCACGCTTCCAAACGAAGCCCGAAGTGCTCAACTTTCATCGCCTTCGCTCTTGTCAGACCTCTTTCGTCGCCCTCCCACGCCCGGAGCTGACCCCCTGTCTGCTGCCTCCCCTGAGTTCTTGGGACCGTCCAATGGGTCCACGGGTGGGCCCCGTTTGAAGCCGAGCAGGGGATCGGAGTCAGGTTTCTTCTTACCCTGATTCGGCACGGCTTCGCAGGTGTGGCGTCATCTGATAACCCTTTGCCGTTCGTTCTCCTTTGGAGGCGCTCGAATCCGCAGACGACTATGGCAGGCTTCGTCACCACCCTGCAGGCGGCGATCCTGGCGGTCGCCTCACGCTTTCTTTTCCGCCAACTCCGAGAAGGCTCGTTCCACGTTCGACGGGTGGCACCAGAGCAGCGAGCCGAACCGCTCGGACAGCAGGGCGAACCTCGCCTTTGTGACGCAGTCTTCGAGCTTTATCCCCGCGGACGCCTGCTCCGCGGACTTCCCGGAGCCGACGTACTCGGCCGTCCTTCTTCTGACCTCTTCGAGATACCTGATGTCGTCGACGATCCTCTCGCCGGCGCAGACGCCGCCGTGCCCCTGGACTATCTTCCCCCTGGCTCCAGCGATCGACCGGATCTTCTTCAGCGACTCGATCAACGCCTGGCTATCCCCGTAGCCGAAGAACGGGAGCTCCATCACCGTGTCGCCTGCAATCAGCACCCCTTCCTCCTTCTCCCAGCCGATGATAGAGTCAGGGGTGTGACCGGGGGCGTGTATGATCTCGATCTCCCGACTTCCCACCTGCAGCGTCGACCCGTCTCCCACCGCCTCGTTGGGGTAGGTGCTCCGGATCCTGTCCTTCTCCTCCAGCTTCAGCCTCCCAAATGCCCACTCCGGGTCGTCCTTTCCTTCGGTCCGCATGAGTCCCCCGCAGAGGCTGTGGGAGATTATGTGCTGGGTATCATGAAAGAGCTGGTTCCCCGCGGTGTGGTCGATGTGCCAGTGGGTGTTGATCAGACCCTTCACGCCCAGGCCCGACTTCTTCGCTTCTTGCAGCAGGGCATGGGTGTCATCAGGGTAAAGCAGGGAGTCGAAGACGAAGGCCTCCTTCCCCGAGTGGAACACCGCGGCGGTGACGTTCCCCCCTCCGGGGTATTTGCCGTCGAAGACAGAGACAGAGTTGGAGACCGCCGCAAGACCTGGTCTCAACGGTGCGGTCTTCACGGACGCGAACATAAGGCTTTGACGGTTCGTAGCCTTCACAAACCGCAGGCCAGGCCCGGCCCCCAGAGGAGAGGCTCCGGCCCGGCGGGCAGGGGCTCAGTCAGGCCTGGCCGCTGCGGACCCTGAGGAATCATCTGGCGGGGGTGAACCCGCTCCGCCTTCGGCCTTCCCGCTGACCCTCCTCCCCAGCTTCGAGGGCCACCAGTTGTACTTCTCGGCTATGGCCATGAGCGCGGGGACGAAGAACAGTATGACCACGGTCACGTCGATGATGACCGCCGACGAGACTGCCAGGCTTATCTCCTGCAGCATCCCGATCCCTGTCAGCAGCAGCGACCCGAAGACGCTCGAGAGGACCAGGCCCAGGCCCACGATGGTGACCCACACCTTGGTGGTCGCCGTCTTTATCGCTTCGGAGTCCGACTTGCCGTTGAGCACCTCCTCCCTGATCCTGGTGACGTAGAATATGTCGTAGTCGATGCCGACCCCGAGCATGGTCACCACGACGAACAGGGGGGCGAAGTTGAATATCGGCATCCCCAGCAGGTGGAGGAAGGTCACCGAAAGCAGGGCCAGGGCGAAGGCTACGCTGCAGAGTATGGTGAAGACCAGCCTGAGTGGGGTGAAGACCGACCGGAGCTGGAGGAACAATATCACGTAGACCGCGGCGGCGAGTATGACCAGGACCTGGGGGAGGAGGGAGCTCATGAACTGCTCGCTGTCCAGGGTCCCCTGGGTCTCCCCGGCGTAGTACACCTTGGTCCCCGGCGCCAGAGGGAGGGAGCCGACGGCCGCCTCGACCCCCTTGAGGGAGCTGACAGCCTTGGAGCTCTCGGAGGAGCTCGAGAACCCCACCAGGACCAGCGCCGTGCTGTTGTCCTTCCCCACCTGGGCCATCATCCCGCTCAGGTACTGCGAGCGGAGGGGCCCGGCCATCGACTGGACCGAGGAGTAGTTGAACGGGACGCCGTAGGGCCTCGTGGCGCTGATGACGCTCTCGACCCCGGCCGACCCCGCGGCCGCCGAAGATACCTGCTCTATCTCGTTGAGGGCGGCCTGGCTGAACTGGCCGTGGCCGTTGACGATGGGGGTCGGGGTCACTATCAGTATCGCCGAGGGGGAGATGGTCCCGCTGCCGAAGCTGTCGGTTATCACCGTGAGCCCCTGGTTGCTCGGGAAGTTGGGGACGAGCCTCAGGAAGTCGAGGCTGGTCGGGGTGTTGGTGGTGGCGTACACCGCCCCCAGGGCGATCAGGGCGACCAGCCCGGCTACGGCGACCTTGTGCTTCATCGTCTTCTCCGAGACACGCTCCAGGCGGCTGGGGCCGCGCCGGGCCTCCTTCCCACGGAGCCCGGGCCAGAACAGCCTGTCCCCGATGGTCAGCTCCAGCGAAGGCAGGAGGGTGAGCGACGCCAGGAGGAGGACCGACACGCCGATGGCTATCGCCACCCCGACGTCGCTGAATATGGGGACGTTGGCGGCCGCCATGACTACGTAGGCGACTATCACCGTGACCCCGGCGGTCAGGACCCCCTCCCCGGCCCACCGCACCGAGGTGGCCACGCTCTCCTCCTTCGTCCTCCCGTTCCCCCTCTCCTCCTTCGTCCTCCTCAGCTGCAGGACCGAGTAGTCGACTGCCAGGCCGAGCATCAGCAGGGTGGTCAGGGTGGGGGTCAGGAAGCTGATCTGGCCGTGGCCGAGCTTCACGATGCCGAGGTAGATGGCGGCGTAGGCTATGGAGATGGACAGCCCGCCTATCAGCAGGGGGACCAGCGCCGCCAGGGGGGACATGAAGAGCAGCCCCACGATGATTATCGAGACGATCACCCCGGCCACCACCGTCACCCCCAGGGACGGGGAGAAGACGTGCTGCACGTCGTTGGTGATCACCGACCCCCCGGTCACGTAGGTGGTCGCCAGGGTCGAGAGGTTGGACCCCGCCACCGCGCCGTCGAAGCCTGCGATGGTCTTGGGGCCGGGCTGCGAAGAGAAGTTGAACACCGCGATCATCGTCTGGTTGTCCGGGCTGACGAAGTTCTTCGTGAGCGAGCTGGACAGGACCAGGGGGTAGCTGGAGTAGCTCTGGCCGTCGGCGACGGACAGGAGGGCCGCCCTGACCTGGCCGGCCGTGGTCTGGTTCGTGAACCCGCCGAGCAGGGACGAGAGGGACCCCGTGTCCACGGTGAACAGGGGGGAGCCCGCCAGGGAGGACGCGGTGGCGTTGGCGACGAAGGAGCTCGCCAGCCTCCAGGCCGCCCCAGCGCTCGGGTCCGGTCCCAGGGCATAGGTCGACCTCACAAGCTGGGGGACGGACACCCCGGAGGGGGCCCCAGAGGAGGAGGCGTTGGCTACGAGGCCTATGGTCAGGTCGCCGAGCGAAGAGTTCGTCGGGGCCTGGCCGAGGGAGTAGACGCTCTCTGCCAGCCCCTGGGGGGTCACCTTCAGCGGCGTTGTCAGGCTCACCGGGATCTGCGCCGCCAGGGTTGTGATCGCGAGGTCCGAGACCGCGCTCCCCTGGTACCAGTCGGTCACGTTCAGCCCCGACGCCACATCAATCATCAGCTGGCGGGTCTCGCTGTTCAGCGACGGGGACTTCACAAACTGGGTCACCGTTTCGTTCACCGAGAGCGCCTCCCTCGCCAGGGGGGCCAGGCCAGGCTGCGAGCTGAAGCTCGAGTTCCAGGCGCCGTAGAACCCCTGGTAGTAGGCGAGCCCCTCGGCCCCCTGGGCCCCTTCCGAGGCGAGCTTTGCGTAGATGGTCTGGTTGGCCGCGGCGTCAGCCTGGGCCGGGGTGGCCCCTCCCTGGACCAGGGAGCCCCACAGCTGGACGAAGCCGCTGGGGACGCCGTACACAAGCTGAGACGTCTGGTTCATCCCCTGCCTGAGCAGGTACAGGTTCGAGTTCAGCGTCGAAAGGCTCTGCTGCAGGGTGTAGAGCGACCGGCTCATGGCCGTGACGTTGGAAGCCAGGGCCCCGACCCCGGGGAGCAGCGCTGGGACCGTCGAGTTGAGGAGGCCGTACTCTGTCGAGTAGATGCTCGACATCCCGGTGTAGTTCGCCTCGCCGGGGACCGACGAGATACTCCTGTTCAGGGCGAGGAGGGCGCTCCGGATCTCCCCGGAGTAGGGGGTCCCCCCCGAAGGCTGGATGACCAGGACGATGCTCTCCTGGCCGGTGCTGTTGGCGGACGGGAACTCGGCGCTCAGTATCCCCTGGGCGACCTGCGACTCTGAGCTCTTCTGCCCGAGGCTGACGTTGGTGATGTTGTACGAGACCGACGAGAAGAAGGACGGGATGACGGCGACGGACACCAGGACCGCCAGGACCCAGGCAGCTATGATTGCCCGGCGCCGCCTCCTGATGAACGAGTTGAACGAGTCGTAGCGGGAACGGCGCATCTCTATTCGCTCCTCAGCCCGGGCTGCGGTGCGGGCCGGGGGCTGCATCGGGCGGGCATGACGGATGGAGGGCGCCGATTCGTTTGCGTTATTTACTTATCGCGCGAGTGCCAGCCCTATCCCGGAAGGCGCGGCCCCTAGCTGAACGAGACCCCTGACCGCATGTACGACCTCACTGCGAGGACGAGGAAGCCGAACATGACCGCGGTCAGCCCCAGGAGCTGGTAGGCGTCCCCGGTGGTCACCGTCCCCATGTACCCGTCCCTCACGGTGTTGGCGAGGTAGGTCAGCGGGTTGACCTCGAACAGGGCCTTGATGGGCGCGGGGAGGCTGGAGCTGATGGGGTAGAAGGTGGTGCTGGCAAAGTTCACGACGAAGAGTATGAGGATCTGTATGCTGTTGTAGGCGTTGTTGGACTTCACGAGGGCCGAGATGAAGAGCATCAGAGAGCCGAACAGGAGGGACCCCACCAGGATGGCCGCCAAGATGGAGACGGCGCCGATGGCCGTGACGGAGGAGCTCCCTATCAGCAGGTAGGCCGCCCCCATCATCACCCCTGCCCCCACGAGGCCGAAGACAACCGACGTCAGCATGATGCCGAGGAGGTACTGCAGCCTGGTGAAGGGGCCCACGAGGAGCTGGGCCAGCATCCCCCACCTCCTGTCGGCCCAGAGCATGCTCCCGCCGACCGTCCCGGCCATGACCGTCTGGAGGGCCACTATCCCCGGTGCCATGAAGCGCTGGACGGCGTGAGGGGTGCTGCTCGCCGGGGCGAAGGCCTGGAAGCCGTAGCCGAGGAAGACCAGGTAGAACACAGGGAGCCCGACGAGGATGATCAGGGTCCCCACGTCGGTGTTCACGACAACGTTGCGGTAGACCAGCCTGAGTATGTCCGGGGCCTTCATCTCCCACCCTCCTCCTTCGAGACCGACTCCAGGAAGACGTCCTCCAGGGTGTCCTTCCTGACGTTCAGCCACTCTATCTGGGCCCCGGTCTCCTTCGCGATCCCGAGGAGGAGCGCCAGGGCCTCCTTCGGGGTGTCGGTGAGGACCAGGGCGGAGCCGTCCCCCTGCCTGAGGGTCCCGGTCCCCCCCAGCGAAGACTCGAGGCGCTGATAGAACGCCTCGGAGCCGGCCCCGTTCACCGCGACCTCGATTGTCTTCTTCCCTATGTAGCGCCTTTTCAGGTTCTCGACGGTGTCCATGACGAGTATCCTCCCCGAGTCTATGACCGCCACCCTGTCGCAGAGGTAGTCCGCCTCCTCCAGGTTGTGGGTGGTGAAGACCACGGTCAGCCCCTTCTTGACGTCCTCCTTCACGAAGTCGAGGAGGTCCCGACGCATTATCACGTCCAGCCCCACCGTCGGCTCGTCCAGGAAGAGGACGTCCACGTCGTGCATCATCTCCCTGGCGACCTGGACCCGCCTCTTCTGCCCCCCGGAGAGGTCGAAGGCGCGCTTCTTCCTGACGTCCTCAAGCCCGAACTTCTTGATGAGCTCCTCCCTGCGGCGGACCCTCTCGGCCTTGGGGACCCCCCACAGGACCCCGTAGACGTCGAAGTTCCCCTGCACCGTGGTGAAGTCGAAGGACTCGTCCTGCTGGACCACCCCTATCCTCCTCCGTATCCGCTTGCCGTCCCTGGCCGTGTCCATCCCGAGGACCTTCACCGTCCCCTCCGACGACCTGATGAGTGTGGTGAGTATCTTGATCAGGGTCGACTTCCCCGCCCCGTTCTTCCCCAGGAGCCCGAAGACCTCCCCCTTCTTCACGTCGAAGCTGACCCCCTTCAGGGCGTAGTTTTTCCCGTCGTAGGTGTGCTTCAGCCCCTCGACGCTTATGACCGTCCCAGGCTGGCTCGGCTCCAAGGTCTTCGGGACCGGCTCCCGCGACCGTTGATAAATAGTCAGGTCACGTCAGGTAATCACCTGGAGTGAGGCCCTCGGCCACCCGGCGCCCTTCTAGCGGCCGTAGGAGCGGCAGAACTCGCTCAGCTCGAGCATGGCCCCGGGGAGCTCCTCGTAGGGGGTCCTGACGAGCATCGCGGCTTCGCACCCCATCCTTTCGTACTTCTCGACCCCGGACTTGATCTCCGAGAGGGTCCCGTTGAACATCACCCTGACCGGGCGCTTCCGCTCCACTCCGTCGCCGCCGCGGACCGCGGCCAGGACCCGGAGATACTCCTCGTCCGGTATCCCGGGGACCGGGGGGAGCCAGGCGTCGGCGTGCTTCGCGACCAGCCTCTTCAGCACGTAGCTCCCCATCCCGCCGAACCACAGGGGCGGGTGGGGCCTGGTGACAGGCTTCGGCCTCAGTATCGCCCCCTTCGACCTGTAGTACTTCCCGTCGAAGTCGAAGGGCTCGTCCGACGCCCAGAGCTTCATCATCAGCTCGAGCCCCTCGACCGTCATCGCGACCCTCGTCCTGTCGTCCGCCCAGGTCCCGTAGGCGTCGAACTCCGCCCTGCTCCACCCGGCGCCGACCCCCAGGACCACCCTCCCATTGGAGATCTGGTCCACCGTCGCGACCACCTTGGCGAGCATCTGCGGGGGGCGGAATGGTATCGGCGTCACGCAGGTCCCTAGGGTGATCTCCTGGGTCATCGCCGCCAGGGCCGCGAGCATGGCCCAGGCGTCCACGGAGCTGTCGGAGGTCGGGGTGATGTAGTGGTCTGTCACGAGGAAGAAGTCGAGGCCGAGCATCTCTGCGGCCCGGCCGGCGTCCATGACCTGGTCCGCCCTCCACCCGCTGGGGACGACCACCCCGAACTCCACGGACGCCGGCTCCAATCGCGAGCTTATACGTTAGCCACCCCGGCGTATGGCAGCGGCAGGTCCGCGAGTGATTCTGAGTGAAAAGCAAACGGGTGGCGGTTTCGGCGAGGGTCAGCAGCGACAGGCCAGAGGCGGTCAGGCCCGTCCTCGATGGGCTCTTTCCGGGGTCGCCGGTCAGGAAGGAGGGGGACGAGCTGGTGTTCGAGGCGGAGGTGGAAGGGACCGACGTGAAGGAGCTGAACCGCTCGGTCCTGTCGGCGCTGAGGAGGGCCGAGAAGAAGACCCGGCTCCGCTCTGAGTGGAAGACCGAGGACGGGACGACCTACCGGTTCTTCGACTACGTCCTGAAGAAGACCATCGTAGGGTAGCCCCCCCTGGCGCTAGGCCGACTTCTCGGCGAAGCCTGCCATCACCTTGGAGGCGTCCCTGGTGATCGGGGGCCCGTGGCCGGGGAGGAGGACCTCGTACCTGTATCCTGCTATCTTCTTCACCGACTCCTTGGCCCGCTGCATGTCGGCGGTCATGGAGCCGGGGGGGAGGAGCGGCTCTCCCCCCGAGCCTGTCCTCAGGGCGTCCCCGACGAAGATCGCTTCACCCTCCTTGTACAGGCAGATGCTCCCGTCCGTGTGCCCGGGGGTGTGGATCACCAACAGGCCGTCAACCCTGTCCCCGTCCTTCAGCAGGACGTCGGGCTTCACCGGTGTGAACCGCATGAAAGGGCTCGCCAGGCCGAAAAGCACCCCGGCGGCTCCTTTAACCTCCTTGAGCTTCTTCTCCCCCGCCAGCCTGGGCCCGTCCGCCTCGTGGATGGCCACCTTCGCCCCCGTCAGGCCCTTCAGCTTCGCGACGCTCCCTGAGTGGTCGATGTCAGGGTGCGTGAGGACGATGTATCTTATCGCCCCGGGCTCGACCCCGGCCCCCTTCGCGTAGCCTACGATCCTCCCCTCGTTACCAGGCATCCCGGCGTCGACCACCACCGCCCCTTCCCCCCCGACCACGAGGTAGGCGTTGGCACCGCGGACCCCCTCGATCCTGTGTATCCCGGCCGCGACCTCCATGTGCTTTCGCGCCGGCCCCGGGAATATACGCGTTCCCGGCGATGCGGCCATTAGGGATTCGTGCTAAGAAACGCCCGAAACCCCAATAAGCTGGGCGGGGGAGCCGGGGCGCGTTGATCCGCGTCCGGCTGAGCGGGCAGCTCAAGGACTGGGCGGGCGGCCTCTCAAGGACGGACCTCGACCCCTGCCCCGACGTCCTCTCTGTCGTGAGGGCCCTGGACGCGAGGTTCCCAGGCCTGGGCGGGAGGATAGTCGACGACCAGGAGAGGATCAGGCCCCACGTCAACATCTTCGTGAACTCGGAGAACTCGAAGGAGCTGGGGAAGGAGCGGGCCAAGGTCGGGGACGGGGACACTGTGCACATCCTGCCGGCGGTGTCCGGGGGGTAGAGGGGAGAGATTGAAACAAGATAGAGTCAGCCTGATGGTGGGGACGAGGAAGGGGGCCTTCGTCTTCTCCTCGGACAGCGGGAGGAGGGAGTGGAAGTCGTCGGGGCCCTACTTCAAGGGGGAGGAGGTCTACAACATGGCCTACGACCGGCGGAGCGAGACCTACCTGGCGTCGGTCATCAGCGGGCACTGGGGGCCGACCATAGCCACCAGGAAGGGGGAGGGCGGGGAGTGGAAGATCTCGAAGACACCGCCGAAGTTCCCGAAGAGCTCGGGGCTGTCGGTCGCGAGGGTCTGGCAGATCAGGCCGGGGACCGAGGACCAGCCCGGGGTCGTCTACGCCGGGGTCGAGCCCGCCTGCCTGTTCAGGTCCGACGACTGGGGGAAGACCTGGAAGGTCAACGAGGCCATGATGAACCACAAGACCAGGAAGAAGTGGCAGCCCGGGAACGGGGGGCTCTGCCTCCACACCGTCCTCGTGAACGAGAAGAGGCCGAAGAGGATCATCATAGCGATCTCCGCCGTGGGGACAATGAAGAGCGAGGACGACGGGGAGACCTGGAAGTTCAAGAACAAGGACGTCCTCCAGGACTTCGCGCCGAACAAGTACCCAGAGTACGGCCAGTGCGTCCACAAGCTCGCCATCCACCCCGGGCACCCCGACGTGATATTCCACCAGAACCACTGCGGCGTCTACAGGAGCGACGACGCCGGGGAGAACTGGAAGGACATCAGGAACAACCTCCCCTCGCGGTTCGGGTTCCCTGCGGCCGTCGACGCCAACGAGCCGAGGAGGTTCTACGCGGCCCCCCTCGAAGGGGACTTCGCGCGGATACCCCTGGCCGGCCACTTCGCCGTCTGGGCCACGGACAACGCCGGGAAGGAGTGGGCCCCGCTTGACTCCGGCCTCCCCAATGTGTCCTACTTCACGGTCCTCCGCGACGCCATGGTCAACGACCAGGAGGACCCCTGCGGCCTCTACTTCGGGACGACCACCGGGCAGCTCTTCGCCAGCAGCGACCAGGGGAACCACTGGACGAAGATAACCGACGGCCTCCCCCCCGTCCTCTCCGTCTCTGCGTCGGCGGTCTAAGGCCCTCCGGGCCCGTTTCCGGGCCTCGGGCTTCCATGCGGCCGCTTCAGAACGGTGTAAATAGGGACGCGCGCTCGCCCGCCCTAATCCATTGGGGAACTGGTCACCTTCGGCGGCCGAATACGAGACTGAGGGGGGGAAGCCCCGGCGCACCGCGCTGCTGGCGGGGATCGCCCTGCTCGCCGTCCTGGTCGCCGCCGTCGCCATCTACGTCTCCTACGAGCTCCTGGTCTGGCACGTGATGGAGCAGATGTACTCCGCGAAGCTCGGGCTGGACTGGTTCGGCACGGTGTTCTTCGGGGGCTACGCCTTCATCGTCCCGGCCGTCTTCGCCTTCGCAGTCGTCTACCCCTTCCCCCGCCGGAGCGACCTCTTCGCCTTCCTCAGGGCGGTGAACGGCAGGCGGCTCGAGTACAGCAACCTCGAGGTCGCCAGCGACGGGCCGTCAGCCGGCGGCGCGACGTCGAGGAACATCTGGGCAGCGTGGCAGGGGGTGAAGTGGGTCGCGGCCTACCTCGTCGCCTACTCCTTCCAGGGGTTCCTCTTCTACCCCAACGTCACCGAGACGGTGGAGTTCGACCTCCACGGCATCGGCTCCTGGTCCCTGGTCCCGAGGCTCTTCTCCCTCCCCCTCCGCCCGGCCTCGGGGACCGAGCTGGTGGCCCTGGTCCCGACCATGGAGACCCAGTACTACCTCGTGGTGGCCGCCGTGGGCGCCGTCCTCCTTGTCCTCGCGGCCAGGTTCTCCCTGAGGCTGGCCACCGACTACCTGTACCGCAAGACCAACGCCTGGATAATCGACCTCCTGGTGGTGGGGCTGCTCATAGGGGCCTCCGTCTGGCTGGGCGCCCCCTACTGGCTGATGAACGCCTTCACCCCCTACCTCTACGGCTTCCTGCTCACCGTGATGTTCGGCCTGGGCTACGGGATTCTCTACTTCCGGCTCTCCGGGAAGGGGCTGGTCCCGATAAACAAGAGGAGGCGGATGCTGACCCGGGGGGTAGCG
>JAFMAU010000029.1 GCA_029784825.1 Nitrososphaerota archaeon | reverse complement strand
GCCGTGGGCGTGTCGAACATCGCTGCGGCATGCAATCAGGCGCTCGCTGCAAGCGAAGGGGATGCGAGCATCTTGTTGGAGAACATGGCGGGGCAGAAGAACTGCGTCGGAGCCAGGTTCGAAGAGGTCAGGAGCATACTCGACAAAGTCGACGAGACGCAGCGGATGGGCGTCTGTCTTGATACCTGCCACGTCTACGCGGCCGGTTTCGACCTAGCAAGTGTCGAAGCGGTTGCGAGCACAATGGGGTTGTTCGACGAGATCGTCGGCCTCGATAGGCTCAAGGTAGTCCACCTCAACGACTCCAAGGGCACACTGGGCAGCAGACTGGACAGGCACGAGAACATCGGCGAAGGGAAGATCGGCCGCAGAGGGATTCGGGCGTTTCTGCACCACCCCGGGATCGACGAGAAACCTGTGATAATGGAGACGCCGTACGAAGACTACAAGACGATGGACAAGAGCGTGACGCTCGTCCGAACGCTCATGCACTAGCTCGATTCGGTCAAATACTGGGGTCCCCGCCGAGGCTGACGCGGGCCCGTAGCTTAGTTCCAGAGATGGAGAGAACTCAGGTAGAGCATCGGGCTTTTAACCCGAGGGTCAGCGACTGCCCCTAAACGGGTTCGATTCCCGTCGGGCCCGCGGATTTGGTCCTCCTTCTGCCAAGGGGCGGCTTCAAGTTTCTTGATGCCCACAAAGATGCCTCCGGTCAAGGGAGCATCGGCTGGCTTTCATCAACGTGCACATGATGTCTGATGGGGACGAAATACGGCAACCACGGCGCACGACGCCATGCAATCAGCGTACGCCCAAAGTTCAATTGCGGCGTGATGTGACCCCTTAGGGGTTGTCCTCTGGTTCCGAGGATGATGCCCTGTTGCGTGACGCTGCCGAGCGAGCTATTTCATATCTCGGAAACCTGAAGAGTCGGCGAGTAGCTCCAACGAAGGAGGCCCTTCAGAACCTCGACCTTCTCCCGCAGAAGCTCCCCGAGCAGCCCACTTCGGCTGATCGGGTAATCGAACTGCTCGACAGCTTCGGTTCTCCGGCCACGGTCGCAAGCAACGGAAGCCGGTATTTCGGGTTCGTCACCGGCAGCACGCTCCCGGCAGCCCTTGCCGCAAATTGGCTTTCAAGCACCTGGAACCAGAACGGGGCCATGGAGGTCATGTCTCCGGTGGCGACCCGGGTAGAGGCAACCGTCATAGGATGGATCAAGGAGCTCCTCGGCATTCCTTCAGGTTCCGAAGGCGCATTCGTGAGCGGTGCGACGATGGCGAACTTTGCCGGACTGGCTGCGGCCCGTCATGCTGTCTTGGCCCGGGCGGGGTGGGAGTTCGAGAAGAAAGGGATGGACGGTGCACCGAAGGTGAACGTGATTTCAGGAGACGAAATCCACGCCTCCGCCATCAAGGCCATCATGATGCTGGGCTTCGGGACCGAGCACCTCATCCGGCTCCCGGTCGACGCCCAAGGGAGAATCATCCCCCGATCACTCCCGAGGATAAGCGGCCCGACCATCGTCTGCGTCCAGGCCGGGAACGTGAACTCTGGTTCGTTCGACCCGTTCAAACCCCTGGTCGAGTGGGCGCACGAAGCTGGGGCCTGGGTCCATGTGGACGGTGCCTTCGGCCTCTGGGCAGCCGCGTCCCCCCATCGCCGGCCCCTCACTGACGGAGTCGAGGGGGCCGACTCTTGGAGCACGGACTGCCACAAATGGCTCAATGTTCCCTACGACAGCGGGCTGGTCGTGGTCAGGGACCCTGTCCAACTGAGAGGAGCGATGGCCAACCCCGCCGCCCCCTATCTGGAAGGAGAGCATCCTAGGGACAGGTTCGACTACGCCCCTGAGATGTCGAGGAGGGCCCGCGGCGTGGACGCTTGGTCCGCCCTGATGTCCCTCGGGCGGACTGGGGTAGCAGACCTGGTCGAAAGGTGCTGCCGCCACGCGTCCAGGTTCGCGAAACTGCTCTCCGACGGGGGGTGCGAGATACTCAACGAAGTGGTCCTCAACCAAGTGCTTGTTTCGTTCGGGTCGGACGAGGCGACGCAAAGGGTGGTGAGCTCAGTCCAGTCGGATGGGACCTGCTGGTGCGGGGGGACGAAATGGCACGGGAAGGCGGCCATGCGCATCAGCGTAAGCTCTGGCAAGACCACCGACGAAGACGTGGAACAGTCGGTCCGGGCGATGCTCAGGCTAGCGAAGAGCTAGGCCCAGGATCACCCAAACCCTGCTGCGGCCGCGCAACTGACCACCATGCTCAAAATGTCTAACGACGTTTAGGATGTCCGCATCCCCTCATGAATGTGACTGTCAGTTCCAAGACCAGGCAGTCACTCTAGGTGTGGATCCGCTCGAAGCTGTCTCCTGACATGAGGCGGGCGACCCGAACGCGTTCAGGTCAGTGCACCCTCTGTCCCGCTTGGTGTCGAACTCCCTCGTACCCGATTCCATCCTTTCTGTCTCATGCGACAACCGTCAGGTATCTCTGAGGTTCATCCTTTTGCAGATAATGTGGAATGGCGGCTTGGGAGAACGCACCTCCGGGGCCCACGAGCACGAATCGGTTAGAGATTTGACCTGATTTCGATGTCCGCGGCTCCGGACGCGGAACAGCACGCAGGATTCTCATAGCTCTGCCTGCTCATGTAGATCATCGAGTCGTCTTGGGTTACGACCGCCCTGAGGTCCGCAGGCGCTTTCCCGGACACCGTGAAAAGCTTCTCCGAGTCAACGATGAGGATGTTGCTGGCGCAGCAGAGGTTCTTGTCCGGTGTTATCCGTAACTTCGAGGCTCCTTTGATTGCACCATCCGCGAGTGCTATCTTGATGTTCGAGCCTCTGTTGCGGGCCTTCCGGAGAGTCTCGGCGATTCCAGCGAGGAGCGTCTCGTCATCGAACATCACCAGGACCTCCTTCCTCGACGCCTCTATCGCCTCTTTCATTTTCTCCACTATGTTGCGGGAGCCCTTGATGATATAGGCGAGCTCTGCATCTTCGCTTTTTCCACTCGCGTGAATCGGTTCGAGGAGCTTAGCCAGCTCCTTCACTTTCTTCGACTGCCTTCGGTGGTTTTCATCGGCTTGGCTCTGAAGGTTGGAGGCAATCTGGTCAACGCCCAGCGCCCGGTACAGACTGGGGGTCCCATGCTGGACAATGATCAGGTTCTTCTCTTCAAGCTCCTTGAGCGCGTAGTATATCTTCGAGTCTGGGATGCCTGTCAGGCTGCAGAGGCTGGTGGCCGAGATGGGCTGATTTTCCAGCACCGAAAGGAACGCCCTGGCTGCATAGGCGGTGATCCCGAGTTCCCTGACCCTTGACAGTATCGCTTCTTTGGCGCCATCAGCTTCGGTTGACTGCATCCTCTTACTCCCTCTGGGTAGAACCAGTCAGGGAAACGATATATACTTTCCTACTACCTGCAGTAAGTAGGTGAATACAAACATGTCGAACCAAAGAAACGAACAGGAAGCTGTAGCGGAGCAGAAACCAAAGGGCGGCTTCATCGCAGGCAAGGAAATCCCGACGGTCTCCACCGGTAGCTGTTGCGGGACCGGAACCGCAGGGAGCTGCTGCGGAACCGAAGGCTCAGCGGCGGGACAAGCGGGAGGGTGCTGCGAGACCGCCTCCCAGGCGACTGGGGCCGGCGCCGCCGGAGGCTGCTCCGGAGGCAAATACCAGGCCGGTGCGTCTTCCTGTGGATGCGGGTCGTCAGATTGCTGCACGACCTAGGCCCAACCCAAGGGAGCATCCCTGACCCCCTCGACGGTGAGGGGGCCTCCGCTGTTTCGCTGCACCCGGAATCTGGTTCACAAGACCTCCCTCCAGAGCTGCGCCGGCTCCTGGCCCTGGTCTCCACTTCCCGGACGAGCGGGGATCTGAAGGAGCTCTGTTCCGAGAAGTTCCGCGGGAGGAGCAGCGCATCGGGGAACGCCCTTGTGGCTGAATGGATCGAGTCCAAGTTGTCGGGCATAGGGCTCCGCCCGAACGTACAAGCGTTCGCAGTATCGACTCCAGTCTTCTATCTGGAATCCCTGCCCGAACTATCGATTGTTGACGGGAGCAGGGGCTCGCGTTCCTTAGAACACAGGGTGGAGTTCGCGGAGCACTACAGGTCGGCGTCCCTGAGCGAACCTAAGGAAGGCCTTGCGAAGTCGTGGGATCCGAGCGTCGCCCATCAGAACGAATGGGTCATAGTGGACGAAGCACTTGGAGGAAGCAAACTCGAGGAAACGGGCCTCCTTGCAGCATCCAAGGGCGCCCTTGGAATCCTCATGCCGAATGGCGTCGGGAGGGACGGATTCATGTCCAAACAGTTGCTGGGCGCCCCTCCGGTCCAACTTCCCGTGCTGCGAGTGAGGCGGGACCTTCTGCCAGCGCTGAACTCGAAGAGAATACGGGCGTCCGTTCCCATCCAGAGGAAGGCGTCCACGGGGAGAAACATCTCGGCTGAAATCCCTGGGCGGAACCCAGATCTCGCAGGGTCGCCTCTTGTTCTCGGCGCCCACTATGACGCGGTCGGCGACGATCCGAGAGGCCATCGCTTCCAGGGGGCTGGAGACAACGCCGCCGGGGTCGCGGTCATCCTCGAACTGGCCCGGCTGTTGTCTACATTCGCGTGCAAGCCTGTCAGGCCCATCAGATTCGTGGCCTTCGACGGAGAAGAGATAGGGGCCTTGGGGTCGAAGGCGTATGCCGAGGGCTTTGCTCGCGATATCGTCGACCCTCTGGTGATAAACCTCGACGGGGCCGCAGCATACAACGGGGTCGCATACGTGGAGGCGAGCAAGAACGCGGGTCAAATCGTCGACGCCCTTGACTTCGCGGGAGCAAAACTGGGGTTGCCTCTCGCCTTTGGAAACATCGCCTCCGACAACAGAAGGTTCGCAGGACTCGGCTTCAGATCTGTGGGTGTGGCTCTTGGCGCCAAGGTCATCCATTCGCCTGCTGACAATTTCGAGTCAGTTGACCAACAGGCAACGAGGAGAGCCGTCGAACTCTTGCTCGCGACCGCATGGAAGTTGGCCTACCCGAACTAGGAGAGGTAAACGGGGTTGAATGTGGGCAAGATCAGAGCGGACTTTCCTGTCGTCAGCGAAAGGACCATGGACGGGAAGAGACTGGTCTACCTCGACAGCGCATGTCAATCTCTCCGGCCAAGGCAGGTTGTGGACGCGGTCGGCGGTTACTACAACGACCTTGGCAGCTGCACCGGTCTGTTCGCCTCGTCGAACGCCCTCGCGGCTAGGACGCAGTTCCTCGTGTCGGAAGCAAGGGTGAAGATGGCACGTTTCATCGGCGCAGACGAACCGGGAGTGATTTGGCAGCCCAACACTACGTATGGGATGAACCTGGTGGCCATGAGCCTGAGCAGCCGCCATTGCTCCCCGGGAATCAGGATAGGGAAGGGAGACAACGTCGTGACCACCGATGCAGAACATCACAGCGGCCTCCTGCCCTTCTGGGAGCTGGAACGAGAGAAGGGAGTGCACCACAGGATCTTCCCCGTGGACAGCAGAGGCGAAATCGACCTGCAGAAGTTCCAAGACTTCCTCACCAGGAGGACGAAGCTCGTCTCAGTGGTGTGGGCATCGAACATCACGGGGATCATCAACCCCATCGAAGCGCTGGTGAAGATAGTGCATGACAACGGGTCTCTGGCTCTGGTGGACGGAGCACAGTACGTGCCACACCATCATGTGGACGTGGCCGCTTCCAAGATGGACTTCCTGACCTTCTCGGTACACAAGATGTGCGGGCCCTCGGGGACGGGGGTCCTGTTCGGCGTCAAGGAGCTTCTGGAGGAGATGCCTGCTGTGATAGTGGGCGGAGAGACTGTCGACGGTGTTTCAATCGCCAGCGGTCAGGGAGGACCGACGGTGGTTCCCAGTTTCAGGGGCCCGCCGGACCGCTTCGAACCAGGGCTTCAGAACTTCGCCGGGATAATCGGCGCAGGGGCGGCAGTTGACTATCTCGACCGCATCGGAATGGAAACTGTAGAGCGCCACGAAGACCTGCTTACGCGGCTCATGATGTCAAAGCTGTCTGAGGTCGATGGCTTGGAGATTGTAGGGCCCCAGGTCTACGAGGCGGGCAAGCATGCCGCACTGGTGTCGTTCAGGATGAGAGACAAGGAGGGGAATCCGATTGAAGGGGACAGAATAGCACATTGGATGGACGAGCGGGTGCCAGGTCACAAGGTCCTGATCAGATCGGGGGGTCACGAAGCCCATCCCCTTCTAAGAAGGCTGGGCGTCCCGGAACTTTCGACGAGCCGAGCGTCGTTGTATCTTTACAACGAAGACAGGGACGTCAGACTCCTGGTCGACGCGCTGAAGGAGTTGGAAGGGTCGGGCGGTGGGACTGGAAACCGAGGATCCCGTGAAACTCCGGCCTAGAGAGCGGACGGCTATCAACTGCATGCACGCAGCGGTCAACAGCTCTGTATTGGATACGCAACTTCAGGGTGAACGTCTTCTCAGTGTGTTAAGGGGGCGGCAAGGCTTTTTTGGAAGCCAGAACCACGATTCAACAGCGTCTCCATTGAAGAAACTGCCTTTAGTGCGGGTTGCTGAGGTGGCCTTCCTCACCACAGAAACCGAGGAATGCGCCAGATTCTACAGAAAAATCGGGCTCGATTTTCCGGTCCGTCCTAACAAGAAACGAATTCATTTCGCCGACGTGGGCGAACAATACTTCGGCTTTGCCCATAAAGACAGGGGGTTCATGAACGGTAACGGTGACGAGATGATCAGGGTCCCATTGCACGTAGCCTTCGAGGTTCCGCCTGACCAGTTGGACGAGTGCATTCGATTCCTAGAGCGCATAGGGGCAAAGTGCAGCCCCAAGATTGAGAACTCGAGAGGCTGGCACGGCTCTCGACGGTCGTGGAGCACATACTTCTCGGACCCGGCGGGAAATATCATGGAGCTATGGGCGCCTCGAAGGTAGCCAAGAACATCCTGGATGCGTGATGAGACATCTTTGAGGGCAAGGTACTATCTTCCGCTAGTTGTCGATACTAGTGACTTTGCTGTGTTGTCGAAGACCGTGAGACGTGCGGAAGAATTGGGATACTTCGGCGTCGGAATAGGCGAGCACTACTCTCTCCCCGGGAAACCAAACGGTCGACCTGACCCATTCGTGGCGCTTACGATGCTCGCGGCGGTGACTTCGCGGATCAGGCTTGGGACCATGGCCGCGAGCACCACCGTCAGGCACCCCGTGGTGCTAGCCAACGAAGCGCTCTCACTGGATGTTCTCAGCGGCAGACGGTCATTCCTCTGCCTAGGGGTAGGCAGTGGTACAGAAACCGAGTACTCGTCGAATGGTTTCAGGTACGTTACAAAGGCCGAACGACTTGACGCCTTCGAAGAGGCGCTTGCAGTCATCAACGGTCTGAGCAAGAACAGGGGAGGTTTTTCGTTTCGGGGCAAGTCCTACGAGCTGAACGGTGCGACCCTCAACTTCGCTGAAGAGCTACCGCAAATCTGGGTCGGAGAGCGAAGGTCAAGACGGCTTCTTGAGTTGGCCGGAAGATACGCGGATGTCATTAACATCCATTGTACCGGTCCGGCACAGGCCCAGACCAAACTCGAGATTGCTCGACGGGCGGCCGCCGGCGCCGGCAGAAGCAAAGAGGACGTGACGGCAGTTCTCAAGCACTTTGTCGTGATGGCAGGGGACGTAGATTCGCTGGCAGACGGCTTGGAACGCGCCGAAGGAAAGAAGGAAGGGGAGAGCAAAGGGGAATTCATCGAAAGGATCAGGAGGGAGGATCCCGAAGCCATCATCGGAACCGTGGAGGACGTTCAGGGGGAATACGAGAAGTATAGACAGGCTGGGTTCTCGGAGTTCTCTCCTATCCTTCTGCCGAATTCGGTGAGCAGGGTTTCCGAGCTGATGGAGACTTTTGCCAAGCGCGTGGGCTAGAGGCCGTCGCGCGTTCAGGATATGGGAATTTCAACGACGACTCTGCCGTCGCCATCGCCGTACCAACTCCATACCGGCCCTTTCCCATACTTTCCATTGAACAGTTCAAGAACGCGGTGGAGGCTTTTGTCGCTCTTTGGAAGCACCTTTGCAATGCCCTCGCGATACTTCGAATTTCCCGGAAGCCTGTACCTGACTTTGCCGTTAGCGGCGATATTCTTCCACCACTGCGACTCTTCATGAGCAAGAAAGACTAGTTTCTCGCTGAGCGCGTCAAATGCAAACCAAACCTCAACCTCCCTGGGGATGCCAGTCTTCCGCCCGACCGTGACGAGGCAAATCTCCGTGTTTCTTCGGAGCGCGTCGTCAGCTTGCAAGGACCAACCCGCCCACGAGGCGATCAGGGTTTGATGTTAAGCTCCTTGAGGCTCCACCGAAATGTGAGCGTCGCGGAGGCCGTTGTCTCCCTTGGGGTCCAACTTCCCGTAGTTCCATGAGGTAAAGTACGCCGGCTCGATCTCGATTACCACGTATCCTCCCGCCTTGATCTTTTCGATCACCATCTCGGCCAACGGTGTGCCCTCCTTGACGTATCTCGTAAGTATCTTCGCCCCGTGGCGAAGCGCTTCTTCAGGGTCCTCGATTATTCTAGCCGATCCCTTCCCCTTCACGCCCATGTAAGGCCATTTGTCGTGATCCACGTCGAAATAGACTTGTTTTCTCTCCCTGATATTGACGGCCTTCTTCAATGCCGGCTCCGTGTAGAAGTACAGTTTGGTGTTGGTCGAATCAAAGTAATACCAGACGGGGTGTATCACCTGGGAGCCGTCGGCATTGGTGGTTCCTAAGATGAGGATGGACGTGCTCTGCGAAAGATACTCTCTCACTTCTGTTTCAGACATTCCTACTCCAGTTTCGCCTTCGAAAAACTTCAAACCAGGCCCCTAACTCGTGTGCTCTGGCTTCCGGGAAGAGTACGAACGATATAAAACCCGCGCGCCATCCATGGCCCAAATCAGACTCCGAACTCCCCATCAGGCTCAGCCGGACTCTCGGTCGTACAGAGATGTTTCGTCGGAAGATGAATGTGCATCCTCGGCACCCGAGACCAGGCCGGACACGCTATGCTGAGCTGGCCAAAATCGAACGGCCCTTCATGGGCGGACTTCTTCCGCGCCAGGAGGATCGAACGCATAACGTGTGGTGGCTCCGCTTTCAGGCATCAAGCATAAGTCGTCCCCGGCGGCACCCGCCAATGTTGGCAAAAGGGTCCGCGGAGAAGGTAAGAGGGATGTTCACGGCGTTGATCACCCCCTTCGACGAGAAAGGGCGGGTAGATCCGGACGCGCTCGCGCGTCTTGTTCCGTTTCAGATATCCAAGGGGGCGGAGGGGATCTTCCCCTGCGGGAGCACCGGACTGGGACCGATGCTGTCGCCTGACGAGCGGAAGACGGTGGCGGACACGGTGATACGAGAGGTCCATGGTAGGGTCCCCGTTGTGGTTCAGGTCGGCGCCGCTGACACGGCCACCACCGTGGACCTGGCAAAGCACGCCGAGGACTCTGGCGCCTACGCGGTCGCAAGCCTGACCCCCTTCTACTACAGGCTCGGGGAACGGGCGATGGCGAAGCACTTCGAGGCCGTCTCGGCTGCGGTGGATGTCCCTGTGCTCGCTTACAACATCCCGCAGTTCACGGGGAACCCCCTTCAGCCCGCGGCGGTAGCGGAGCTCGCGAAGTCCGGCGCGGTGGCGGGCATCAAAGACTCCGCCAGAGACTTCCTGCAGCTACTCGACCTCCTGGGGGCTGTCCCAGACGGCTTCACGGTCATGAACGGAACCGAGGAGTACGGGCTGTTCGCCATCATGTCGGGCGCGGACGGCCTGGTCTCAGGAGGCGCCAGCGCCCTGCCAGAACTCTTCGCATCCATGGTCGCCGCTCAGAGGAAGGGGGACCATCGCTCGGCCCTCGCCGCCCAGCAGAAGGTGCAGCTCGTGAAAGACGCAGTGAAGTCGGCGCCAATCCCCTCCTATTACGAGATTCTAAGGGAGAGAGGGGTCTACTGCGGGGTCCCCCGCCAGCCCTTCCTCGCCATGGAGGGGAAGGCAGCCGCGGACATGATCACGAGCCTCCGCGCCCTCGGCGTCATCTAGCCCGACCGCCCAACTCCCTGTAGCGGAAGCAGCCGACGACGTGGTCGTTGACCATCCCGGTTGCTTGCATATGGGCATAGCAGATGGTCGGGCCGACGAACCCGAAGCCTCGCTTGATCATGTCTCTGCTCATCGCCTCTGCCGTAGGCGTCACCGCGGGTATCTCTCTGAGGGTCCGCCACCGGTTGACCCTCGGCTTCCCACCCACGAACTCCCAGATGTAAGAGTCGAAGCTGCCGTACTCCCTCTGCACCCTGAGGAACGCCTGCGCGTTCTGGACCGCAGATCTGATCTTGAGTTTGTTTCTTATGATGCCGGGATCGCCGAGCAGGCGGCTGACCTTCTTCTGATCGTAGCGGGCGACCTTGGTCGGGTCGAACCCTTCGAACGCGCGCCTGAAATTCTCCCTCTTTCTCAGGACCGTCCACCAGCTCAGCCCGGCCTGTGCACCCTCAAGGACCAGGAATTCGAACAGCGTCCTGTCGTCGTGCACCGGGACCCCCCACTCCTTGTCGTGGTAGTCGCGGAAGAGGGGTTCTTCAAGCGAGGACCAGCCGCACCTTTCACGAGCGCTCACGCTGGCCGTCAAGCAGCCAGGGTAAATCAACTCGCGGGGCTCGTCTTAAGGCGTAAGTATCACCGGGTGCCGTGTCATCCTATGCCCGTGTGCCCGAAATGCGGCAAGCTCATCAGCCCCAAAAAGTTCCGGCGGCACCTGGACCGATGCGGCACGACCCACAAGCACGCTCCTGCGCCGCTCCACTCGGGGGACGACTTCTATATGAGAGTCTGAAGCTTAAAACCACCCTAGGTCTTGGGCTGACTTCAAGCGCCCTGGTCGTATAGAGGTCAGTATGCTGCCCTGTCAACGGCTCCGCCGGCAGAGCGGCAGCGACCCGGGTTCGAAATCTCGGCGACGAAAGTCCCGGCCAGGGCGCCATCTTTCTCAGCGGAATCCACACCGTCGTCTGGGATTCAGGGCCTGACGGTAGCGGCCCCACGCTAAATCCGGCGCTTTACCCCTACTCCGCGATCTCAGACGCCGCCTATCCGTCCCCGCATGGTGTGTCCTTGGACGTCTTCAGCTTTGGCCAGCCACTGCAGGATCGTGATCCGGCGCTGCAGTCAGCTCGTAGTCGCGCTGTATCGCTGGGCCGACGACCGCGAACCCGACGAACACTAACAGACTGAACAGCGCGACGGAATACCAGCCTAGGGCAGGCGCGAACGCGAGCGCCTCGAAGCTCGACGGGCCGAGGGCTGATGCCAAGCTCCTCCCAGAGTTCGAAGCTGCGTAGAAGTAACCCTGGTATGTCCCCCTGTTCCCTGCCCGCGAGAACAGAGCGACCACGGTCTGCGACGGGACGGTCAGAAGTATCTCTCCCAGGGTCAGTACCACCATGACCGCCTCGTATTGGTAAAAGCTGGTGGACAGCCCGGCCATCACGAAGCTCGCGGCCACCAGCAGCGGCGAGATAAGGAGCGGGAGGACGACGCTCCTGGACTTCTGGAAAAGCCCGATCACGGGGAGCTGGAGCAGCACGATGACCAGGCCGTTGGTCGCGAAGAGATAGCCGATCTGGGTGTTGGTGAACTTCAGGAAGTCGGCAACGTAGAGCGACAGGGGGGTAATCTCGTATCCCACGCAGAGGTAAAGACAACCGGTCAGAATCAGGAAGAGGATCATGCTCCTGTCCTTCGTCCACGTCAGCGTGCGCTTGGCGACGCCTTCTGCGTCCTTCCTGTGCCTGACCCCGCCCTTGATCTGAAGTGCTGTAAGGGCAATCACCGGCACGACGATCGCCGCGCTGAGGAAGAACACGGTGGAGTACCCGAACAGGTCGGTGATCGGACCGCCCACCGCCGGCCCGATGGCGAACCCCAGGTTTCCTCCTATGGTCAGCAGGTTGTATCCGGGCCTGACCTGGCTCACCGGCTGCTCGGCGATTATGGAGCCGGTCGCGGGATTGGAAAAGCCCCTGAGGAACGAGAAGAGGGGGTAGGCAAAGAAGAAGATCAGCGGGCTGGCGTTGACGAGTACCATGGAGCCTAGCGCGACCGAGGTCACTATGGATGTCGCATACCCGGCGAGCATCACCCTCTTCGGACCGACCGCGTCGGTGAGCCTCCCTCCCACCAACTGGCTCCCTAAGTTTAGGACCCCTGATGCGAAGTACACCAGCCCGGTCGCAGCCAGGCTGACCCCTCTCGTCTCAAGGAGGTAGATGCCGAAGAATGGCATCGCCATCGAAAACCCGAACGAGTTGAGAGTCCTGATCCCGAAAAGGACCCATGACTCCCTTGCCAGCCCTTGCAGCCCGTATCTAGAAAGAATCCACATTCCACTGGCTTCCTGCGTTCTTGCCCGTGCTGTTCCGGCCTACCTGAAGCCTAGGCCCGCCGAGTCCATCAGCTTGACGCACTCAGCGCATCTCAACCCTCTTGGGGTCCTGTACAGCCTTGTCCTTGCGCCGCACTGAGGACACGCCGCGGCGTGGTTCTGAGACTGTATAGGGGTCTCTACCATAGACCCCCTTCCCCGATTCGGGCCCTTCTTATCTCTGCTGACAGTGGACGCAGCGCAAGCCCTTTCCAGTCTTAAATACTGGGAGACTTGGTCGGGTTCAGGTTTCTTACGTGAAAGACGCTGGCGATGCAGTGACGCGAGTTTGAACAGCTTCGACGAGCTCCAGCTGAAATCTGTCGTCAAAAAAGGGGTGACGGCCGCAGGCTTCATCAGGCCCTTCCCCATCCAGGCCCAGGCTATCGGGCCGCTCCTCGACGGCCGGAGCCTCATCGGCCAGGCGAGGGCTGGCTCGGGTAAGACGCTCGCGTTCGGCATCCCCCTGGTCCAATCCGTAGACGAGCGCGTCCCCCGAGTCCAAGGACTGATCTTGGCGCCGACCAGGGAACTCGCTGTCCAGATCACTCTCGAGCTTCAGAAGATTGGCGCGTTCACTTCGGTGAGGGTAGTCACCATTTACGGCGGACAGTCGATGAACGTCCAGTTGGACGCCCTCAGGAGAGGCGCCCATATCGTGGTGGGGACGCCTGGGAGGACGATCGACCACATCAAGCGGGGCACACTAAGGCTCGAGTCAGTGAAGTTCGTGGTGCTCGATGAGGCCGACGTGATGCTCGACATGGGCTTCATCGAAGACGTGGACTACATCCTGGGGAAGACCCCCGGTTCCAGGCAGATGGCCCTATTTTCCGCAACGATGCCCCGGTCGATCGCGCAGCTGGCGCAGAGGTACATGGCTGACCCGGTGAAGGTGATGGTGGACGCCAACGAACCCTCCGCGGAGACGCTGGAACAGTTCTACGCCCGGGTCGAGAGGGACGAAAAGCTTCCGCTCCTGCTCGACGTGCTCGCCAAAGAGAACAGGAAGAGCGCGGTAATCTTCTGCAGGACGAGATACGGAACGATCAGGCTCGCCAGGGAGCTCGACAGGAGGTTCCTCAGCGTGGTGTCTCTCCATGGGGACCTCTCCCAGAACCAGAGGGACCACTCTATGGGCCTCTTCAGGTCCGGTCGAGCGGACGTACTGGTGGCGACAGACGTTGCGAGCCGAGGGATAGACGTCCGGCAGGTGGACTGCGTGATCAATTATGACGTCCCCGAAGACCCCACGGTCTACTTCCACAGGGTTGGTAGGACGGCAAGGGCTGGGGACCTCGGACGGTCCTACACGTTCGTAAGCCGGGACGAGAGCCACGACTTCGCAAGGATCGTCTCGCTCGCGAAGGCCCCGATCAAACCCCTCCGGGAGGAAGACGCGAAAGTTCCCCAAGGACCGCCCCCGATCTCGTCCAAGGGGTCGAGGCCATGGAGGCATGGCAAAAACGAGAGGCACCGTGGCAACCCTAACCGCTGGCGCCGATATCGTTAAAATCAGCCAAAAGGCACCGTGCCTTGAAACAGGATGGGAAAGCGGAAGGTCCTCAGCGAAGCGAACCTCAAGGAACTGGTCATGCCCCAGCAGGGCGAGATCCTTGGCAGAGCGATCAAGATGACGGGGGGCGACCAGGTCATCGTGAAGTGCGCCGACGGTAACACCCGCCACTGCAGGATCAGAGGGAAGCTGAAACGGAGGATGTGGATCAGGGAAGGAGACGTAGTCCTCGTCGCACCCTGGGACTTCGACAACAGCAAAGCCGACATACTATGGCGATACATAGCGGCCCACGCACAGTGGCTCGACTCGAACGGATACCTGAAGGGCATCTAGAACAAGAGCCTTTACGCCGCTTCCACTGACCGCGTCGCCATGGCAAGCTCGCCCCGCTTCGACGTCCTCATCGTAGGGGCAGGAGTTCTCGGCGTAACGCTCGCATACTGGCTGACCTCCATCTACGACTGCTCCATCGCGCTCGTCGACACGGCGCCGGGAGCGGCCATGCACGCCTCATCGCGGAACACCGGCGTGATCCACAGGCCGTACTACCTGAACCCGCAGAGGAAGAAGGCGTTCGCACGCACTACGCTCCTTTCGCACCCCATGTGGGAGAACCTCGCGAAATCTTCGAGGCTCCCATGGAAAGCCACGGGAACGATGAACGTCGCGGTGGAGGAGGAAGAAGTCCGCGTCCTGGAGGAATACCGAGCGTGGGGGTTGGCGAACGGGATGGACGAGTCGGAGCTCGACCTGATGGACGGCAGGGGCGCCGCATCCCGAGAACCCGAAGTCAGGTGCAGGGCAGGGTTGCTTTCGAAGACCGACGCCTCCGTCGACTTTGGCGCCTTCACCCGCCATGTCTGGAAGATCCTCGTCGCCAGGGGGGTGCAGTTCCTGGGGCAACGGAGGGTGACGGCGCTTGGCAGGGAGGCCGGGACTGTGAGAGTCACCCTCCAGGGTGTGGGAGCTAGGACCGAAGTGACGTGCGGGTTCCTCCTGAACGCCGCCGGGGGCGGCGCACTTGAAGTAGCCAACACGCTCGGCCTCGCGACCGGCTACGCCGTACTCAACTTCCGGGGAGAGTATTGGGCCGTCGACGAGCCCTTCGCATCCCGCGTCTCTACGAACATCTACAGGCCGCCGAAGTTCCCTCAGTACCCGTTCCTCGACCCTCACTTCGTCGTCAGAGCAGACGGCACCAGGCAGATCGGGCCGAACGCAGTGGTCGTCCCCGGCCCGTACGTCTACTCGGGGGCCGGCCTTTCGCAGGCTCTTTCCTTGCTGTCCAGACCGGTCGAGCCGAAGGCGAGGCTGTTCGCGAACAGGAGATTCCTCAGGATGGTGATTGGGGAGTGGAGGAGTTCCCTTTCCAAAGGAGCGATGTGCGGCCGGGTGAGGAGGTTCGTTCCTGGGCTCGAGGCAGGCATGCTGAACAGGCGCGCGGTCTTTGGCGTAAGGTCCTCGGTCGTCGACGACAAGGGGTTCGTCCCAGAGGCGCTGCTCATAACGGGCGAAGGGTCTGCCCACATCATCAACTACAATTCGCCGGGTGCGACAGGAGCGCCCGCATATTCCGCGATGGTCCTTGAGAAACTCCGCGAAGAAGGGGTCCTCCCGAGCTTCAAAGAACGCGAAGCCCCAGGGCAGATACCTGGGTGGGACTATCGTTGGGTGGTCGACCGGCTCTGAGATGCTCTCTGCCTCGGGACCGGGGGTCGACCTGCTGCTCAGCGGCCTAGTGCCAGAGCAAGCAGTGCGCGGCGAAACCACTCCTCCTGCCTGGAAGGGGCCGTGCGGTCAGCGGTATCGCTTGCGGAAGGAGAAGAACGTCATCAGGTCATAGACAATCTTCGTACCACCGCCAGCGAAGGGCACAGCCGAAACAAGCCCGAGCCCAAGGATCCCTGCAGCCACCGGGCCTGC
Source organism: Nitrososphaerota archaeon (assembly GCA_029784825.1). The sequence continues at coordinate 6,385 of JAFMAU010000029.1, read as the reverse complement.
GAAGGCTGACCCGGCGCTCCGCATGGTGTTTGTGACCGCGTAGGCCTGGACTCGCTCTTGGCTCTGAAACATTTCTGACATGAGGGCCTGTCTCGTCGGCACGTCCATCTGAGAGAAGCTCTGCCTCAAGAACAGGAACGCGAGCGCGAGGAAGAGGGATCCTGCTAGTCCCAGGAGTACGAGCAGTGCGCTTGAAAGGAGGTGGGTGTACACCATAGTCCTGAGGTTCCCCAACCTGACCGCGATCAGTGCCGCTCCATAGGTTGAAGCCGCGGAGATCACAGCGGCGACGAAGAAGATCGGCCCCAGTAAAACGAGCTGCAGGCCGTAGGTGGAGTTGAACCAGATGGAAAGGAGATACGTCGTGACAAAGACTCCTCCGAAGGCGTCGACAGAAAAAAGTCCAGAAAGGCGCACCAGGTCCTTCCGCGCCTGCGCACCAAGGTGCCCGAGCCCGGGTTTCGTCGACCTCCCTCTTTCGATGCCTTGGATCCTGCTGTAGACAACGAAGAGCAGTGCGCCTGCCAGCGAGAACGCAAGGAACACGCCCCGGAATGCCGCCAGACTGTTGCCGAGCAACCCCGGGCCGGCAGCGGCGAGCTGTCCTACAGCCGCCGCAGAATATCCGATGAGGTTGTACCTCCCGAACACTTTCACAGTCGACCCCGATTGGGCCAGCTCGGGCAAGGTCCCTGCCTCTATCGACTGGAAGGGCCCCGCCTCTGTTCCAGTGCTGCTGATGTTCCCCACGAAACACGCAACAAGTATAGGGATGGGGGAGGTGTTCAGGGCGAGGACTGCGCCAGCGGCGACCATGAGCAGACTGAATGCCTGAAGCAGCCTTCGCCTGCCTGCTACCCAGTCGAGATAGGTGACGGCCACGTTCGAGACTGCGTTTCCCGCCAGTATCGCCACGAGCGCGATACCCTGAAACAGAGGCCCGTAGCCGATAACCCTGAGATAGAACGGGAGCGCGACGCTGAGGAGCCCTGAAACGAAGACCCGCACTCCCTTCGCTGTGAATATTGGCAGGGGCCCGCCGACCCGCTCGCCGCTCAACTCTGAGGTCTGGCGTAAACCAGCCCGGGGTTCCCTACCGGTCGGCCCCACCAGTCCCGGTGGTGATGGACCTGCGGTGGGAGCTGGGGCTCGCTGTTGTCGCGTGCTACGTCTCTGAACCCTGCTGCAGCGACCTCGCGTCTCACCGGCTCAAGGGACGAGTCGGCGAACACCGTGCCAGATCGACCGGCGATTTTCGTCGCATCCGAAACAAGCTCAGCGCGCGCGAGGGTGGACTCTGCCATGGGGACGCTGCGCTTCTTGATCACGCTTGGGAATGCGATCCTGTACGCCTTGTTCGTCTCACGCGCGACCCACTTCACCGTTTTTCGTTCTGAGGTGCCGTTCCTGAGATATATTGTCTCTTCCCCTCTTCCCCCAATAGGCGAAGAGCACGCCGCCGGCAAACCTCGCAGTCTCCACTTGTTCGAATCCACACCGTCGCAAGGCCAGGGGGAGCTCGGTGTCCCAGCGGGTGGTGTCTATGATGCCGGGGAGCTCGCGGAAAGTCGTCGACTCTGGTCTCCCTGCCAGTCTCAGCCCGAGACCGATGGCTCGCAGGCCGGCCATGATGTAAGCAAGGAGGAACGGCGCAAGCGGCCCTTCCGGCCTGGCGAAGTCATAGAGCAACACGTCTGCGCCCGGCCGAGTCACCCTCGCGAGTTCCCTGGCGAACATCGCGGCGCCCACATACTTCGGGACGTAGCAGCTCACAACGGAATCGAACGAACCGTCGGTGAACGGCAGGAACTCTGCATCCGCGTTGGCAAGGAGCTCGACGCTGGACGCGTCCTTCGTCCGCGCAATGCTGAGCATCTCTTGGGACAGGTCTAGCCCAACGAACCTGGCCCCCAGGTTCTTCATCCGGTCTTCGAGGACCAGCGTCCCGCATCCGATGTCCAGGACCAGCCTCCCTGGAGGAGCGCCGATCCTCTCCGCCACCCAGTCCTTCCAAAGCCTGTCTTGGTAGAAGGTAGCCAAGTCGAGCGTCAGCTCGTACGAACCGGCCAGCCCGGCGAAGATCTTCCTCGACTTCTCTCTCAGCTCCACACGGATCGAACCCGCTCCGCAGTCATTCCCCTCCGCAATTAACCCCTCGACGCCCCCGCGACTACACGCCGGAAACGGTCAATAGGGCGCAGAGTCCTGTATGAAACCGTCGTTGTCTAGTGAGGGGTCTGGGACGCGTGAAAACGAATGGTGGGTCCCGGGGTTCGGTCCCCGGAAGTTCAGGCTCATGCTTGGACTGAGCTTCTATCCCTACTCTATGATGAACGCCTGCTACGTCCTAGTGGGGTCCCTCGTCTCCCCTGCGGTCAATTACGACAGGATGTTCGGGATGGCGGCGGTCTATCTTCTCGCGGTCGGAGTCTCAGCGCATTCGCTCGACGCCATGGCCCCAAACAAGCCATGGGGGGACTTCCTCACGCGGAGGCAGCTCGCAGCCCTCGCCGTGGGGGGCCTGGTCCCTGCTCTGGCCATCGGGCTCTACTACGCGATTTCAGCGGCACCGCTCCTCATTCCAATCGGGGTCGCGGAGGTCTTCTTTCTGCTCGCATACAACCTCGAACTGTTCAGGGGGGCGTTCCACACCGATTTCTGGTTCGCCTTCTCATGGGGGTTCCTCCCTGTCCTGGCCGGTTACGTGGTGCAAACTGACGCCCTCGCCCTCTCTTCGCTGGCGGCGGGCGCCTTCGGGTTCAGCACGGCCTTCATCGAGATCAGCGCGTCAAGGCCCTACAAGGCCCTAAGAAGGGAAGGTACGGCGTCTCAGGTGACGTCCAGGCTCGAGTCAATCCTGAAAGGAGTCGTTGCAACAGTCGTCTTCGCGGCTGCTCTCCTGCTCGCCATGTCTGTCACCCGCTGACTCGTTCAAGTCACGTCGACGAACAGGTAAGCCGTCTGCTGGACCCCGCCCTCGGTCAGGGTCACTGCCACTACGTACCTCCCCGCGGGTGTCGTCTGGGCTGCGCTGAGGCTCACCTCGAGGGTGTAGGGGGCGCTCCCCGCTGGTATGCTCGAGACGACCGGGGCGATGTGGAGAAGGTTCGGCACGGAGGTGTACCCCTCGGAGTCTGAAGCGTTGACGGCCAGCGCAGTGGGCCATGACCCTGACACGCGGAACGCGACGGAGGTCCCCGCGCCCCGGGGCAGGGAGAGCGTGCCGTTTCCCGCAGAAGCGATCCCGAAGCCAGGCATGTAGCTTGAGCTGATGAAGCCGACGTAGTTGCCCGTCTCTGACGTGAACCAGAGGCCTCCGGCTCCGAGCGAAATCGCCTCGTCGTTCTGGATTCCCGCAGGACTTGAAGCAGGGGGGTTCGATTCGCTCAACTCGGTGAGGGTACCTGCGTTGCTGTCAAGCATGGCTATCTTGTTCGCGTAGTGCTCGTTGAACCAGACCTGGCTCCCGTTAGCCGCTATGACCAGCGGGAGGCTGGTGGACCAGGGCACGGTCGACGTGGGGTATTTCGTCCACTGCCCAGTCGCGAAGTCGTAGCTCAGCACGCTCGACGGCCCGTGCTGCGCGACCCATATCCGCCCGTCGGAAAACGAGACACTGGTGGGGAGCTGCAGGGTGTAGTTTCCCCCAACCACCACCGGAGTAATCGACGACGAGACTTCAGAGGGGTCGAAGGCGTAGATGTGCCCAGTGCATACGCACCCCTTGGTGGTGGCGTTCTCCTGCTCATTGAGCGCGGCTATGAATGCGAGCGAGGAGTTCACGAATGTCAGCTGGATGGGTTCGTCCGCGCCTATCCCCTGCAGTCTGACCACAGACAGGGTCAGGTTGGGAAAGATCCTCCCCAGCGCGCCGGGGGTGTTGTCGGAGGTGAACCACAGGTTTCCGTCGGGCCCCACGGCGAGCCAGTATGGGAACTGCGCGGCGGATGTAGTGTTCACTCTTACAGTAGATCCGTCGGCTGGGTTCACCCCGAGGATCGCGTTGTTGAACTCGTCCGCGGCCCAGACCCTCCCGTCCCACAGGGCAAGCCCTGAAGAGCTCGCAGAGTACAGGCAGTCGGGGGCTTTGGGGACGGGGTAGCCCGGCCACGCGTACTCCACCAGTGTCCCGTTGATGGGATAAAGATGGGCCACCCCGGGGACCTCTTCCTCCGCGAACCAGACAGAACCATCAGGGGCAGTGGCAATCGCGTTGGGCCACCTTCCCTGGCTCGGGAGCTTGTATTCGGTGACCCCACCGAACGTGGTGCTGGTGACCTGGCTCCTCAAGACTGACCCGGGAGCGACCGGGTCGCATTGAGGCTGCGACGGGAGGTACGAGCCGTAGTAGAAGGCGAACCCGGACACCAAGACAATGGCCAGCACCGCCACAGCGAGAGCGGCGCTTCGCGTCAGCATGGCATCGGACCGTACTCAGGAGTACGCCTCGAAGCCTCTTCCCAGAGAACCCAGGGCAAGCTTCTGTTCCATGATTTCGTTGGCTCCTTCGTATATCATGGTCACCCGGGTGTCTGCCAGATGCCTCGCAGGCCTGTTCTCAAGTGAGTAGCCATTGGCGCCGAAAATCTGCACCGCCCTGTTGGCTGCGTCGAAAGACGCGTTCGCCGCGAAGTACTTCGCCCTGGCGCACGCGAGGTCGGTGATGTCCCTCAGTTCGGTGTTCTTCGGGTCCTCTTCATACTTCTGCTTGACGAAGGCGGCTTTGAGGAGCAGCAGCTTCGCCGCCTCGAGGTTGGTGGACATCAGACCGATGTGCCTCTGGACGAGCTGGTGCTTTCCGATGAGTTTCCCGTGCTGCACCCTCACCCCCGCGTACCTCACCGATTCATCTAGGCAATCCTGGATGACCCCGACGCACCCCGCGGCCACGCTCAGCCTGCCGTTCATGAGCCCTGAGAGCGCCACCGACATCCCCTTCCCCGGTGGCCCCAGGAGGTCCTCCTTCAGCACCTCCACGCCGTCGAGATAGAGCGTCGACGTGTCGGCGGTCGGGAGTCCGAGCTTGTGCTGGATCAGCTCTGCCTTGAATCCCTGACTCTTGGTATCCAGTATGAAGCCGCACATGCCTTCTCGCTTCCCCTTCGGGTACGCGAAGACGAGCACGTACCTGGCAGTCGACCCCAGCGAAATCCACATCTTCTGCCCGGTGATGTAGTATCTCCCTCCTTTCTCTTCGAAGTAAGTCTTCAACGCCGCAGGGTCGCTTCCCGCGCTGGGTTCGGTCAACCCGAAGGCGAGTATGGCGTCTCCCCTCGTAGCCGGCGGGAGCAGCCTGTCCTTCTGCTCCTCGCTCCCCCAATGTTGGACCGTCATCTGCCCGAGCGCGAGGTGCACGGAGAAGAACGTCCTCAGTCCCGTGCCTTCCCTGCCGATCCTCTCCACGGCAAGCGCGTACGTCACCATGTCCGCTCCCTGTCCGTCCCCATACTTCCTCGAAACTGGGAGCCCCAGGAGGTGAGCATTCGCGAAGAACGGTTTGATCTGGTCGTTGACTCTGCGCTCCAGGTAGAACTTGTCCTCGACCGGCCTGAACTCCCTGCAAGCCCTGTCGACCTGCTCGAGTATCAAGGACTGCTCCTCCGAGACGTCGAAGTTCATCTTCGAGAGGTTCATGAATTCGTCCTGCTCTGGCATGCTACTCCCGCCACCTCTCCTTGCTGACCCTCCCCCTCACGTGCTCCACTATCTCTTCGAACGAGCTCCCCGGACCGTATAACCCGGTTATCCCTAATCTCAGCAGCTTCGGCTTGTCCTCCTCAGGTATGATCCCCCCACCGACTACCACGATGTCCCCTCCTCCGAGCTTGTTGAGGAGCTTCTTCACCTTGGGGAATGCGGTCATGTGGGCGCCGTTGAGGAGGGAGAGCGCGACCACGTCGACGTCCTCGTCGGCCGCGGCCCGGGCGATCTGCCCAGGCGTCTGCCGCAGGCCGGTGTAGATGACCTCCATGCCCGCGTCGCGCAGCGCGGCGGCGACCACCTTGGCCCCGCGGTCGTGCCCGTCGAGGCCCGGCTTGGCGACCAGCACGCGGATGGGACGCGGCAACGTGTCGGCGGGAGCGGCGGATACGCTCATAGCGCGCGGAACCTAGCCCGCGTCCAGCGAGGAGACAAGCTCGCGGCACAGCGACGGCACGTCCGGCGCGGTGCGGCAGCCGCGGCCGCCGTAGCGGCCCAGCGGGTCGAGGAGCACCGGCTCGATGCCCGCGCGCCGCGTCCGCCGCTCCGTCGGGGTCACGCTCTCATGGTCGCTGGAGAGGGCGCCGCGGCGCTACTTGATCCAGTAGAGGCTGCAGAGATCGGGGCAGCCGAGGGCGAGCTTCGTCGCGTAGGTGAGGTCGAACTCGCGCGAGTACACCCAGGG
>JAFMAU010000028.1 GCA_029784825.1 Nitrososphaerota archaeon | reverse complement strand
GAGTATCTTCTCCCGACGAGGTTGAGCACCAGCAGCAGTACTATGAGGGCTATCGCCACGATAGCGTAGTACGGGGCCTGCACGAGGGAGAAGCCGGTCAGGACCGGGCCGATGACCACCTGGAGGTAGCCTACCGTCGCCAGGGCGAAGAGGGCGATATCCACGGTGTAGCTGAGCATGAGCCCCCAACCGGCTACGAACCCGTGGAACGGTCCGAATGCCTTCAGAGAGAAGAACTGCCCTCCTCCCGCCACAGGGTAACGCGTCGACAGCTCTGCGTAGCAGAGCCCTGTGCTCACGTACACGACCGCGGCGAAGGCGAAGGCGAGGGGGGAAAGGACCCCCGCGAGGAAGACTATAACGCCGAGTACGAGGTAGATGTCAGCGCCGACGTCGGCGTAGCCCATCGAGAATGAGCCCCAGGTCCCGACCTCTCTCTTGAGCTCGTGCGAATTCTCCTCTGGGGCGTGAGACAAACATCACAGCACTCTCCTTTGAATTTCCGGCCCGTTTCAACCGGCCATTTAAACGGTTGCCACGGATAAATAACGATTCCACAGGCTGGCGAACTGATGGACCCCCTGCTGTGGGCGTCGGTCTTTGTCCTTGTAGCTTCATTCCTGTCGAACGTGTCACCGTTCGTCGGCGCCTCGTATACGCTGCTAGCGACCGTTCAGCTGACGGCGCTCGGGTTCACCGTCGAGGCATTCGCTGTCCTGGTGATAGTCTCGGCGGCAGGTGCCACGCTTGCCAAAGTCGCGATTTACTACGGCGCCTTCGGCCTCAGGGGCCTGCTCGTGCGGAACAAGAACGTCAGGCTCATTGGGAGATACTCGTCGACGAGGGGCTTCTACCTCGCCCTGTTTGTCACCGCTATTCTCCCGGTCTTTCCCCTTGACGATTTCATCTACATCGGAGCCGGGGCCACTTCTGCCTCGCTCGGGCTCATGGCCGCAGCCACGCTCGTTGCGAAGGTGATGAAGAGCGCGGCCGAGATCGCACTTGAGTTCACGATACTGAGGGGGATCGCGAGCCGTCTCCAGATCCATCAGCTCGACCTGACAATCGCATTCACCGCAGCGTTCGTGGTGATCGGCGTCCTGATCTACAAGATCGACTGGGAAGGTGCGCTGAACTGGCTGGGCGTGGGGGGAGGGAGCGCTCCGGTGCCGGGTGCCCGCGCAGCCTGAACCGTCATGGCCCAGGCATGACCAAAAGCTCTGAAGTGGTGGCGCCATCAGGGGCCAGCAAAAAGAGAAGGTGAGGGTCCGTGGACCCTCGGTCTCTATGTCGAGCTTGAGCTCGAGGTCGTGGATTCTGTTTCGCTCTCTGATGTGGTGACGGTCTGGGTTCCCTGCGGGCCGTTGCTCACGGCGGTCACGTGGACCACTGGCCTGAGCACCGACGCCTGGCCGGGGCTAACGTGTATGTCGCCCGGGACGAGGTTCAGGGTGAGGTTGGTTGTCCCGCTGGACTGGACCGTGAAGTGGACGTTGATCATGAGCTTCCCGTCAGCGACCACCTTCAGCTGGGTCGAGCCCCCGGTGGTCCAGAACGCCCTGGCACCGGTTATGTTCAGTATGATGCCTGTGACGTTGCCGGCAGGCACCTTGGGGCTCCCAAGTAGGACTCCAGGGCCCTGAAGCTTGGTGAGGTTGACGTTCGTCCCCAGGCTTGAGCTGACGTTGAAGGTGTACTTGGGCACCAAGCTGCTACCCTGAGTTGAGGGGCTGGAAGTCGACGCAGTGGAAGTGGAGGCGCTGGAAGTGGAGGCAGTGGATGTAGACGAGCTCGCAATCGAGGAGCTTGTCGCGGAGCTTGACGCCGTGGTCGTCGAACTTGCCTGTGCCGCGTTCGACGAATACTTCAGGGTGACGCTGGTGACATTGATGAGCAGGTACTTCAAAGTCTGGTTCTGGGGCGGGGGGTCTGCGAGGTAGATGTTCATGGTCCCTGTACCTGCGCTTCCCTGACCCGATGTGGATGAGATGTTTGACTGACTTGGCATGTAGGTTGTGAGCGCGTACGCCGATAGCCCTATGGCTACCAGGAGCACGAGAATACCAATCGTGGTTTTATTCATTCGAAGAACCCTCGACTTCGCTTTCATCTTAATCCAATGCTATTGAACGGTCGAGAACGCCGGATTAAGGGGATTTGAAGCTGAAATGAGGCGATGTTGCATGGATTTCTGCTCTATGCAGTGACCTGGATGCCGAAGGTGACAGATATCGGCTGGATCCCATTGGCGCTGAGCGTGAGCAGGCAGTTGCTGTTCTGGCCGGACTGCGAAGGCGCCTGGATTGTAAGGGTCAGGACGATGGTGTTCGGCACGATGCTCCCCACTGCGACGGAATTGCCGGAGCACGAGACAGGTGAGGATTGGCCCCCGTTGACGGATTCGTCGCAGCTCAAGAAGGAGAACTTCGTCAGGTCCCCGGAAGAGACGAGGGTGGCGCTGCCGAAGGTCGAGCTCCCGGAGTCATAGATGTACACGTTGCAGGAGAACGTCGTGCCCTGCGTTACGCGCATGCCGGCGCAGGAAGGAGCGGGCATGTTCACGGTCTGGCCAGAGGTGGTCGCCGCGGTGCTCGTGGAGCTGGTCGCAGAGCTGGTGGACGTGGAGGCGACGGTCGAGCTGCTGTGGGAAGTCGAGGCGATCGAGCTTGCGCCTGACAGGGTGGAGCTCGAAGCCGACGAGGTCGTCTGAATCACGGTGCCGCCATTCGGGGAAGCGAATCCAGAGGCAAAGAAGTAGAACATCCCTCCGGATAGGAACAGTAGGCCGACGAGAAAGGCGACCTTGACGGCCCTCGTGCTCCCTCCCTTCTCGTCCCTGAGTGTCTCGCGCAGCCTGAACGCGACGTAGAGGGCGAGACCGCAGAGCAGGAGTATTGCAATTGCCAGGGCGAGGACGGTGCCTACAATCGTGTAGTCGGAAGGGACAGCCATCAGGTTTTCACCGCGCCGGCTTCTCCCACTTCATTCTCAGGCTGAGGACCTCTTCCATAAACGCAGCGGCCCTGATCCCGTCCAAGAAGGTGCTGTAGAAGATGAGCAGTGGGCTGACGACTATCTGCCACGGCCTCCGCTCCTTGTCGAGCGCAATGGCGGAGACCGCCACGACGGTCTGGAGGACCCAGTACCCGGCAAGCCCGTACAGTATCGGCGCCCAGTCGCCGGAGGCGAACCCGGCGATTACGGCGAAAAGCGCCAAGAAGAGGTTGATGATGGGCGAAACGGTGTCATACCACATGTACGGGATCCCGTAGAGGCCGGCGATGCCGTAGCGCTTTCTGAAGAACATGTCTTCGTGCTTGGCGAGCACCTGCATCATCCCCCTGTACCATCTCCGCCTCTGCTTGAGAAGGTCTTCGACCCCCCTCGGAGCTATCGTGTACGCTATGGCTGCGTCCTCATACTGCACCCTGTACCTCTCCCTCAGTATCGCAAGGGTGATGTCGAAGTCCTCGGCGAATGTGTGCGGCGAGAAATAGCCCACCTTCTCCACAGCTTCCTTCTTGAACGCCGCGATCGGGCCAGGGACAATCATCACTGTCGAAAGCATCGACTGCCCCTTCCGGTTCAGGCCGATCCCGGCGGTGTACTCCACCTCCTGCAGCCTTTGGAGGAGGCCCCTCGGTCTGTCCACCTTGACGTTGCCCGAAAGAGCCCCCAATTTGGGGTCCGAAGCGAACCTCCTTGCTAGCGCGGTGAGCGCCCCTTGGTTCAGCCTCGTGTCGGCGTCGACCGTCAGTATTATGGAACCGGAGCACGCCCTGATGCCTGTGTTGAGCGCCTCTGACTTCCCCCTGTTGTCCTGGTGGATCACCTTCACCTTCGGGCCTTCGAATCCCTTTGCGACTTCGAAAGTCCTGTCACTGGAGCCGTCGTCCACGATCACCACTTCGTAGTTGCCGTAGTCCTGGGATAGGAGAGAGTCGATGCTGGAGGCTATGCTCTTCTCCTCGTTGAAGGCCGGAACGATCACTGAGATCCTGTCGCTGGCGACCGGGGCGCTTGCTCTCCTGAAGCTGTAGGCTATCGATAGGAACCAGAGGCTGAGGACCCGAACCAGGGCCACAACGAGAAGGGCAAGGAAGACGAGAAGGGTGAATTCCAACTTATTCCCTAACCTTTCACGCAGCCACTGAGAGTCGGGCCGATTTTAATCCATGAAATTGGACACCGCTTTCAAGGGCATCGAGCGAGCCTGCATGAGAGGGACTGCAAGGCCCTCCTAGGGCGCTTCCCAGGCGGGAACGGCGAGCGGGCACGATAACCGTTATAGTTTCAGGTATGGGCCGTCCTCCTCTGCGGGGGTCGCCCAGCCTGGTCAACGGCGCGAGGCTTAGGACCTCGTCCCTCAGGGGTTCGTGGGTTCGAATCCCACCCCCCGCACATCATGCGCTTGGTTCGCGGGTCTGCATTTCCCTTACGACGGAAGCGTCTCCGGGCCGGTTGCGCTTGGCCAAGCCTAGCTTGACGCCCTCCCAGTCTTCCTTGGCCCTGTTCTGGCTCAGCTTCCACTTGCCCTCGATCTTCGAGATCCGCATCTCAAAGCCAACGATTGATTTCGACTCTTTGCTGATGTAATCGGCGGGCGCCTCGGAAACGCTCCAAGGCTTCTCAGAATCCGATTCATGGTGGTTGGTCAGAACAGTAACGACTTCCAAGAGCTCCTTGGGGTCTTCGAAGAAGTGGACAGGACCTCGGGCTTGGACCTCAATGTAGTTCCAGGTGGGCACCGTCTTGCCATCTTTCTTCTTGGTCGGATACCAATTGGGAGTGACATAGGCGTCAGGCCCCATGAAAGTCGCGAGACCTTCGCCTGTCGACGACTCCCTCCATTGCGGGTTACCTCTTGCCAAATGGCCGAATAGAGTCCCTAGGCGCCCCCTCGACGGGTCGATGAGCATTGGCACGTGACTGGCCATTATCCCAGGAGGGCCGGTGGTGATTATGGTCCCGAAGCTTATCTTGTTGACCTCTGCATGCAGCACTTCTATTCTGTCTTCCTTGAACCATCTCGGAATATACAAGCCAATCCCGCTGTTCAACCTAGCGCTATTTATCCTCCCAAGGCGAATTCGAATGGAGCCCGGTTGAATCCCCTCTGTCGTCCTTGAAAGTGGGTGCCTACACGTACCACCAGCGGGAAGGAAATTGGGCTCGTTCGTCACCGCACGCATGCGAACCAGGCGGTTCAATCTCCTCTCCAAATGTTGGGTTGGAGTCCACCCCCCACGTTAGGTTCACAGGGCACCGACCTCAAGGACTCGCACCCGTCAGCTACCGAGGCTGAAGTGCGGCCGGCCGACGGCCGCGCAGAACCCGACTGCTCCGACTTGGGCTGCTCCGGGGAAGCTTGGGATGAACCAGGGTAACAGGCGTGCGGGATTTATAGCCCGGGAACAGCATTCCACGAGGGGAAGCCGGAATACAAGTCTCTTGGCGACAGACGATAGCGTTCAGGCTCGCCAGACACCACCTCACGGATGGGGCACCCGGGGTTGACCCGGTCCTGGTCGTCAAGGATATGGCAGGGGCCCAGGCCCAGGTCCTCTCGGCGGCCCAATTATCGATCTGGGCCAGATCGAAGGCGTGCAGAGTCCAAGACCTTGACTCGGCGATCTGGAAGAAGAAGACCCTGGTGAGGGCGTGGGCCATGAGGAGGACGATGTTCCTCCTCCCGTCGGGCGAGCTGGCGCTCTTCGCCAGAGGGACTGCGAAGCGGCCTGAGTACAACTACCGCTGGGCCCTCGCCCGGGTCTCGTCCAAGCAGCAACTCGACAGGGCGCTTGATGGCGTCGTGGACATCCTTTCGGAGCCCCGGTCGCGAAACGAGATCGCACGCCTGCTGCAGGGACGTGGGTACACGATGAAACTGAAGGCCGGAGGGGGGTGGGGGGATAGCAGGGCGGTGCCCTGGGTCGAGGTGGGGGGAAAGCTGATTCCTGTGGGCTTCCTCCTGCACGCGGTCGCCGCCAGGGACGTCATATGCTCGGGGCCGAACGTCGGAAACGAGTCTACCTACGTCAGGGCAGACCGATGGGTTCCCAAGTGGAGGGACGTTCCTCAGGAGCGCGCCGAAGAAGAGCTGCTCATCAGATACCTGAAAGCGTTCGGGCCTGCGACGATGGCTGACTTCGCCCTCTGGATGGGGTTGTACATGAGGGACGTGAAGGAGATGTGGGCGGGGGCCGCTGGGAAGGTCGCGGAGGTCGAAATCGAGGGCTGGAAGGCGGCGGTTCTCGAGTCGGACCTGACCGAGCTGGAGAAGGCGAAGATAGAGTCGCCAACAGTGAAACTGCTCCCGAACTTCGACGGCTTCTTGCTGGGACACAAATCCCACAGGAACATCGTGGACGCGCGGAACCACAAGAAGGTCTATCGAGACCAGGGCTGGGTGTCCCCTGTGGTGCTGGTCGACGGCCGGGCCGTGGGCGTGTGGTCGTACAAGCGGGTCAAGGAACAGTTGGAAGTCAATGTCGCTCCCTTCGCCAGACTCCACGGAGCGGTCGCAGCCAAGGTTCGCGAAGAGGCGGCTGGCCTCGGGGAATTCCTAGGACTCTCGACCGTAAAGACGGTTGTCTGAAGCGGCTTTCAAAGGCTACAGGGCGGACTACCGGGGGGAGACAGAAGCGTCTCATCTTCCCCATCATCCATGCCCCAAGGGGAGTTCTTTCCGAAGAAGAGGAAGTAGCTCACGACCAAGAAGTCCAGGAGTATCGCGGCGTGCATGATGGTGCAGTAGACGCAGATGGCCCGAAGCAGGAATAGCTCGACGAACACGAGGTAGGGGACGATTGCGACCCCTATGAACCGCCAAAGGAAAAGCGCCTGGAGGGAGAGGCTGGAGACCCGGTCCGACCCGAACGCGAAGAGGTAGACCATCGCGAGGTTGACTGCGAAGTAGAAGAGCGCCAGGAGCTCGAGGGGGATCCCCAGGATCTTGCTATACTGGCTGCCAAGGACGGCCCCGCAGTCGAGGTGGATGCCGAAGTAGCTCCCAGTCGGACAGAGGGGGAGCGCCTGGCCCAGGGTGTAGTAGATTACTAGTACGGTCCCTGACGCCCACAGCCCGACCGCGGACATCGCAACCAGGATGATGAGCTTGAGTTTCGATATCCTCATCGAAGGCACCCCGGGGAAATCGGGCCCAGCTTCACGCCAGTCGCCTGAGGTAGGGCTCGGGTGATTGGCCCTGCAGAACGAACGACTGGGGCGGCACGATGGTCAGCCCAGCCGCATGTGGCGCCCCGATGGAGGAGGTCTCCGAGCCTATCGGGCTCGCGCTGCAGACGCTCGCGGGGGACCCTTGGGTCAGCTTGCAGATGACCGCAGTTATCAGGTTAGCCGCTTCCCTGATCTGAATCCCTGCCCCGTCAGAGGTGGATATCCCGGCAATTGTGGAGGTCCAGTTCCGCCCCGTCAGTATGGTGGGGTCGGCGAGGACAGACGTGGCCGCGATGTATGAGTTCCCGAAATTCAGGAACGGGACTCCCCCGCTCGCCTTTGAGTTCCAGAGGGCGGAGTAATTGGACGGCACCGTTTGGAGGGGGTTGCGGGACCGGTCATAGGCCTCATAGGGGCGGAAGGCGATGTATTGGCTCGAATAGCTGCTTCCGACGAATGTGAAGGTGGCGAAGTCGCCTGTGCCCACGTCGTTCGGAGAAGAAGTCATGTAGTGCAGGCCGCTAAAGGTGCCGAAGCGCATCAGGGCCAGAACGAGCGCCCACCTGTCTACCGCGCAGTACGGACAGAAGTCTCCCCCGATGTACACGAAGGTCGGCTTTCCGCCTGAGGTGAAGGGGACGCCGCTGTACTTCTGAAGGACGCCCTGCATGGTGGCCGGAGCCGCAGGGCCGTACGGCTGGCCGCTGGCGCTCACGAGTGCTGCCATATCGGATGAAGACACGGGCTGTCCGATGTACTGGTCTAGCTTGGAACTCTGCCCCGAGGTCGAGAGGAAATAGGCGCCGACGCCGAGCGACACCGCTATGATCAGGACCGTGACCAGAATGGACAGCCTCCTCATCTGCTGCCTCTTCTTTATCCGGGCCCGCACGCGTGACTCGGCCCGACGTCCCGGCACCCCATGTTTAAGCAACGCGGCCCAGGCACGGGGGAATCCTTTTAGTCGAACAGGGCGCCGGATGGCAGGTTGCTTTCATCCAGCTTCCAGGCCAGGGAGTATCAGAAGAAGATCGCCGAAATTGCGACGTCAGTCAACACCCTCGTGGTCCTGCCGACCGGCCTGGGAAAGACAATCATCGCCATAATGGTGACCGCTGAGATGCTCGAGAAGCATCCCGGCTCCAAGGTCGTGGTCCTCGCTCCGACGAGGCCACTGGTCCTCCAGCATAGGAGGACGTTCGGAGAAGGGCTGAAGCTGCCGGAGGGTTCGATGGCAGCGCTGACAGGGACCGTCGATCCAGGCGAGAGGGAGGTCCTGTGGATGAAGTCGAGGGTAATATTCGCGACACCACAGACAGTCTACAACGACGTCCGGCAGGGCCGGGTCTCTCTCCGGGACGTGGCCCTGGCCGTCTTCGACGAAGCCCACAGGAGCGTCAGGGACTACACATACACGAAGCTGGCGACGGCTTACAAGGAGACGGCGCTCAGGCCGCTGATATTGGGGCTCACGGCTTCGCCCGGAGCATCCAAGGAGAAAGTCAACGAGATCAAAAGGAACCTGTACATCGAGGCTGTGGAGGCAAGGAACGAAGAGAGCGAGGACGTCAAGGAATACGTCGAGAAGACAGACGTAGAGACGATCAAGGTAAGGGTCCCGGACGAGTACTACGAGACGACCCTGAGGCTCAGGGAGCTCTACAATGACAAGGTGAAGAAGCTGCTCAACGGCGGGTTCCTAAGGAGCAACAGGGTATCGAAGAAGGCGCTGCTCGAAGCGAGGATCGCGATCTCGGCGCGCCTGAAGTCTGCCCAGGCCAGCGGCGGGCAGAAGGGATACATCTTCGGCGCTGTAATCAACCAGGCTCAGGCGGTCGCGATACTCCACGCACTGGAGATGATAGAGACGCAGGGGGCGCCCCCTCTCCTAAGGTATCTGGAGAAGATCAGGGAAAGGCCCGACAAGGGGAAGGCCATCTCCTCCCTCGTGAGGGACCCGAAGTGGCTGAAGGTCGAAGAAGAAGCAGCCAGGCTCGCCACCGTTCCTCACCCCAAGATGTCCGTCATGATCGACGTGGTCAGGCAGCAGCTTCGGAGGAAGCCCGATTCCCGTGTGATCGTGTTCACGCAGTACAGGGACACCATAGAAGATATCGTGAGGGCGCTCGACAGAGAGGGGTTCAGCGCGAGGAGGTTCGTCGGACAGTCGGACAGAGAGGGGAGCAAGGGGATGGACCAGCAATTGCAGTCTGAGACCCTCGAGCTGTTCAGGAATGGGGAGTTCAAGGTGCTCGTGAGCAGCAGCATAGGCGAGGAGGGGCTCCATGTCCCAGACGTGGACCTGGTGGTGTTCTACGAGGCGGTTCCGTCGGAGATAAGGTACATACAGCGGCGGGGCAGGACGGGAAGGACGACCGAGGGAAGGGTGGTGATACTCCTGGCTGAGGGGACGGTCGACGAGTCGTACTACTACAGCACCCTCCTTAAGGAGAGCAGGATGCGGGAGCTGGTAAAGCAGACGGGAAAGAAGCCGGCGAGGAGACGGGAGAAGGAACCTACTCTGATGGACTTCTTCTGACTTTCAGGTCCTGCTCCCCACGACCGAGACCTTGATGGTGTTCGTGGTGCCGATGAACCCAGGGGTGCCTGAGGTCACCACGATCCTGTCCCCCTTCTTGGCCAGCCCGAGGCCCTCGGCCGCGAGGTCCGCCTGCTCGAACAGCCGGTCGAGGGTCTTCGCGGGTTTCCGCACTATCGGGAGGACCCCACGGTAGACCTTCAGCCTGCGAGCCACCTTTGCCTCCCCGCAGATAGCGATGATCGGATGCTCGGGCCTGTACATCGCGACCCTTTGTGCAGTGGAGCCGGTCTGAGTGGGCGCCACGATCGCCTTCGCCCCCACGTAGTCGGCCAGCCTGACCGCGGCCCTCGCTATGGCGAGCCCGGTTTCGCTCGACTCGACCTCAGCCAGCCTTCGCGCGTATGAACGGAGGGACCTCTCGGTCGCCCTTGCAATCCGGTCGAGCATGCGGACGGACTCCGCAGGATACTTCCCGACGGTGGTCTCGTCCGAGAGCATCACGGCGTCGGCGCCGTCGAGAATGGCCGTCGAGACGTCGGTGACCTCCGCCCTGCTGGGGACGGGGAAGTTCACCATGCTCACGAGCATCTGCGTGGCGACGATCACCGGCTTCCCCCCCTCGCCGCACCGGCTGATCACCCTCTTCTGTATCTCAGGGACCGTTTCAATCGGGACTTCTATGCCAAGGTCCCCCCGGGCGACCATGGCCCCGTCTGCCTCCTCCAAGATACCTGTGAGGTTGGAGACTGCCTCCTTCTTTTCGATCTTGGCTATGAGCATCGGCCCGCCGGGAGGGATGAGTTCCCGTAGCGCCCTGACGTCGGACGCGACGCGGACGAACGACGCGGCGACGAAGTCGACTCCCTGCTGAACTCCGAACTTCAGGTATTCCCTGTCCTTGGGCGTGGGGTATTCGATTCTGATCTTCACCCCGGGGGCGTTCACCCCCTTCCCAGAACCCAGGACTCCCCCTGCAAGGACGGTGCAGCTTACAGAATCCGCTGCGGCATCGTCGACACGCAGACGGATGACACCGTCGGCGAGGTGCAGGATGTCCCCCTTTTTCACCGCCCTGATGAGTCCGGGAGTGTTGACCGGGATGAAGTGGGCGTCCCCCTCCGAGCTCGAAGAAGCGAGCTGGACCGCCGAGCCTCTGACCAGGTCCACGGATCCCCCGGCGAACTTCCCGACGCGTATCTTGGGGCCGGGCAGGTCCTGGAGGACTGCGACGGTCTTCCCTGCTCTTCTCGCTTCCCTCCTTATGGTCCTGATCTCGTCCAGGTGGCTGGACTGGTCGCCATGCGAGAAGTTGATCCTGAAGACGTCGACGTGAGGGATGAGCTTCCTGACCATGGGGGCGGTCCTGCTTGCCGGCCCTATCGTCGCTATGATCTTCGTCTTGCGCATGGGGATGGTCCTCCCTGGAGGGGCACACCATAAAGCTAGAGCCCGCCCTCCAGCATGGCCTGCCCTTCCGGGGCAGGCAGGTTTCAGGGAGGACGGAGGGAATCACAGGGCTTAAAGCCCCGTCGGGGAGGGAGCCCATTCGGAATTCGGGCGGAACTGGATTTGGCGCCATCGCTGGAAGCGGTCAAGATAACGAAGAGGTTCGGGAGTTTCACGGCTGTCAGCGACCTCAACCTCCGGGTCCAGGGGACGAAGTGCGTGGGGTTCCTCGGTCCCAACGGCGCCGGGAAGACGACGACGATGAAGATGTTCACCGGCCTGATATCGGCGACCAGCGGCACGGCGCTGATCAACGGGGTCGATGTGAGCAAAGACAAGAAGTCGGCTCTCGCTTCGTGTTCAACCCTGATAGAAACGCCGGAGATCTACCCCTCGCTCACTCCGAAGGAGGCGCTCACGATGCTTTGCGAGGTCAGAGGGGTTCCTGGGTCGGAGAGGAACAAGAGGATAGACGAGGCGCTTGGGAGGGTGAAGATGCAGGAGTGGGAGAACAAGAAGGTCGGGAGCTTCTCAAAGGGGATGAAGCAGCGGGTGAACGTCGCTTCGACTCTCCTGAGCGACCCTGACGTGATAATACTGGACGAGCCGTCAACCGGGCTCGACCCCAGGGGGATGAGCGAAGTTCGGGAAATAGTGAAGTCGCTCGGGAACAGGCTGGTGTTCATGAGCTCGCACCTACTCGCTGAGGTCACCGAGGTCTGCCAGGAGGTGGCCCTGATCGACCATGGTAAACTGCTCGTCTACGACACGATAGACAACGTAACAGCGAAGTTCGCCGGTGGTTCGGGAGCGGTAAAGGTCGGATTCGCCAGTGAAGTTGACCTGCAGACCGGCGCGACGATTTCGAAGATCAATGGTGTGACGTCGTTTTCAAGGGTCAATGACAGGCACGTCCTCGTCAAGTTCGACCCCAAGGTCATACCACAGGAGAAGCTGTTCGAGGCCATCGCAGGGCTCAAGGCCGGAGCCCAGACGTTCGAGTCGGAAATGGGACTCGAAGACGCCTACCTGAGCCTTATCAAGGAGACGCTCTAAGCATGGACCAGGCAAAGCCTCGCGCGCGGGTCGGTACGCTCGCCCAGATAGGGGTCATCACGAAGTACAACTTTCTCAACTACTTCAGGGCCAGGAGGTTCTATGTCATGCTCGTGATCGTGGCATTGATCTCAGGCCTGTTCACGTCCCTAGTCGCATACTACCAGCCTCCAGGGCTCGTAGGGACAGGGGACGCGCTTGACTTCTACCGAGGGGGCTGGGGGAACTTCGCGGCGTTCGTCGTCGTGCTGTCGACCGCCTTCTTCGGCGGGGACGCGATTTCAGGAGAGTTCCAGAACAGGACCGGGTACTTCCTGGTGCCCAATCCCATCCGCAGGTCCGCGATCTACGTGGGCAAGTGGATAGCGGCCCTTGCCGCCTCAAGCATAATTCTCGGGGTCTTCGCCCTGATCATGGTCGCGAACGGCCTGTACTACTACCCCGGAAGTCTGCCCTCCGAGTTCCTGCAATCGCTCGCGTTCGCATGGATCTATCTGGTCGCGGCGCTGTCCCTGATGTTCGCCTTCAGCTCGCTATTCAAGAGCACTTCGATCTCGATACTTATGGGTGTGATCCTCCTGCTCTTCGTCTTCAACTTCGTCGATCTCATCGTGTCGAGCTTCGCGGGTGTCGAGCCAGTATACTCGATCGTCTACGGGGCCGGGATAGTCTCGAACGTCCTCAGGGTGCCCTTTCCTGACCATGTGACGAGCACGGCCGCAGGGCCGAGATTCACCATCAACACCTACAACGCGACCATCCCGGAGGGACTGGCCATAATGGCGGTCTACTTCGTCGTGATGGCTTTCGTCGGGCTCTGGCTGTTCGAGCGGAAGGAATTCACGTCCTAGCCGCTGGTAAACATAAAGTCGTGCACCTTGCCGTCGGCCAGGTTGGCCAGTGCTCCCCTCAGGATACCGTCCGAGTACTCGCTCCCAGGGTTGAGGCAGAGGGTCCTCCCGATCTTTACGAACCCCTTCGACTCGTGGATGTGCCCGTGAAGCCCGAGGAGAGGGGCGTGCTTCTCGACTGAACGCCTTACTGCCGAGCTCCCCGCGTGGATGAACTTGATCCCCAGCCCTTCCTTCACATAATTGAAGTCGTGGCTCACGGCCGGAGCCTTGTCCAGCTCCGTGTCGACGGGAGGGACGTGCAGGTTGAAGACAGCTGTCGCAGGATTCTTCACCTGGGACGCCAAGGACTCGATCATGTCCCCGAGCTTCTCCTCGCTGACCTCCCTGGGACTCCGCCATGGAGTCGGGTTCGCGTACCCCAGAGTGATCATCTCGTACCCGCCGGCAAGCTGCACCGTCCTGTTCTCCGGGTTGACGAAAGGACCAGAGTCCACCAGAGCCGAGTCGATCTCTAGCTTGTCGTCGTTGCCGGGGGAAACGTAGCACTTCACGTCGGTTCCCTCCAGCCTCTCTATCGCCAGGTGTACCCAGGAGTTCAGGACGTCGACCATCGCCTGGTCGAACACCCTCGTCTCCCTGCGCTTGTCCGACTGGATCTCTTTCAGCTCCCCCTTGGTGGTCACGAACGAGTATTGTCCCGCGTCCTGAAGGGACCGCCGGACCTCTGAGAGCTTCTCCTTGCCGACGACCTCCTGCTTGCCGAATAAGGTGACGCTGTACCTTCCATCCTGCATCTCGACGATCGGAATAAGGAGCTTTCCTGTGATGTCCCCGCCAAGTATCAAGCAGTCCGCCTTGTACACCTTGGCAGCATTCAGAAACTTTCTGAAGCAGCGCTCGGAGCCGTGGACGTCGGTTGTGAAGAATATCCGGGGCAACGTCGGAGTAGAGCCGCGAGAACCTCACCGTATATAATGATGGATTAGCAGCTGCGTGCGAATCGCACCGCCCTCCAGCAATCAGCCCAGGAATGCGAAGGGGTCCTTTCCCCTGGAGGCGACGTGCGCCGCGATGTACATGCCGGCGCTCCAAGACTGGCCGTACTGGCCCCTTGCCTCCCCCTTCCTCCCGTCCAACCACTCGTTGAAACCCACGGTCTCCCCTTCCCGGAAGACGCCGTTCGCCCTTGCTAGCGAGCCGAGTTGTTTCTCTGCGTATCCGACTCCCAACGAGTAGAGTGCACAGACGTAGAATCCCCCCACGAACGGCCAGACACCACCGTTGTGGTAGTCCAGGGAGCCGCTCCTGTGCTGGATGGGGAGCATGGCGTCGAAGTTGTCGTCGTAGCCTGCGTCCCCCTTCTTGTATGGCGGATCCAACACCCGGACCGGGAAGGGCTGCGAAAGCTGCCTCGACTCCACGACCCCGATTATGGAACGGAAGGTCTCCTCGCTGGCGGCGCCCAAGAGCCCGCACAGCAAGTTCGAAAGGGTGTCGAAGTGTGAGTCGATTCGGGCGAACGAGATGTATTGGAGGTAGAATTTCTTGGAGGTGTCGACCACCCTCTGCTCCCTGTGATGAGTGGCGAGCCTTGGCCAGTACTTGGATATCCTCCCCGAGCTGTCATCCCCGGGCAGAAACACGTCAGTGAACCTTTCTTTCAGCTTCGCGAAGTCTAGGAGGTCGATGGAGGCGGTCTGGCTCCCTGCGGCTGCGAGCAACGCCCCGATGCACTTCGTCGCAGTCAGGAAGAGGACGTTGTTATAGAGGGTCTTCCCGGTCCGCTGTATCGCCGCGTCCATCCAGTCGGCCCCCTGCGGGGAATCGACCAGCCAGGAGTTGTTCGCGTCTTGGAACCGGACGAATCTGTAAGCGTCCACGGCCGCGTCGAGGCTTGAGCCGAGTAGGGTCCTGTCCCCGGTAGCGTGGAAGAGGCTCGCCAACCCGATGATGTACCAGCAGGATGAGTCGGTAGAGCCTGAGAATCCGAACTCGGGCTGGTCGGTGCCGAGGTCGTAGAAATTGGGGATCTGGCCGAGAGGGGCCTTCGTCTTCGCGAATATCTCGATGGTGGTCTTTGCCGACTCTAGGAGGGCAGGGTCGTGCACCATGTTGGCCCCCAGAAAAGAGATGAAAGCGTCACGGGCCCAGACCTGGTTGTAGTAGGCATGAGATGCCTTAAGCCCCCTCTGAGTCGCGTTCCTTCTGAGGACCTCGACTGCCTTCTGAAACGCTGCGTCAGTTTGCGCACTCAAACTGGTGTGAGCCGTCGCTTGGCCGTCTTGCCTTTAACTCTCGCGGAAGGACCACCCTTTTCTACCGAGCCGAGCCTTGTGAGGCCACGAAGTCCGATATATCGCCCGAGTTCATGACATACCACATGGTCAGATGGAAGGAAGTGGCGCAGCTTCAGTCTGACCAGATGTGCCAGACATGCGGCAGGCCGCTCAACCGGACCGAGGAGGTCGTCGACAAGAAGGGGGGCAGGTACGAAGGGTACGTCTGCCATGCGGACAGGCAGGTGGCATGGGTGAGGATTCGTTAGACTTCAGGGTCTCTTGGACCTGAACCCTTCGCCGTATTGGAAAGCCCTTCCCATGTTCTTGGCCCACTTCTTCTCGAAGACCTCGTCCAGGTTCGCGCTGGGATCGATTAGCCTAGAGGCGTCGAGGACGTAGAAGATCACGTCGATCAGTTCCTCGATGGTCTCCTCCTTCGGCTTGCCCTTTTTCCACGAGTCCCCCGCCTCACCGAGCTCGATGAAGGCGAACAGCAGCTTGTTGGCTATCTCGTCGGGGGAGTTTCCGAATCCCTTCGTCACGACAAGCTCCTCGACCTTCTTTTTTGCGTCCTGAAGCGTCGGCACGTTTCCGGGGTTTGGAGTTTGGGCTAAGAAGCTTTGCTCTTGGGGGCGACGACCATGCGGTAGTATCTGCAGGTCGCTTTCAGGGTGCAGTCTGCGCATCTAGGCCCAATCGGCCTGCAGGTCGTCTGCCCGAACCGGACGAAGAGGTCGTTGAGCTCGAGCCAGTACCTCCTGGGCACCGTCCGGACCAGCTCTGCCTCGGTCTCCTCGGGCTTCCTTGTCTTCACAAGCCCCAGTCTGTTCGAGATCCTGTGGACGTGCGTGTCGACAGGGATGGCCGGCTTGTTGAATGCATAGACGAGGACGCAGTTGGCGGTCTTGCGTCCGACGGCCTGGAGCTTCATGAGGTCTTCCTCATTGTCAGGGACCTCTCCTCCGAACATTTCCAACAGCTGCTTTGACGCCGTGATGATGCTCTTCGTCTTCATGTTGTAGAAGCCAGAGGGCCTGATGAGGCGCCTCACCGTGCGAGGGTCCGCGTTGGCGAGCTCCTCCGGAGTCTTGAATTTTGAGAACAGGTTTTCGGTCGCCTTGGTCGTGTTCTCATCCTTCGTCCTGTGAGAGAGTATCGTTCCTATCAGGACGCGGAACGGGTCCCCTCCCTCGGCTTCCTTGAGCTGTGCCAGCGCGGTCGCCCTCCTGTCCGTCAACCCGTAGACCATCCCCCTCATCTCCCGGAGGATTACGGGGATGCCTAGGCGACTTCTACCGCCCATGGCTCCTTCTTGAACCACGCCGCAATCTCCTCTCCGGTAGCCTTCAGGCCGTACTTCGGCGCATAACCGAGCGCCTTCCAGTCCGGCTGATCATCGATGGAAACTGATGCCTTCACCTGCTCCGCGGTGTACTTGGGAAGATCCGAGGGCGAGAAGATGCCTGACTTCTTCACTTCGATCCTGGTCCCCGTCGCGTCGGCGATCCCTCTCGCGAGCTCCTCAGGGGTAGAGTCGAACGACTTTACGAGGACAACCTTCCCCGTCGGGAGGGCCGTAGTGGCGGCTTGGAACATCGCAAGGGCGATGTCGCGCGGGTGGGAGAAGGACATCCTTCTGTCGGAAGGCAGGACGACTTTCCCCGAGCCGATCATCCGGAGGAGGGGGACCACGAGAGACTCGTCCCTGGACCCCACCGCCCTGGCCGCCCTGATGACCGCTACCCTTGTATCCGGGTTCCGGCTGGAAAACTCCTGGAGCAGGGTCTCGGCTTCCGCCTTCGACCTCTGATACTCGTTGCCGGGAGCGAAGGGCGTCGACGCGCCAACCGACCTCTGCGAGAAACCGTGCACGTCGAGAGTGCTGAGGTGGACGAACGTCCTGACCTTCGACTCGGTCGCGACTTCCAGCAGGTTGAGGAGCCCCTCGGTGTTCGCCCTCAGAAAGTCCGAGTCCGAGCCGGGCATCGGCGACGCCATGTTGTAGACTGTGTCCACCCCTTCCATAGCCTCGTGCAAGGAGTGGTGGTCGAGCAGGTCTGCTTCGATCCCCTGGACGCCGCTCGAATCCATTATCTTGAGGTGCGACCCTTTCCTGAATATCCCCTTCGATATTTCCCCTTGCTGGAAGAGGAACTCGACGACGTGCCCCCCTACGAAACCCGTCGCGCCGACGAGCAGGTTCATTGGCCCTCGGTCCCCTCGCCGAGATGGTGATGATGGTGGTGTTCATCCTTCCCAGGCTTCGCCTCGAATTCCCCCCTCACCAGCCTCATCTGCATGTCCTCCTCGAACCTGGGAAAGTCCCCCGTGATCTTTGCGAGGCTGTCCTTGGCGGCCTTTGAAAACTGGGGGGAGAAGTTCTGGCCGCCGAATCTTCCGTAGGCTACCCCGGAGAACCGGACCTTCTTCCCTGCCACTTCAACGTACCCTCGGATCAGGTTGGCCACCTCCCCCTCGCTGACATAGTCGACCACGATAGAGTAGGAGGGGAGAGCCAAATCGGACTGGACCCCGTGTGGGGGTGCTTAAAGCCAGTTTCTGAAAGGGACCTACATCTGGAAGTCGGGGGGGCGGTACCTCGCCTGAACCATCTCCTTCAAGGAGGTGACCAGGGCGAAGCTCGAGTTCACGATGTCAGTCTGTGTCAGCATCCCCACGAGACTGCCGTCGTCCATCACCGGGAGCTTCTTAATCCCGGATTCCGCCATCTTCTTCGCGGCTACCTCCACCCGTTCCCCAGGAGAGACGCCGACAAGCCGTTTCCTGCACGTAGCCACAGAAGCGCGGCCGGGATCAGAGCCCCTGGCGACGATGCGCGAGATGTCTCCCTCTGTGATTATCCCTACGGGGGTCTTGCCTTCCACAATCACGAGGGCGCCGATCTTCCACTTCGCCATCGATTTCGCAGCTTCGAGGACTGTGGCGCCAGCTTCGATGGTCTTCACGTTCCTGCTCATTATGTCCCTGACGTAGATCACCGAGGTCACCTCGCGACCAGTACAGGGCAGCCTGCGTGGCCTATCAGACCGGAAGAAACGCTCCCAAGGATCAGCTTCTTGAAACCGGTCATCCCCCTCGTCCCCACCACGATGAGGTCGGCGTTTTGGCTCGAGGCGAAGTTGACTATGGCTTCCACGACGGATGGTGCTTCCACCAGCTCCCCCTTCGCCTCGATCCCAGCCTCGGAAGCCAGCTTCAGTCCTCTGGACAGAGTCTCGTGGCCCGCAGCCTTGGCTGCTTCCTCCAGCTCACCGTAGTCGGGGATCGGCATGCCAGACGCTGCGCTGAATCCCAGCGCAGGCGAAGGGTAGACATGAATCAGGATGACGCTGGAGCCCTGCTTCGAAGCAACGAGGCCCGCCAGGCGTACAGCCTTCGCCGAGTCCTCTGAGCCGTCGAAGGCGACGACAATCTTCGTGAACCCTTGTGCGCTGGTCATCGCTCTACCGGAGCGGTTGGGGCGCTTCAATATATAATTCGCTTGCCCTTTTCCATAGTTGAGAACTGGCGCCACTGGGCTCGACCGGTCCGGAGGGTTCACGAAGCCTGGAAGGCCCCACCTAACGCGTTAGTCCGTCGGGTCCGCGGGGCCAAGCTCTTGAATGGCCTGCCGCGTCCTGGGTCACCCCAAAACTGATTATCACGGACGAAAATCGTCCCCGAGGCTTATATCGTGTCGGAAGGGGCTTTGGTCCTATGGAAAACGTAAACAGGGCCACCAACGGCAAGTGGGCCGGAAGGTTCATCGCCGCGGCAGTCATCCAGGGTCTGGCATTCACAATCGCAACAATATTTGTCCTTGACCCTCTCCAATACTTCACAGGCAAGTCCGACTACTACTCCCCCGCCAGGGTCATCGCCGGAGGCGGAGGGGGAACATGGTTCTTCACTGGATTCATATCATGGCTCGTGGTCGGAGTAATCGCGACCGCAGTCACCGCCATCTTCTACTACTACATCGAAGACGTCAGGGGACACGTCTACAAGGGCTTGAACAACCTCCTGGCCTGGGGCCATCTCCTGTTCATGAACGTCGGCATCGCCGGCGCCATGATAATAATGACCTACCAGGGATATCTCGCCGGTTGGGCAGCTACGCCAGTCTCATCTGGAGGGGGCGGGCTGAACGCGGGGCAGATCCATGAGCAGATACTCGGCTGGACTACCAACCCGATCGGGGGCCTCATCCTCCTGGCCTGCGTTGGCGCGCTGTTGGGCGGACTCGGATACATATTAGCGAGCAGGACCAAGTAGGTCCTGCTCCGTCCCGTTTTTGGCCACCGCGAAATAGACTAAAATACGATAGGATTCCGTTTTGCCCCGTTTGGAGATAGCTGACCCGTCTCGCATCCAAGCGATTGTTCAGGGGCTGGCGGATGAATACTCCAGGAAGATAATACTCTCGGCCATACCGAGGGCGAAGTCAGTGGAGGACATGAGCAGGGAGAATGACATCCCCTTGAGCACATGCTATAGGAGGGTCCACGAGCTCTTGGACAGCCAGATCCTCCTGGTCGAGAAGATAATCGTCACCCCGGACGGGAAGAAGTACGAGCTCCTCAGGAGCGCCTACAGGGCAGTTAATGTGACCTTCGACGGAGGGGTGATGAAGGTGGAAGCAATGATCAACGAAGACGTCGCAGAGAAGCTGAGGCGCCTCTGGCTGACGATGAAGGAGACGAAGTGATTGCCACCCATGAGAAACGACTTCAACTCTTTAAAGGGCAATGGAGGTGATACCAGGTAGAAATGGACGTCATTTACCTTGACATAGGGCAGGCGCTTATTCTGATATTCGGAGGCGTGGTAGTGTACTACGCCTACCGGGCCTATGACAAGACCAAGAGCCAGGCGATGCTCCTGTTGGGCATCGGCTTCGCGGTCGTGACGCTGGGGGGACTCGTGGCGGGGATTCTGTACAACTTCATCGCCGGGACGGACCTCGACACGGTGATCACGCTTCAGGCGTACGCTCAGGCTCTGGGCTTCTTCATCATAGTCTATTCGCTGGCCAAGGCGAAAGGCTGAGGAAGGGTGCCCCGACCGTGACCTGCGCCCGCGCAGGGGTCAGTCTCGACGGGGGGTCGCTCCACTGAGCCAAGAGGCAGGGCCTCTGATCAGGAAGGCAGGCATCGTCGCTTCCGCGGAGGATGCAGTCTCCGTGGTCGGGGACCGGGCCGTGGTCGCCGTATCCGGGTTCAACATGGCGACCACCCCTGAATATCTGATCCTTGAGCTGTACAAGAGGTACAAGCGGACCGGGCACCCCCGGGAGATATTCATGATTGCGGACGCCCTCCCAGCGATCCCCGACAGGGCGCTGGACACAGTCGCCAAAGACCTCGTCGTGAGGAGGGACGGGCGCTTCATGAGGGGGATATCCGTCCCCTTCCTTGGCTTCTCTCCGTGGCTCCAGAAGCTCGTCACTGACAACATAGCAGAGGCATACAGCTGGCCGATGGGGGTGGCGGCCTATTGGTTCAGGGAAGTCGCGTCCGGGAGGCCGGGGGTGATAAGCAAAATCGGGATTGATACCGTGATCGATCCGCGAAAGGGCGGGGGGAAACTGAACCGCCTCGCCGCCGTGCGGAACACATGCAGTGTGAAGCGCATACAGGTGGACGGGGAGGAGTACCTGTTCTATCAGGCACCCAAGCCGAACGTCTCCCTCGTCAGGGCGACGACTGCGGACAGGAGGGCAAACCTGACGATGGAAGACGAGGCGATAAGGGGGACCGTCCTGAACATAGTGCAGGCGACCAAGGCGCACCCCGAGCCCGGGACTGTGCTTGCGCAGGTCAGGCGTGTCGCGAAAGAAGACAGCAATCCGAGGTCGATCGAGGTGCCGGGCCCGCTCGTCGACTTCGTGGTCGTCTCCCCGAACGCCTACCACTGGCAGGTGGGGTCGACTGTGTACGACCCTGCCTATGGCTCCAGCGCGGAGGCGGTCCCGGTCCAGGAGCAGCCGATCATGGAGCCCTGCCAGCTGGTGATAGCCAGGCGAGTCCTCGTCGAGCTCATCGAGGTCGCGAAAAAGAAGGGCTCGCCGGTAATAGTCAACCTCGGGATCGGGATTCCCGCGCTAGTGTCTAGGCTGGCCGTGGAGGAGGGGGTTGCCGACTACATAGTTACGGTGCTCGAATCGGGACAGTGGGGAGGGATGGCCCTCCCAGGCGTCGACTTCGGGGCGGCCATCGGCCCGTTCGCCCTGTCGACGATGCCCGACATGTTCTCCAACTTCGAAGGAGGGACGATCGACGCCGCGTCGCTGGGCTTCCTCCAGGTGGGGAAGAACGGGGACGTCAACCCCTCGATGCTCCCGGGGAGGCTGTACGGACCTGGGGGGTTCCCTGTCATCGCAGGCGGTTCTCCGAGGATTTACTTCGCGGGCGCCCTCACAGCGGGCGAATGCGGGTTGAAGATCGAGAGGGGGAAGCTGAAGATCTCTCGGGACGGAGGGACGAAGAAGTTCGTGAGGCGGGTCTACAAGAACTTCTTCAGCGGGAGACAGGCCCTTCGCTTCGGGAAGGAGGTCCTGTATGTCACCGAGAGGGCGGTCTTCAAGCTCACCCCCACCGGGCTGCTGATGACGGAGATAGCGCCCGGGGTGGACCTCCACAGAGACGTGCTCGCACACCTCGGCTTCAGGCCGCATGTCGCCCAGGACCTGAAGGAGATGGAGCCGGCGCTGTTCAGGCAGGAGCCGATGCAGCTTGCGAAGAGGGTGCGAAGCCCTTAAGAACCAAATCCAATCGCGCAGCCACAAGGCATGGATATCCGCGAAAGGCGTGGGATGAGTTCTTCGGGCGTGGTCGTTGTGCTGCTAGTGCTCGCCCTCGGAGTCGTTTCGCTTGTCTACGTGACCTCATCCCAGTCGTCGACGGACCAGCTTTACTCGCAGGGCCAGCAGGTCTCCGCGCTTAGCTCTCAGCTGCAGCAGCTGGCGTCGGAGGTTTCGCAGGGCAAGGCGGCGGCAAACATCACCCTTCCGGTGATGAACCAGCCCCCCACGATAAGGTCTATCACGGAGACATGGTACCTTTCCCCCTCGGCGCACCAGGACAGGTTCAACCCCACGTTCATCGTGGTGAACCAGGGTGACACCGTCAGCCTCACGCTCATCGACAACGACACGGTGGCGCATGACCTCGCCGTGGGACCCCCCTACAACATCATCGTCAACGCGACTGTCCCTGGGCTAATCGACGACCTGACGGGGCAGACGTTCACCACCCCGTCCAGGAACAACTCCCCAGGGGTCGTCGTCTCGGGCACGCCGGGCAACGTTTCGGCGAAATACTCGTTCGTCGCTAAGTTCTCTGGAATCTATGAGTTCGTGTGCACATATCACGCTCAGGTCGGCATGATAGGGTACCTCGTGGTCCTCCCCAATGCTGCGTACACTGGTCATCCGACCTCGACCACGACGCAGCAATCCCCAAGTATAGCTTCTGTGAACATACTCCAAGGCGCGGGGACAAACACTTCGAGCACCGGCTTCTCTCCCCCCAAGATTACGGTGATCGTCGGCGTCAACAACACCGTGACTTGGACAAACAACGACGTGTCCCCGCACACTGTCACCGCCAACGACGGGACCTTTTCGTCAGGGAACCTGGCGCCGGGGCAGTCTTTCACGTTCACCTTCACTACCCCGGGGACCTACATGTACCACTGCACATACCATCCGTGGATGGTCGCCACGGTGGTCGTGAAGGCCGGGTCCTAGCGCAGGGCCTCGGCCTGGACAAGCTCCGCCAGCTTCTGGAAGTACAGCCTCGTTGCCATCGGCATCCCATCGAGGTTGCGGTCGATGGCGTCAACCACGTACTTGACGGCCCTCCGCGAGGTCTTGAACTCGAACTTCATAGGAAGAATGGGGTCCTGGAGGACATCAATCGAGTCCGTCAGGTGCCTCGGTGCCTCGGCCCTGGCGTCGCTCGCTATCTTCTGGTACCAGCCGGACAGCACGGTCGGGTCGAGGCCGAGCTTCAGGTCCTCGATCTCGTTTTGTCCCAGACAGGGCGTTCCGGCCTCGATCTCCCGGACGCCGATCCGGTCCAGGGCCGCCACGATCGCCATCTTTGTCGGACCGTCGAAAAACACCCCCGGCGACTGTCCTCCGTCC
>JAFMAU010000027.1 GCA_029784825.1 Nitrososphaerota archaeon | reverse complement strand
GCTCGAGGAGCTTGCACGCGGCCTCGCCCATGAACATCGACTTGTCGAAGCGCTTGTCATCGGTCTTGCCCAGGTGCGGCAGGAGCCCCCAGTCGAGCATCGAGAGCGCGCGCTTCACCCTGAACTCTTCCAGCATGCCGTGGGCGACCCTGTTCCCGATGAACACGAGGGCGTCCTTCGCGGTCGGGGCTTCGCTCGCCTTGTCGAAGGAGACCTCGAGCAGGTCCTGGATCTCCGCCTTCGGCGAGACCGCGTCCGCTATCTCCTTGTCCGATTTTATCCCAAGCGCCCTCATGACGATGACGTAGGGAAGGTCCACAGGGCAGCTGGGCACCTTGACGTTGATGGCTCCGTCCTGCTTCAGCGTGAGCTCGAGCTTCGACCTGTAGCCCACCACAGAGGAGTACACCCTCGACTTGTACGTGGTGGTCCCCGCGAGCTTTTCGGCGTCGACGAGTATCTTGTTTGGCGAGAGGTCTTCGAGGCCGACGATGACCCGCTCCGCTCCGTGGATTATGAAGTACCCTCCGGGGTCGTTGGGGTCTTCGCCGGATTCGATGAGCTGCTCCCTGGTCCTGTTGGAGAGCTGGCAGAGTTCAGACTTTACCATGACGGGCAGGTCGCCGACATGCTGCCTGGTTGTGTCCCTCGGGAGCCCTTCCTCCTCGATGGTCATCTCCAGCAGTATCGGTGCCGAGTAGGTCAGGTTCCTGAGCCTCGACTCCATCGGGAGAATGCTGCTTACCGAACCGTCGATCTCCACGACCCGCGGCGAGCCGAGCGTCAGCCTGCCGAACTTTATCTTGTACGGGGTGCTCACGGTCTCGATCTCCACTTCTCCGATCTCGTCGACGATGTTCTGGAGCCCCCTTGTCACGAACTCGTTGTAGCTGTTCAGGTGCTGGCGCGCCACCCCTTCCCTCTGGAGCAGGTCGCTGAGTATGACCCAGGAGTTTGTGGTAGCGAACTGCTTGCTCATCTTTTAGCCCTCCACCACGTACCTGTAGTACACGCTGGAACCTGCAGTTTCGCTGGTCCTGGTGATCCTCACGAAGTCTCCGGGCTTGGCTCCGACCTCCTTGGCGATCGAGTCAGTCGACTGGATGTACGGAAACTGTGACGGAGATGAGTTGAACCTGGCCACCACCTGAGCGGCCTCCTCCTTGGTAAGGAGCTCGTGCTTGGGAATCAGGAAATGCGTGCTGACCTTGAAGGCGGGGACCTCGTCCTCGACCTTCTTCCTTCTGACTGTCTTTTTTGTCGTTACTATGCCGTCTTACCCCCATTGATAATACAGACTAACTGGCACGAACAATACACGGAACAGGGCCCCATGAGAGGCGGTTTTTGTCGCGTATATAGATTTTACTGGGTTGAGAGCCGCGCCCGGATTCATCCGGCCCCCGTCCCCTTTCTTGCCGTTCCAGAGGCTGGAATCCAGCCCGACGCAACAGACCTCTCAGGACCAAGGCGCGCGGACCGAAGAAAGGATGTGCCATCCTCGGTTAGATCGGAAGGGCAAGAACATGCCAGTATGGACTGCTTTTGGGATGGAATGCAGCGCTAGACCCTAATCGGCGCCTACACGCTCTCTGCTGCAGCCTCGTAGACCGGCGTGCCCTCCTCTGGCCGCACGACCAACTTCGAGAACTCCTGGTAGAGCTTCCTGGTGGTCGGGCCAGCCGCTCCTCCCCCCACGCTGTTCCCGCTGATCATCCCTACGGCCGCGAGCTCGGATTTTGTGCCGACCACGAAGACTTCGTCTGCCACCGCGAGCTCGAACGGGGTCACGTCCCTCTGCTCGACTTCGAGCCCCAGGTCCTGGCAGAGCCTGACTATCCGGTCCCTTGTTATGCCGTGAAGGATCCCCGCAGCGGACGAAGGGGTGACTACCTTGCCGTCCTTCACCAGGAATATGTTCGTCACGCTTGCTTCGGAGACGAACCCCCTTCGGTCGAGGAGGATAGCGTCGTCCGCCCCTGCGCTGTTCGCTTCTATCTTGGCCAGAATGCTGTTCATGTAGTTGAGCGACTTCACTTCGTGGGAGGTGGAGTCGACCGCGTCCCTCCGGTAGGACGACACCATCATCCGCAGTACCTTCGGCTCCCTGGGGCCGAGGATGCTCGACATGGGCTCGGCGATGATGAACGTTGTCGGAGCTTTGCAGAGGGAAGGGTCGACCCCCAGGTCGCCTGTCCCTCGGGTCACGACGAGCCGGATGTACGCGTCCCTCAGTTGGTTCTTGCGGAGTGTTTCGAGCACCGCCTCCGACATTTCATGCTTCGTGAGCGGCATCTTCAGCCTGATGACCCTGGCTGAGTCGTAGAGCCGGTTGATGTGGTCTACCAGCCTGAAGACGCTCCCGTTGTACGCCCGTATCCCTTCGAAGATCCCGTCTCCGTAGAGGAGGCCGTGGTCGAACACCGACACTACCGCCTTGGACTTCTCGACGAACTTCCCGTCCATGTAGATCAGCGGCTCCTTGTCCATCTCGAGAACGAGCCGCCTCTTGGCGGATAAAACGGTTACGTTAGTGTCCAGTTTTGGACAGTCGTCCAAAAACATATGGGAGGACGCCTCCGGAGTGGACGTATCGCACCTCGGTTTCGTTGTCCACCCTGACGAGCGCCTTGAACCTCTTTTCTCCCGACCTGCCCCGCGCGATTACGTCGACCCACTTCTTCGGCGAATCTATTTCCTTGAGCCCTACGACGTCGAAGGTCTCAGCCCCCGTCAGCCCCAGCTGTTTGACGCCTTCTCCGTCCTTGAACTGCAGTGGGATGACCCCCATGGCCACCAGGTTGCTGCGGTGTATCCGTTCGAAGCTCTCGGCGATGACCGCCTTCACACCCAAGAGCTTCGGCGCCTTGGCTGCCCAGTCCCTCGAACTCCCAGCACCGTACTGCTTGCCTGCAAGCACCAACAAGGGGATCTTCTCTCGCTCGTACTTCATCGCCGCGTCGTAGATGCTCATCAGGGCGCCGTCAGGGAAGTGCGAAGTGTACCCTCCCTCCTTCCCCATTGCCAGGAGATTCCTGAGCCTGATGTTGCTGAACCCTCCCCTCACCATGACCTCGTGGTCCCCCCTACGACTGCCGTAGGTGGACAGGTGTGCAAGGTCCACCCCCTTTTCCTTCAGGTATGCGCCCGCGGGGCTGTCGACCTGGATCGTCCCGGCCGGGGATATGTGGTCGGTCGTGACTTTATCCTCGAAGACCGCGAGAACCCTCGCGCCGCTGATGTCCCGGTTCGCGGGCTCCGACTGCGACGGGTCGAACCAGGGAGGGTTCCTGATGTACGTGGACGAGCCTTCCCAGTGGTAGACCTCGTCACTGAATGTCGTCAGCCCCTCCCAGCGAGAGTCTCCCTTCGTGGCGTCGGCGTATCGCCGGGCGTAGAGGCTCGGGTCCAGTGACGCCTCAACCGCCGTTTTCACTTCAGAGAGGGACGGCCAGAGGTCCCTGAGGTAGACGGGGTTCCCGGCCCCGCTTGTCCCCAGCGGTGTCTTCTGGAAGTCGAAGTCTATCCTCCCGGCGAGGGCGTAAGAAACGACCAGCATGGGAGACATAAGGAACGACCCCTTCGCGAGCGGGTGTATCCTCCCGTCGAAGTTCCTGTTCCCCGAGAGGACCGCGACCCCATAGAGGTCCCGCTCCTTGAGCTCCCGTTCGATCTCGGGCGCGAGCGGACCGCTGTTCCCGATGCAGTTGTGCACTGCTATTCCTTCTGCCAGGAATGAATGCGACCCATCCACGGTCAAATCGTATACGTGCCTTGGGCCCGTCGCACGTCGGTCTACCACTCTCAGAGAGAGGGTGGGCAAGGCGTTCGCTTCCTTTGGCACGGCGTGCAGCTTGGGGTCAGTCGGTCTTTCACCGCTCTTAGGTGGGACAAACCAGCCGCTCACCCCGAGCTCCTTTAGCAGCCCAACCGGAGAAAGAAACGAGTAGTTGGCACGATGGTAAGGGCGGAATCTGTAGTCCTCGGCGAAGGGGAGACGTGAGAACCGGTCATGGCCCTCGAGGAGAGCGTAATGTGGAGAGACCACCGGCGGGAGGGAGTTCTCTTTTTCATGACCAAGCAAAGTGACAGACACCTGCGCGCGAGCTTGGGCGAAGGACAGTGCTGGTCGTTCACGATGTAGTTGAGCGATCTGAGCGGCCATCCAAAGCCGTTGCTTTCCGATTCCTTCTACCAACCTCCAGTATACGGAGGCGGCGGTGGCGCGCATCTGCTTTTCGACGCAATAGCGGTATCCCACCCTTTCAGTGAAGGAAAGCCCGTCAGGAATGGTCAGCCTGACCTCGATTCGCGGAATTCCGTCCTTGGCGGACGGGTAGGTGGACTTGCTTCGTCGAGTCGGATAGTCGTAGATTTGTGAGCCTTGGGTCTTGACGCCACAGTGGGAAAGCAACCGGATCAACTGAGAGAACATTTCCCTCGTTTGCTGGAGGTGGGCAGGGATCGTGCTTTGGGAGAAGGCAGGCGGCTCCAGGGTGGACTCGTCTTCGCGGTCTCCCCATTGATGCAACTTTGGCGCGTGTCCATCAGCTCCAAACATTCCTCCAAGGAACTCTCTCACTACAGACACGGGGCAACTCGGGTCAAGCACGAACTCGGGGATTGTCGGGGGTTGTGAGATGCGCCTTCCCTCTTGGACCCCCGGAAGGGCAGTGAAAGCTTTCGTCAACGCCCGCGGGAGGGCGATCGACCACTTCCTTTCGTCATAGCGGCTGGCGGCCGGACGCAGGCCGGTAAGGAGTTCGATGTCAGAGAGAGCGACTTCGCGGTCGACAGCCTGGCCTATGTTCATCCGACCTTGACCTCGGACGCTGATCGACCCGTCGTTGAGGACGTGCCCGAGGATCCGAACGAAGGCCAGGGTCCTGTCCCGGTCGACCTGTGTATCCATCTTGAGGGTGAGGTCGCCAGCACGCAGGACGTAATCAGATTCGTCCTCGCCGGGAGCGTCCCGCGGCCCCTCCAGGCCTATCACCACCCTGTCCCTTCCGACCGCAAGCTGGTCGGCACGGATCCAGCGACCATCCGCGGACAGTAGCTTGTGGTCAGGCGTGCACGTCAAGGTTCGTCCGTCCTGAAGCACGAGGTCGACACAATCGCGCACGCCGTTGTCGATCAACCTCGACTGCAGGCTGAGGCCGAGCATTCCCTTTTCGGTCGGAGCGAAGACCTTGGCTCCGCCCCCTGAAGGAAGGAATTCGATTCTTCGAGTAGTTCCATCCGCCATCAAAACCGGGGTCCCTTCGGCGATGCACGTCGTGCATCCATATCCTACGAGGGCGAACCCCAGCTCATCCAGGTAGCGGAGCAGGTCCGACTTCTGGAGGTAGTCCGTGACCACGGTGGAGCCAGGGGCCAGGCTCGGCTTCACCCAGGGCTTCACGGTGAGACCGGCTTCGATCGCCTTCTTCGCGATGAGGCCCGCGCCCACCATCACGGTGGGGTTCGACGTGTTGGTGCAGCTGGTGATCGCCGCGATGATGACGGCACCGTCTGAAAGCCCGGAGTGGATGGGGCCGTCCTCTTCGAGCATCTGCTGGGTCCGGGCGGACCCTCCCGAGGGAGCGGAGGCCGGCTGAGCCCTGCGCTGGTCAAGGAGCGTGCGGGCAAAACTCGGAACCGAAGCGAGGACGCGCCTCTCTTCGGGGTTCCTCGGGCCCGCGATCGACGGTTCGATCTTGTCGAGGTCGATCTGGACTACCTCCGAATACAGCGGTTCGACGTCGGTGACGAAGAATCCGAACTGACGTGCGTACCTCGACACGAGGACCAGGTGCGCTTTGGGCCTGGCAGTGCCCGCAAGATACGCCAGAGTGGTGTCGTCCACCGGGGAGTAGCCAGCTGTCGCTCCGTACTCCGGCGACATGTTGCCGATCGTCGCCCTGTCCGGGACTGATAGCTCCCTGTAGCCTTCCCCGAAGTACTCGACGAAGGCGCCGACCACGTTCTTCTCCCTGAGCTTCTCCGTGACCGTGAGGACCAGGTCCGTGGGGGTTACCCCTTCCCTCAGGGCTCCCGTGAACTTTACCCCGAGCACCCGGGGTATCGGCATATGGTAAGGCTCACCCAGCATCACGGCCTCGGCCTCTATGCCCCCGACGCCCCACCCGAGGCAGCCGAGACCGTTCACCATGGTCGTATGCGAGTCGGTCCCGACAAGCGTGTCAGGGTAAGCTTCGAGCGCGCCGTCCTTCTCGGATAGCGCGACGACCTGCGAAAGGTACTCCAGATTGAACTGGTGGCAGATGCCCTTTCCCGGCGGGAAGACGCGCATCCCCTTGAACGAGGACTGTGCCCACTTCAACAGAGAATAACGCTCGGTGTTCCGCTCGTACTCCTTCTCGAGGTTGACTGAGAAGGCCAGGTCGTTCCCCCACGCGTCCACCTGGATCGAGTGGTCGATTATCAGGTCGACGGGGACACGCGAGTTGATCGCGCCCGCGTTCAACCCGGCCGCCCTCGCAGCTTCCCGCATTGAAGCCAGGTCGACGATCAGCGGAACCCCGGTGTAGTCCTGAAGGAGCACCCTGTGCGGCATGAAAGGCGTTTCCGAGTCCACAGTCCTGGGCCACTGGGCCAGCGCGTGCGCTGCTTCGAGGGCGCTTGGCATCTTCTCGGAGTATCTCACCGCGTTCTCAAGGAGGATCCTGATCGAATATGGGAGCCGGTCGATCTGGTAGCCGAGTTCTTCTAGCTTCAGGATGTTGCAGACCGTCGCCTTCCCCTGCGAAGTGTCGAGCTTCTCCCGCGTGCGGCCGAGGCTTTCGAGCGGCATTGCGACCGTCTGAGGCTCCGGGCTGTCGGCCGCTATTTGAACATAGGTACCGCCGCATTGGCCAACATGGGCTTGCGGGCGAAGCGTTCAAATGACCGAAGCGGCGAAGTCGGCCCTGACCGCTTTGAACGTGAACCTCATCTTCAGGATCACCGGCATCGCGCTGGGGATCCAGATCGCGCTTGGAGGGCTCGTAACCTTCGGATTCCTTGACCCGTTTACCCACATGGCATGGGGAGTGGTGCTGGGTGTTCTGGCGATCGTGGCCCTCGTCGCAGTGGCGAGGATGCCGAGCAAGCCCAAGAGGCTGATGGGGATAACCATCGGCATCGGCGTCGACATACTCCTCGAGGCGCTGATAGGGGCGGCTGCTCTGAGCACTTCAAGCAACGCGACCCTCAGCAACGGCATAGCGTGGGTCCATCTGCTTAACTCGTTCGCCATCTTCGCGATGTCGATTATGGGGTCCGGGATGGCGATGGCTGCGAGCCGCATGGCCGCCGGCCCGGCTCCTCAGGCAAGCGCCGTATAGTTCAGGAAGACCTTATTCCGATCCGAGCGCTATCGGGAGATCGTCCTTGCGATAGACGGCGGCTCGCTTTCCTCTCAACACAGAGGGGAAAATCGCTGCGGCGTTTATGACCGCGGACACCAGAAACGCGTAATCAAGCCCCTTCAAGAAAAGCGCCTTGTCCGCCCCAACGATGGCGGCAGGGTTTGGTGCGGATATCACCGCTGTGATCACCGAGTACGGGAGGGCGAGCGTCATGACCAGTATCGCGACGTTGAAGCTCAGGACGTAGCCGACGTTGAAGAAGGTCGCCCTCACCCCTGACGCGACACCCCTCTCTTCCGGAGGCACCGACCCCATTATCGAGCTCATGTTGGGAGAGCTGAACAAACCTACCCCGACGCCGAACACCACGAGGTATGCGGCCAGGGTAGCGTAGGAGGTCGAGACCGAGGTGGTCGACAGCATGAGCAGCGAAGCGCTCATGACCGCAAGGCCCCCTGTGGTGAAGGGCATGTGTCCGTACTTGTCCGACAGGCGTCCGCTGAGGGGCCCTACGGCGAGGAACGCCAAGTCGAAGGGGATGATCGCCAGCCCTGCCTGCAGCGGAGAGAACCCTTCGACAAGCTGGAGATAGAGGCTGAGGAGGAGGATGACCGCCCCCCAGGCGAGCGCGTTCAGCATCTGCGCGACGACCCCGCCCGTGAACTCCTTGATCCTGAGCAGCTTCAGGTCGAGCAGGGGGTGCGAGAACCTGCTCTCCCTCCGCACGAAGAGGGCAAGAAGGACGACAGAGATACCTATCAAGCCCAGCATCCACGACACCGGATAGGTCCCGTAGGCAGCGAAGGTGAGGGCGAGGAGGAAGATGACTATCGAGGCGCTGAAGGTGAAGAACCCTTGCCAGTCCATGGGCGCACCGCGGTCAGGACGGGAGACCTCCTTCAGCCTCCGGCGGGCCCAGTAGGTCCCGAAGATCCCTATGGGGACGTTGACGTAGAAGAGCGCCCTCCAGTCGGTGACCGCGAGTATGAGCCCGCTGAGAGTCAGTCCGAGCATTGCGCCCGCCCTGAACGCGACCTGGTTGATGCCGAGGAACATACCCAGTTGGTCCCGCGGGGCCGAGTCGGTGATTATCGCAGCGCTGTTGGCGAAGAGCGCAGCCGACCCGACTCCCTGCAGGACCCTGAAGAGTATGACGTAGTCAGGCGAAGTGGAAAGGCTGGTCAGCAGGGAGCCGACCGTGAAGATCAAGAATCCGACCGTGTAGATCTTCACACGCCCGGTCATGTCGCTCACCCTCCCCACTACGAGGAGCGACACGGTGCTCCCGAAGATGTAGGCCTGCGTGAACCAGATGGCCTGCTCCGCGTCAGCGCCAAGAGCCGCCGCCACCTGCGGGATCCCGATCACCACGATCCTGGAGTCGATCCCTGACATCAGCACCCCCACGGTGGTTACCGTGAGGACTGTCCATTTGTACTGCAATGAGATTCACGTGGCCGGCTGGGCCCTGGCTCGCAACGGGCAGAACGATGTTAAACATTGTTCCCTCCGGAGACAACTTCAATTAGACGGCGCCGCGTCTGCCAAAGGAAGTTGGAGAACAGGCCGCCCAACAGGCTGGCAAAGGAGAAGAGCCCATACCTGCTGGAGCACGCCTACAACCCAGTGGACTGGTGGCCCTGGGGGAAGGAGGCAGCCGCGAAGGCGAAGAACGACGGCAAACCCATCTTCCTGAGCATCGGCTACTCCACCTGCCACTGGTGCCACGTCATGCGCCGCGAGTCATTCGAGGACTCGAAGACGGCCGCGTTCATCAACAAGAACTTCATACCGGTGAAGGTAGACAGGGAGGAGCGCCCCGAGGTCGACGCTTACTACATGAGCGCCGTACAGGCGATGACGGGAGGGGGCGGATGGCCATTGAGCGTCTTCCTGACCCCCGACCTGAAGCCGTTCTACGGGGGGACATACTTCCCGCCCGAGCGCAGGCAGGGCATGCCGAGCTTCATGGAAGTGCTCACATTCGTGTCAAACCTCTGGCGGGAAAAGCGGGAGCAGGTGATCGCCAACACCGAGCAGGTGGTCAAGGCGACATCTGTCGCGCCCGGCGGACCTGGCGGGGAGCTGAAGAAGGGGGCGATCGACGACGGGTACGCCGACCTGCTGTCCTCGTTCGACCCTGACCACGGAGGTTTCGGGACCGCTCCGAAGTTCCCGCTCCCCCTAGCGCTCGGTTTCATGATGAGGTACCACTTCAGGACAGGCAAGGAGCTCGCCAAGGGGTGCGTCACAAAGACCCTGGACGAGATGATGGCAGGAGGGATACGGGACCACCTGGGAGGAGGGTTCCACAGATACTCGACGGACAGGGTTTGGCTGGTCCCTCACTTCGAGAAGATGCTCTACGACAACGCGCTCTTGGCAAGGGCGTACGCGGAGGGGTACCAGGTCACCGGGAGACGCGAGTATGCCGAAGTCGTCCGTGAAACGTTGGGCTGGATCTCCCGTGAGATGAGGAGCCCCGAAGGAGGGCTCTACTCCGCCCAGGACGCCGACAGCGCGCAAGGAGAAGGCTACTACTACACTTGGACGCCGCAGGAGGTCGCCGAGACCCTGGGTCGGGAGGACGGAGAAGGATTCTGCAGGGCTTACGGAGTCACGAACACCGGCAACTTCGGAGGAAGGTCGTTGCTCACCCTCTCCGGCGCGAGCCACTCGGAGAAGGAGCGGGAGAGACTCGCCCGATCCAAGAAGGCCCTTTACTCGGCGCGCCTGAAGAGGGCGAGGCCTTCGACAGACGACAAAGTGCTCACGTCGTGGAATGGCCTGGCGATATCGGCGTTCGCGTACGCGGGCGGGGCGCTGGGTGACCGCGGGCTGGTGGACGATGCCATCGGGGCGGCGAACTTCGTCCTGCAGAAGAACTCCCGGAACGGCAGGCTCCTTCGGAGGTACGCCGGAGGACAGGCTGCGCTCGCGGGCACGCTGGAAGACTACGCCTTCTTCATCCAGGGGCTGTTGGACCTCTTCGAAGCATCGTCGGAGCCGTCGTGGCTCGCAGAAGCGACAAGGCTGGCAAGGACGATGATGCAAGACTTCGAGGACGCTGACGTAGGGGGGTTCTTCCTCACGGTGGAGCCCGACCCCGTCAGGCTGAAGGAGAGCTACGATGGGCCGACCCCGTCGGGGAACTCCGTGGCCGTGATGGACCTCATCAGGCTGACGGAGCTGACCGGGGACAGAGAGTACGCCGGGCACGCCGAGAAGACGCTGAAAGCGTTCGGAAGGGAGATCGAAGGCAGCCCCACATCCCACGTCTGGATGCTGGCTGGGGAAGACCTGCTGGTCAACGGGACCAGGGAGGTTGTCGTCACCGCCCCCATGATGAAGGAAGCCGAGACGATGAAAGCCGAGGTGCTGAGGAGGTTCGCCCCCGACAGGGCGGTCATCACGGCCACAGCCAAGACGTTCCCTGACCTTGCGAAGCTGAGCTCCCTGTTGGAAGGGAGGGAGCCGATGTCGGGGCCGAGGGCGTACGTCTGCGAGGGGTTTTCGTGCAAGGTGCCGGCCGAGTCGATAGGCGCGCTAGCCGCGCAGCTCGGGGCTCGCTAAGAGTTTTATCGCCGACCTGGAGGCGGGCGTCCATGCCTGGTGTCTGGGAGATCAGAGGGCTCTTCGGCAATGAATACGCCATGGAAGAGGCCATCGAAGAGCTGAAGGAGCAAAAGGGGCTCGAGTGGACGGTCCTCGACAGGAGGAACCTCTCGGTGCGGTTCCCGAAGAGGGACGCGCAAGGAGTGGAGGTGGTAAAGCGGATACTCGAGATCCACCACGGATACACGGAGCACGAGGGCCCGCTGGGCGAGTACGACAGCATGAAGCGCAAAGAGCGCGAAGAGAAGCTGAAAAGGGAAGAGAAGAAGCGCAAGCTAGCTCAGAAGCGGTAGATCCCGGTCAGCCGTAGGCGGAGTAGACGGACGGATAGGCGCTTATCAGAGCCAGGTTCAGCTCCAGCACGTTGACATAGGGGTCGCCGGTCACGAAGAGGGTCCACTGCTCATGGGACATCACGAGGCCGTCGAGGCTCGCGGCAGGTATTCCAGTGGCGTTGGAGATCCGCGGCACCTGGGATAGTGCGTCCGCGAGCAGTATGTCCGGGTCGACCCCTGAGGCTGATGCCGTTTGCGGGTTCGTCTCGTTCCTCGCATGGAAGAAGATGGGGAGTGTGAACCCGTTGTCTATGTAGTACGAGCCCACGGACCTCCCGCCCAGCTGAGCCTGGCTCCCGTTGGCCTGGTATGGGAAGGCCGCCTGGGAGATGCCTGTTACGAGCAGCGGGTAGGCCAGCCCGCATACGAGCATCGACAGCACGGACAGGACGACCACCGGCCTGTACGTCTTCCACTTCGAATTGCTTGAACTCAAACCCAAGCCCCCTAGAGCGCTCCCAGCAGCAGGTCGATCGCCTTGATGCCTACGAATGGGACGATTATCCCTCCCACGCCGTAGACGAGGACATTCCGCAGGAAGAGCGACATCGTGCTGGACGGCTTGAACGTCACCCCTCTCATGGCGAGGGGGATGAGCAGCGGTATGATTATGGCGTTGAAGATCAGCGCCGAGAGGACGGCCGTCTGCAGCCCAAGGCCGAGGATGTTGAACGCCCGCAGGGCTGGTATCGTGGAGGCGAAGAGCACTGGGAGTATGGCGAAATATTTTGCAACGTCGTTGGAGATGCTGAAGGCGGTCACGGCACCCCGGGTCATCAGGAGCTGCTTTCCGAGGAGGACCACCTCGATGATCTTCGCAGGGTTGGATTCGAGGTCCACCATGTTCGCAGCTTCCTTGGCTGACTCCGTCCCTGAGTTCATTGCGAGCCCGACGTCGGCGGCCGCCAGGGCAGGGGCATCGTTGGTCCCGTCCCCGATCATTGCGACGACGTGGTTGCGAGACTGCTCCTTGAGCACGATGCCGTACTTGTCCTCGGGCTTGACCTGGGCCATGAACTCGTCGACGCCCACCTCCGAAGCGATGCTCTTCGCGGTCAGGGGTTGGTCCCCTGTTATCATCACCGGCCTTATCGACATGGCCTTCACGGCGTTGATCTTCTCCCTTGTCCCGGGCTTCAGTACGTCCTTCAGCCTCACCAGCCCTATCACTTCGTGGTCGCGCGCCACAGCCATGGGCGTGTCCCCCTGCGAGGCGATCTTCTCCACCAGCTCCTGAAAGCCGTCGGGAACCCTGAAGCCGGCCTTCAAGGAGTCCGGTGCCCCCTTGACGATCTCCGTCTCCTCCCCCGAGAGGTGCATGCCCTGGTCGCTCGCATCCTCGACGAAGAACTTCCGCCTCACCCTCTGGATGCTCCCCTTCGGAAGGACGAAGCTGGCCCCGTAGTGGAGCTTCACCCCGCTGGTCCGCGTGTTGGCCGAGAAGTCGTAGACCTCGGAGAGAGTTAGTGCGTTCAGCTCTCTCGGGACGTACCCCTTCTCATAGGCTAGCCTGATGACGCTGCGCCCCTCTGGGGTGTCGTCGAACCATGAAGAAAGGAAGGCCGCCTCCCCGACCTCCTTCTCCGTCCGGCCCCCAAG
This sequence comes from Nitrososphaerota archaeon, assembly GCA_029784825.1. The sequence continues at coordinate 11,125 of JAFMAU010000027.1, read as the reverse complement.
CGGAATGAGCTCCACCGCCTGCCTGTTCCCCACTGTGATTGTGCCTGTCTTGTCCAGGAGGATTACGTCTGTGTCCCCGGCCGTCTCAATCGCCCTGCCTGACTTCGCGACGACCTTCCTTTCGTACAGGCGCGTTATCCCCGAAAGGCCGATAGCTGGGAGGAGGGCCCCGATGGTCGTCGGGAGGAGACAGACGTACAGCGCTATGAGCACCGAAAGGTCGGCGCCGAGCCCGAAGGTCACGGACAGGCCGAGGATCGACGCTATGATCATGGTGAATATGGCCGTAAGTCCGAAGAGGACCATTGTGATTGCGACCTCGTTGGGGGTCTTGGGGCGCTTGGAGGACTCGACCAGCTTGACCATCTGGTCCAGGTAGCTCTCGCCGGGGTTCGTGACCACCCTTGCGGTCATCGTGTCGCTGACCACCCTGGAGCCCCCGATCAGGCTGTCTCCGGGAGCCTTGCGGGCGGGGGCGGACTCGCCGGTGACCAGAGACTCGTCCACCATGGCTATCCCCTCCAAGACCTCGGCGTCCATGGGGACGACGTCTCCCTTCTCCAACAGGACCAGGTCCCCCTTCTGGAGCTTGGTCGACTCGGTGCGTATGATCTGCCGCTCCCACCCTTCAGTGACTACCTTCTTTGCCGGGACTTCGGTTTCCAGCTGCTTCAGGCTGGTGGCCGTGTTCTTCGCCTGCTGTTCTGCCAGCGAGTCGGAGAGGGTACTGAACCAGACCGTGACGAGCAGTATGGCGGCCACCTCTGCATAGAAGCCCCGGTCCCCGATGCTGGAGAACGGGATGAAGGCAGACGGGAAGACGGCCATGGCCGCGACGACGAAGAAAGTCAGCTCGACGATGAACATCACGGGGTTAGCGACGAGGGAGATAGGGTTCAGCCTGACCACCGAGTCCACCAGTGTCTTCGAGGTCAGGGCGGAAGGGCGGCGGGGGAACCGCCTCTTCCCCAGGAGCCTGTCCAAACGTGGGACGCGCCTAGCCAAGGAAGTTCACCATCCCCTGGAAGTAGGCCAGCAGGGGTCCGAGCAGCAGGAACGGCAGGAACGCAAGTACGACGAGGAGGATGATGGCGCCCATCAGGACGAAGGAGAAAGAGAAGCTGTCAGTCCTGAGGCTTTCCTGGCCCACCCTCTTCCGGCCGACCATGGAGCCTGAAAGGGCGAGGAGGATCGCGATGGGGGCGAACCGGCCGACGAATATCACCGCGGCCGTGGCCAAGTTGAAGAAGGGGGTGTTGGCAGCTGCACCGAAGAAGTCCGAGCCGTTGTTGGCAGCCGATGATGCGAACTCGTACAGGACCTGAGTGAATCCCACGGAAGTCGGCAGGGATGAAAAGCCAGGGATTGCGTCCACCGCCCTGGTGGCGTAAGCAGCCAGCGTGGGGACGAGGACGATGACCGGGTGTATCAGGAAGGCTATCATAACGAGCTTGATGTCGCGGGCGTTGATTTTCATCCCCAGATATTCCGGGGTCCGCCCGGTCATCAGCCCGACGACGAAGACCGTGAGGACTACGTACATCATCATGTACATGACGCCAATCCCTTCGCCGCCAGGGGTCGCCTGGATGAGCATCCCCATGAAGGCTGACAGTATCCCCAGCGGGTTTATCCCCGAGAGCGAGGCGTTCACCGAGCCAGTGGTCACCGCAGTAGTGACCACGGTCCAGAACGTGGAGAAGAAACCCCCGAACCTGGTCTCAATCCCAGGTCCGACGGCCGGCAGCGTTGGGATGAAAGCTATGGCGAGGTCGATCGCGAAGAGGCCGAAGGATGCGATCAATATGGGGAGGACTTCCCTCTTCTTTCCAACCAGCTCGCCGAAGGCGAAGACGAGGGTCGTAGGCAGGAGGAGCATAAGGTAGATCTGCAGTATGTCAGTCGCCGGGCCCGGGTTCTGGAACGGGTAAGCCGAGTTGGCGCCGAAGAAACCCCCGCCGTTGGTGCCGATCTGCATGATGGACACCAAGGAGGCGACCGGACCCACCAGGAGGGTCTGGCTGGCGCCCTCAACGGTCTTCACGGTCACGTAGCCCCCCACAGTCTGCGGCACGCCGAGCGCGACCAGGACAACGGCCGCAACCAGGCTCAGGGGAATCAGCAGCCGCGTCAGGACCCTTACGAAGTCCACGTAGAAGTTGCCCATGTGGGTTGACCCTGCCCTGAACCCCCTCACCATGGCTGCCATCACGCAGATTCCTGTCGCGGCTGAAGTGAACTGGAGGAACTGTATGGCGGTCATCTGAGAGAAGTAGGACAAAGCAGTCTCGCCGGCGTAATGCTGCAGGTTGGTGTTGGTGGCGAAGGAGACAACTGTATTGAGCGCGAGGTCCCAGTTCAGCCCGGGGAAGCCCTGGGGGTTGAGGGGAAGCGCTCCCTGCCCCACAAGAATCACGAAAGCGATGGCCATCTGGGCGGCGTTGAGCATCAGGGCTGCGAAGAAGTACTGCTTCCAGCCCATCGTCAGGCCGGGGTCGGCGCCGATCAGCTTGTAGACCCTGCGCTCGACCGGGTCGAGGAACCGGTCAATCCGCGAGGGAGACCCAGTGAGCACCCTGACCACGTATGGTGCCAGGAGGCTGCCGGAGGCCAGGGCCGCCGCGAGCATGGCTACGACCGTGGCTGCCTGGATAGCGTCTATCAACTGTCTCGAGTTCCGATACTGCCCATTGGCCGCTCATGTGAGTCTTTCGCAGGCGTCCTAACGCCCGGAAACCTTAGGCTTCGAGTCCCCGTTGAACCTGGGACCCTTGTGGGTGTACAACACCATCGCGCTGACCGTGCTCTTGATCCCCCGAATCTTGAGTATCTTGTTCTTCAGGATGTCCCTGAACTCCTCGATGTCCGACGCCGACACCAGGGTGACGATGTCGAACTCGCCAGTCACCTCGTAGAGTTCCTCTATGTTCGGTATCTTGCTCAGGGCCTGGACGACGTCGTCCATGCTCGGCGAATCCACGAATATGTCTACGAATGCGAGAAGCTTCGACATCTGACAGGACCGTTGTTTCGGGCCGCCCCTCGATGAGCGATATATACGTTCTCAGTGCGCCCGAAGGGAGTCCGAGACATCCCCCGAGTGGGATTAATAGTGAATGAGATGAGACGGGACGGTTGGACCCCTGGCTGTGGGCAGCTGTGTTCGTGCTGGCTGTCTCGTTCCTTTCGAACGTGTCTCCCTTCGTCGGCTCGTCTTACACGCTGCTTTCCACCCTCGAACTAACGCTACTCGGCCCCAGCCTCTGGGGGTTCATCCTCGTGGTGGTGGTCTCCGCTGTGGGCGCGACCTGCGCGAAACTGGGGATTTACTACGGCGCTTTCGGCCTGAGGCGATTCCTTGTACGGAACAAGAACGTCAGGCTGGTCGGTCGGTACTCGTCCACCCCTCGCTTCTACTTGGCGCTCTTCGTCGCCGCCGTCCTGCCGGTGTTCCCCTTCGACGATTATTTTTTCATCGGGGCGGGGGCTTCTTCCGCGTCGCTGGGGGCGATGACGGCAGTGACACTCGGGGCCAAGCTCTTGAAGAGCTTTGCAGAGATCGCCCTAGAGTTCACCGTGCTCAGAAACTTGGCCACGGCCATCGGCGGGAACCAGCTCGTCCTGACGGTCGCCCTGACCGCAGCTTTCGTGGTCATCGGGGTGGTCGCTTACTGGGTCGACTGGGAGAGCATCTTCGAGAGGGCGAAGGCGCGGCGCGGAAGACGCGCGACGGCCAAAGCGTTATAGTTTCTGGCCTGAGGCGTCCTGACACTGCGGGGGTCGCCCAGCCTGGTCAACGGCGCGAGGCTTAGGACCTCGTCCCTTAGGGGTTCGTGGGTTCGAATCCCACCCCCCGCACCTGTTTCAGGGCGGGGAGCATTGCTCCGGCCCGACTTGTTGGGCGGAGACTCACTGAAGCAAGATTGCGGAACTGGTGATGGGGAATCCTGGGTCTTCAGAATTGTCGGATTTGACACGATAAGCATGGTGATGAACGAACCTTCCGCGACAGCAGGTGGACCGGGCCACGCTTCCTGAACAGGAACAATCTAGCGGAGCGCTCTCTGTAGCTTATCGAGGGACTGGCCCCAGCCCTCCCTGTATGCATCCATGAGGGTTTCGCGCTCCTCCAGCCGGCCTGCAATGACCTTCGTTACTGCGGTCACCTGGGTCCTTCTGGGGCCCAGCTCTGCGAATGTCACTGTGTCAATGGCCTCCCAAGGGGAAAAGCCGCCATACTCATCGGTCGTTCCAGGCGACGCACTCCTGTAGACCAGGAGCTCGGGCGGGATGACTTTCTCGAATGTGGCGTTAAACGAGGAGATGTCTCCTGTAGGGCTGCGTTGGTCGACCCTCATCTTGCCTCCCGGCCTCGGGTCCACTTCCGAGCGGACGTTGACGCACCCCTCGGGACCCCACCACTCCGCCAATTTCTTTGGGTCCGTCCACATCCTGAAGACCGATTCCCGGGGGAATTCGAAGATCCGCGTGACCTTTACAACGCCTTGCTCGCCGGCGGTCAATGCGCTCTCCCTCCGCCAGTCGAACCCGCACCATCTTTCAGAGCTTTGCCCAGCCGGTCGAACCTGCTGTTCCACATTTCGGTCATGTCGACTGCCCACCCTTCAATTTCGAGCATCGACTTTGGATTGAACGCGTAGATCCTCTGCTGAGCCCTCTTCTCCATCTGGATCACATTCGCTTCCCTTAGCACCCTCAGGTGCTGGGATATCGCCTGGGGGGTCACGTCGAACTCGTCACTGATTTGGGTAGCACTGAGCCTTCCCCTATGGGCGAGAATCTCCACTACCTTGCGCCTACGCGGCTCCGCCAGAGCATAGAAGGCGTCCATACCAGAGCTACTAAAGCGTCTACTTGATAAAGATAACGTTTTGGAAGTTCCTGCTTGCGCAGTCGCAGCCTGGGCAGAACATCGGAGCCGATCGCTTATCTTGTCCATTCACCTTCACGTGAAGCAGCGGAATGACTGGTCAGGTCTCAGCCCGACACGGGTTTTGGCAGCAGGAAAAGGATTCTATCTTCCGGGAAGTGGATCGCAGCCTTCTCCGTCTCGTTGGACGTCTTCCTGGTCCCACCGTTCATGACCTCCCCTTGACTCGGTTCGCATGAAGCGATACGCTGGTTGACGAGACCCTCGTTCAAGATGTCTTGGAAGTCCATTATGTGAAACATCTGTGTTTGAGCGTCGACAGGGGCAACCGAGGTCGCAGCAGGTCCACTGTGGTTCGCCAGTGAACCTCGACGTCCGCGGAAGGTCTTTAGCCGAGCTCACGTCAGGGCTGTTTCTCCCGTTTCAAGCATGCCCCTGACCTCGAAGCCTCTCTCCCCGAAAACTTGGCCCGCTTTCGCCCGCCTCGTGGAGAAGCACAATGGGATCTTTGGCGGATGCTGGTGCATAGCCTTTCATCTCGAGCCTGGCGAGACAAGACACGGGTACGCGGCGTATAGGAAGATGAAGAAGGAGCTCGTGAGTGAAGGGCATGCGCACGCCGCGCTGGTCTTCGACGGTCCCAACGCAGTGGGATGGTGCCAGTTCGGGCCGACAGCTGAGCTCCCTAACATAAGGAGCAAGAAGGCCTACGAGAAAGACCTGAAGGACCTTCCTGACTGGCGCATCACCTGCTTCTTCATCGACAGAGAGCGCCGAGGGGAAGGGGTAGCGCGCTTCGCCCTCCGTGAGGCGCTGCGCGAGATCTCGCGGCTCGGAGGGGGAACCGTCGAAGCGTACCCTGAGGACTACACTGGCCAGAAGGTCTCGAACTCGTTCCTGTGCAGCGGGACGCTGGGCATGTTCGAGAAGGCGGGGTTCAAGAAGTCGCGGAAGATCGCGATGCACCGATGGGTCGTTGTCCGGAACCTTTCGCCCAGGCGGACGAGCCGGGGATCTGACTGAGCGCCCGCGCTGCTCAGACTTCAAAATCCAGCCCGGCGAGCTCGATGAGCCGGGTCGCACAATCTCCGAGCGCGCATCCCGCAGATCACTTTCGCTGAAGCGAGGCCTACGGCCGGCCGTTGTAGCGCAACAGTTAGATAACAAAGTCGGTCCTTCGGGCAGCGTTTGGGTGAGGCGATCACAGCCACTGTCGAGGCGGCAAGGCGCCTCACGGTCACAAAGCAGCGGCTGTCAGGGAAGCGCCCCAGAAGGGGCACACGTGAAGACATCGTCTCGGTGGTCCGCGCCCTCGGCTACGTGCAGTGGGACCCGGTTACTGTCGTGGCGCCCTCTCACCTGGTTTCACTCTGGAGCAGGATCGGGGACTTCCGCCTGTCAGACCTTGAAGCGCTGCTGTGGGATGAGCGGAGGCTCTTCGAGCATTGGACGCCGATCGCGTCTCTCGTCCTCATGGAGGACTACCCCGTGTTCGACTACCTCATGAAGAGATACCCCGAGTCCCTCTCAAAGTCATGGGCGAACCACATTCCGCGAGCGAAGAAGTTCCTGGCCGATCACGTTGGGCTCCGGAGGAGGATTCTGAAAGACCTCGAAGGCGGCCCCTTGGTGCAGAATCAGTTCAGGGACTACGTCAAGTCCAAGCGGTCCGACGACGGGTGGAGCTCGGGGAGCGACGTGTCCACCATGCTGTTCCATCTCCTCATGCGCGGAGAAGTGATGGTAGTAGGACACCGGGGGAACCAGAACGTGTGGGGCCTGTCGGAGAAGTTCCTCCCGGAGTGGGTGGACAAGACCGCGCTGAAGGAGGAGGAATTCGAACGGCTGGCCGCTGAGAGGGCGATAAGGGCCATGGGGACCGCCTCCCCTTCTGAGATTACGTATTACTTCGTCAGAGGCAGATACGGGAACCTGAAGAAGACGCTCGAAGCGCTCGTGTCGGACTCGATTATACAGCGCATAACTGTAGACGGGTTCGGAAGGGAAGCGCGCTACGTACACGCCCAGGACGTCCCGCTCCTCGAGGAAGTGGCGGGGAGTGCGTGGCACCCGCGCACCGCTCTAATCGCGCCGTTTGACAACCTCATCGCAGGGCGGCGGAGGGCGAACACAGTCTTCGGCTTCGACTACGCACACGAACAGTTCCTCCCGAAGGAGAAGCGCATCTACGGCACGTGGGTGCTCCCAGTCCTGCGGGGCGAGCGGCTGATAGGAAGGATCGACCCGCGCCTGGACAAAGAAAGGAAGAAGCTGATCATCAACTCGGTGCACGCCGAGCCTGGAGCGCCCGTCGGGGACGAAGTCGCGTCCGACATCGCCGAGAGCATCGAAGGGCTGTCGTCTTTCGTCGGAGCCACGGGCGTCGAATATGGCCCCAGGGTGCCAGCCGGATGGAGGGGCAGGCTCAGATGACGGGCCCGTCGACCTGAAGCCGGATCTGCTCCTGTGACTGAGGTCTCGGCGCGGCCTCGGGGGTCAACCCTCCCTCCGGCCCCGAAAGCGCGTTCTTACCGAAGAAGAGCAGGTAGCTTATCACTATGAAGTCCGCGATTATCGCAGCGTGCATGATGGTGCAGTACACGCAGATTGCGTGGATGATGAAGAACTCCACGAACATCAGGTAGGGTACGAGCAAGATGCCGATGAAGCGCCAGCCGAAGAGCACTTCGAGGGTCGCGTCGGAGACCCGTTCAGACCCGAAGGCCACCAAGCACACCAGCGCGAGGTTCACGAAGAAATAGCCCATGGCGAGGAGCTCCAGAGGCACCCCGAAGATCGTGCTGTATGGGCTGCTCAGCACCGCCCCGCAGTCGAAGTGCAGGCCGAAGAAGGTCCCGGTGGGGCAGAGCGGGAGCTGCTGGTTCAGGGTGTAGAAGATCACCAGGACCGTCCCGGAAGCCCATATGCCCAGGGCGGACATCGCCATGAGGACGAGCAGCTTCAGCTTGGATACCCTCATCGGGCAACCCCGATGCGAGCGCGGGACGGCGGGTCCATCATTCCAGGGCGGGCCTCCGCGCGCGACAAGGCTCCGCGAGAATCCGAATGTGCGCGCATCGCAGCTCTGCGGGTCAAGCCGGGCACGCCGTTTAAGAGAGTTCCCGAACCTGATAGGCAACGCTTTTAGTCGAAAGAGGCGGCGCACCGCTTCTTGCTTTCCGAGAAGTTCGTCGCCAGAGAATACCAGAAGAAGATCGCCGAAGTAGCGGCGTCGACGAACACCCTGGTGGTGCTCCCGACGGGGCTCGGGAAGACGATCATCGCGATCATGGTGGCCGCGGAGGTGCTGAAGAGGGGAGCTGGCTCGAAGGTGATGGTCCTGGCCCCCACCAGACCTCTGGTGCTCCAGCACCTCAGGTCCTTTGCCGCGGAGCTGACGCTCCCCGAAGGGTCTCTGGTGGCGCTGACGGGGACCGTCGACCCGGGGGAGCGCGAGCTGCTCTGGATGAAGGCGAGGGTGGTATTCGCCACCCCCCAGACCGTTTACAACGACGTCAGGCACGGGAGGATCTCACTGCGCGATGTCGGCCTTGCGGTGTTCGACGAGGCTCATAGGAGCGTGAGAGACTACACCTACACGAAACTGGCTTCTGCGTACAGGGAGATGGCCGAGCGGCCGTTGATAATGGGGCTGACCGCGTCGCCGGGAGCTTCGAAGGAGAAGATCAACGAGATCAAGCGGAACCTGTTCATCGAAGCGGTCGAGGCGCGGAACGAGGAGAGCGAGGATGTGGCCGAGTACGTCGAGAAGACCAACGTCGAAGCGATCAGGGTCAGGGTCCCCGACGAGTACTACGGGACGACGCTGAGGTTGCGGGAGCTGTACAACGACAAGGTGAAGAAACTCCTGGCCGGCGGCTTCCTGAGGAGCAACCGCGTTTCGAAGAAGGCGCTGCTCGACGCGAGGTCGTCCATCTCGGCCAGGCTGAAGTCGGCCCAAGCAAGCGGAGGGCAGAAAGGGTACATCTTCGGGGCGATAATCAACCAGGCGCAGGCGGTCGCGATCCTCCATGCGCTGGAGATGGTGGAGACGCAGGGAGCTACGACCCTGATCCGGTACCTGGAGAAGATGAGAGAGAGGCAGGACAAAGGGAAGGCCATCGCCTCGCTCCTGCGGGACGAGAAGTGGCTGAAGATAGAGGAAGAGGCGGCCAAGATAGCGGGGGTCCAGCACCCCAAGGTTTCGGTGATGGTCGATGTGGTTCGGGGGCAGCTCGCGAGGAAGGGAGACGCGCGGGTCATCGTCTTCACCCAGTACAGGGACACCATAGAGGACATCGTCAGGGCCCTGAACGGAGCGGGATTCACAGCGCGCAGGTTCGTAGGCCAGGCGGACCGTGAGGGGAGCAAGGGGATGGACCAGCAGATGCAGACCAGGACACTGGAGGAGTTCCGCGGCGGGGAGTTCCAGGTGCTGGTGAGCAGCAGCATCGGGGAGGAGGGGCTCCACGTCCCGGACGTCGACCTGGTGGTCTTCTACGAGGCGGTCCCCTCTGAGATCAGGTACATCCAGCGAAGAGGGAGGACCGGGAGGACCACTGAGGGGAGGGTGGTCATACTTCTGGCGGAGGGGACGGTCGACGAGTCTTACTACTACAGCACGCTGATGAAGGAGAACAGGATGCGAGAGCTCGTCAAGCAGACGGGAAAGAAGCCCGCAGGGAAGCGGAAGGGCAAAGAGCCCACCCTGCTCGACTTCGCCTAAGCCCTGCTCCCAACCACCGACACTTTGATCAGGTTGGTGGTCCCCTTGATCCCTGGCGTCCCTGAGGTAACCACGATCCGCTCCCCCCTTCTGGCGAGCCCCATCTTCTCCGCGGCGTCGTCTGCCCGCTCGAAGAGGGAGTCCATGGTCTTTGCCGGCCGGGATACAAAGGGGATCACCCCCATGCAGAGCGTTAGCTGCCGGGCGACCCTCGACTCGGTGCACATGGCCACTATCGGCTGGCGCGGCCTGAACATGGAGACCCGCCGGGCGGTGGACCCGGTCTGAGTGGGCGCGACGATGGCCTTCGCGCCGACGTAGCCCGCAAGCCTGCACGCAGCCCTGGCGATGGCTGCGCCCGTCTCGCTAGATTCCGGCCCAGACGCGCTGCCCTCCCCCATGCCGAGGGACTTTTCCGTGGAACGGGCTATCCTGTCCAGCATCCGCACGGCTTCTATCGGGTATTTTCCGACAGTCGTTTCGTCAGAGAGCATGACCGCGTCGGTGCCGTCGAGGATTGCCGTCGACACGTCGGTGACCTCGGCCCTGCTCGGCACCGGGAAGTTCACCATGCTTACGAGCATCTGCGTGGCTACGATGACTGGCTTCCCGGCCGCGTTGCACCTGCCGATTATCGTCTTCTGTATGACAGGGACGGTCTCGATGGGCACTTCGATGCCGAGGTCCCCCCTCGCGACCATGATGCCGTCTGCCTCTTCAAGGATCTCGCCGAAGTTGGCTACGGCTTCCTTCTTCTCTATCTTGGCTATGAGCAGAGGCCCGTCCTTGGGGATGAGCCTGCGGATCTTCCTCAGGTCTGTCGCCGACCTCACGAAAGACGCCGCGATGTAGTCGACCCCCTGTTGAACGCCTAACTTCAAGTGAGCCGCGTCCGCCTGGGTTGGGTATTCGATCTTCATCTTCACCCCGGGCGCGTTGACCCCCTTCCCTGAGCTCAGGGTCCCTCCTGCGACGACCGCGCACGATACTCCTTCCGCGGTGTTCTCCTCGACCCTCAGCCTGATGACGCCGTCTGCCAGGTGCAGGTAGTCTCCCTTCTTGACAGACCGGAGGAGCTCGGGGTAGTTGACCGATACGACGGCCGAGTCCCCAACGATGTCTCCGGAGACTAGCTTCAGCCGTGCGCCCCTGGCAAGGTCGACCGCTCCGCCTCTGACCTTGCCCACCCTGATCTTCGGGCCCGGCAGGTCCTGGAGGATGGCCACGGTCCTCCCTGCCCTTCTGGCTTCGGAGCGTATCGTCCGAATCTCCTCGAGGTGGCTGGCCCTGTCGCCGTGAGAGAAGTTTATCCTGAAGACGTCGACCTGGGTCACGAGCTTCCTCACAACGCCGGCCCCCCTCGTGGCAGGACCGATCGTGGCTACTATCTTCGTCCTTCTCAAATCACGCATCCCCGGGCCGGGGGAAGAATAAACCTAGACCTCCGCTTCCACCGTCGTGTGCCCGAATTCAGGGTGCGGGCGGGGCGGGCTCGTCCGGCTTGCGCT
>JAFMAU010000026.1 GCA_029784825.1 Nitrososphaerota archaeon | reverse complement strand
TCGCGGTCCTCGAGTCTGAGCCCTTCGTACCCGTCGAGGTCATTATGGCCACCGTCCCCTTGCCTGCGCTTATCACCCCGGCCGAGCGCTTCCCCCCGGAGGAGAGTGCGGAGTCGATGGCCTCCTTCGCCAGCTCGGGGAGCTCCGGGTCGACGTCCTCCAGTTTCCTGTCATACCCGAGCAGGCTCGGGGAGTACCTGACCGACTTCCCTGGAAGCGGGACGTATTCAGACTTCGGGAGCCCCTTCAGCGACCCGAAGAGGTCTTTCACGAACTTCTTGACGGCTGCAAGCTCCAGGTTCGACGTCGAGGCGATTGCTCTCCTCCCGTCCTTGGCAAGGTACACCGACAGCTCCGCCTCCTCCACCCTGTTCACGACAGAGACCGAGTTGTTGGCGAACCTGATCATGCTGTCTGCGCTCTTCGCGCTTAGGGCCACCGCGTCGTCTGCGCCGAGCCTCGCCGCGGCCCTGACTGCGGTCTCGTTGAGCTCTTCCAGGTCCATCATCTCGCCCCCAGCTTGATCCCCGCGAGCAGGGTCTCGGGGCCCCCAGTCCACACAGGCGCACCCTGCATGGGGTCCCCCTTCCCGCAGGTCGCAGCCTCGAACTCCATGTGCCTGCTCCTCGCCTTCACGCTCCCCCAGAGCTTCGGCGTCGTTATCTCTAGAACCGGATACTTGAGCAACCCCCTGAGCTCCCCCTGCTCGATGGCGTACGCTTCGAGGGCGACGTACCTCTGGTTCAGCCTCTTGTCGTCGATGTTCCACTCGGTGAAAGTCTTGAAGAGGACTCCGTGCCTGACCTCCTTCAGGAGCTCCTCGGTCGTGTAGTCCCCCGGCTCCACGAATGTGTTCGACATCCTGATTATCGGCTCCCGGTTGTAAGAGACGCTCCTGGAAGCGCCGTTGCTCTTCAGGCCGAACTCCTCAGCCGTCGTCCTGTTCTGCAGGAACTCGTTGATCACGCCTTCCTTGATGAGCAGCCTCTTGCTCGCCACCACCCCCTCGTCGTCCACAGGCACGTACCCGTTCGAGCGCAGCAGCGTCGGATCGTCGCTCACGTTCGCTTCAGGGCTCCCGATCTTCCTCCCGAGGCTGTCAGACTTCAGGTAGGACTCCCCTGCCTGGGCGCCTTCGCGCCCCAGGACCCTGTCCGCCTCCTGGGGGTGCCCCACCGACTCGTGGGCCGCTATCCCTGAGAGCTCCGGGCTCAGGACGACGTCCACAGTGTCGGTCGGCGGCTTCGTCGCGGTCCTGAGCACCTTCCCCATGGCCCGCGCCTCCTCTTCCACTATATCCGCCAGACCTATCCTCTTTACGACCTCGAGCCCTCCGGTCTCCCCCTGCTGGATGAACCTCTGGGCCGTCTCCCCTCCCTCCATCCCAGTAAGCGATGCGAAGAAGCTCACCCTCGGCAGCCTTCCCTCCACCCTCGCCCCGTCAGTGTTGACGAAGAACCTCTCCTCCAGTTCAGCCCCAAGGTAGAGGATCCTGCCCGGCAGCTTCACCCCTGCCTTCCCGTCTGCGATCCTCCCTTCCACATCGAGGAGGACGCTCCTCAGCCAAGAAGCGTCCGCATTCTCGATCTTCTTCGTCTCCTGCGCCGCCCACCTCTTCTTCGCGGGCTTCGATGAGTCGAGAACCACCGGCTTCTTCAGGACAGCCGACGAGGCCTTGGCTAGCCTGACCGCCTTGGAGGCTATTTCATTGACCGTCTGCCTCTTCATGTCGTTCGTCGCGGCAAACCCGAGGGCGCCGTCGGCGATGACCCTGATGCCTATCCCGTACCCCTGTGCGAAGAAAGACGGCTGCGGCTCCCCGTTCTTCAGCGCGAACTGCCTTTCCCAGGTCGCCATCACCCTGGCTTCGGCGTAGCTGGCGCCTGCACTGCCCGCCTTCGAAATCGCCCCTTCGGCCAGTGACTTTGCCTCCTGGGATCCCATTGCTTTGCGCCGCCTCAGCACCGTATTTCTAGGTTTGCGGCCGCAGGTCGACGCTCATTCTATCGGGACGGGGACCCCTTTCTTCGGGGGCCGCAGCTTCCACCTCCCCCCCTTGAACGACCTGAAGAGGCCGGGATTCTCGGTGTGTATCGGGACCACGAGCTTGGGCGAGACGCCGTTCACCAGCTCCCCTACCTCCTTCATCGGCGCGTGCCCGGACGCGTGCAGCTGGGAGTACCTGAAGCCGACGTGGCGTATCCAGTTCCTGATGACCTCCTCGTCCCTCTCCCCTTCCTCGTTGAAAGCCTCGGTGGCTGCATGGATGTAAGTCCCCCCCTTCTCAGGCTTGATGTCGATCAGCTCGGGGAAGCTCCAGGACTCCAGGTGGAGGAAGACCTCCCCCTGCCGTCGCCTGATGTCGGAGGCGCTGACCCCTGACCCGAGGAAAGGCCTCTCCCAGGTGTAGTAGTCGACGTCGTCGAGCTTCCCTGACTTCTTCCTCCTCAGGTAGACGTCGACGTCCTTTCCGATGCGGGGGACGTCCAGGCGCCTGTCCCCCTTCAGCTTGTCGAGGAGGAGGGCGGTCTTCATGGATACGACGAGCCTCCTCCCCGCGGCCTTTGCAGCTGCGTTGAACGTGTTGATCCGGTCCACGTCGTTCCCGCGGAAGGTCGACAGGACCAGGCGCCGTGTCCCCTTGGCCATGCGGCACGCCTCGTCGAGCACCGCCCTTTCGCTCATGTTCGCGCTCGAGCCGCCTGCGGACACCCTTGTCCCTTCCGTAAGCAGGACGTCAGGCTTCTCGGTCCTCGCCGCTTCGACGAAGTCCCTCGTCATCGCCCCGGCCGGCCCGTGGAACCTGAAATCCCCCGTGTAGGCAATCGTCCCTTCGCTCGTGTGTATCACGAACCCGTACGCCCCAGGTATCGAGTGGTCGATGTGGACTGGGACGAACTCCATCGGCCCGACCCTGAACCTGTCCCCTGTCCTGAACTTCCTGACCGGGTGCCCGTCGAGGGGGGATGACGACGACTCGCTGTAGGCCTCGTGGATGAGGTTGGTGGTCTCCCCGCAGTAGACCGGGATCCTTGGGTCCACATATCCGATCCTCCCCGTGTGGTCCCAGTGATAGTGGCTGAGGACCACCGCTTCCACCTCGGGCTCCGCGTACTTCAGCGAAGTGTTCTGGAGCGCCTTCTCCGAGTAGAGGCCTGGAATCTCAGGGAGGAGTCCGAACTCGAACAGGTCCCCCGCCCCGTTTACGTTCCTTGGCGTGATGCCGGAGTCGAAGTACTCTGAGCCGTCTGTGAACCCAGCGCCGAAGTCGAGCAGGACCTTCGTCCCCCTGTCCTCGAGGAGGAACTTGTTCCCGCCGATTTCGCCCACCCCTCCGAAGCAGGTCAGGCGGGTTGGCACGATCGATACAGACTGCCCAAGCTACTTAACGCTTGCAAACACGGGCGCTCGATAACGGATAAATAAGAACCGCGCCGCCGATTCGCAAGTTGCTTTCTCACCTGCCAGCCCTGCAGGCTGAGGGGTCGGACACCTTCACCGCGATCGCGATTCTCATCGTAGCCATCGGCCTCGTGGGGCTCGCCATCCTGATCCTCTTTTCGAAGAAGAAGATCTAGGCCGGCATGGCAGCAGCAGTCATCTTCGACCTAGACGGCACCCTCGTGACCTTCAACCTCGACATACGCGACTGGAGGAGGACCCTGCTGGACCTGATGAAGAAGCGCGGCTTCGACACAGGAGGGTTGGATCTGGCCACCCCCACCCAGCAGATACTCGACTTTGCCAGGGCACAGGCGGCTTCGGACGGGCCTGGAAGGTTCGAGAGCCTCCGGAGCGAAGCCTATTCCGTCCTGGACTCGATGGAGCTCGAAGGGGTAGCTTCGTCCTCCGTCTTCCCGGGTGCAGTAGATACTCTCAGACGCTTGAAGACGAAAGGCGTCAGGCTCTGCGTCCTGACGAACAGCGGTCGGAGGGCGGCCACCCTGTCGCTGAAGAAGGAAGGCCTAATGACGTACTTCGAGTTCGTGTTGACAAGGGACGACACGGGCACGATGAAGCCGAGGCCAGAGGGCATCTCCAAGGCGGTCAGCATGCTGGGGGTCAGGCCGGACCAGGTCTGCTACGTGGGCGACAGCCCCTACGATATCGCGGCGGCGAAGGGGGCGGGGACGAAGGCAGTGTCGGTCGCTACGGGGAACTTTACCGCCGAGCGCCTAAGAAGCGAGGGGGCAGACTTCGTGATAGCGACCCTGGGCGAGCTCCCGGGGGTCCTCGGCTTCTAGTAGGGCCTCCCTCTCACCTTACCGCTACGCTTTTCGACTGGCTGTTCCTTGGGTGCAGCCTGCTATGGTCAAGTTCCCAAGCGAAGACTGGGTAAGGGAGTACATGGAGAAATTGAACGCGAACGAGTCCTACGCCGACTCTGGGAAGAACTGGGAGGGCGCGATGACCTTCGTGGTGAAGAAGGACGACTCCTTCGACAGAGACGCGTACATATACCTGGACCTCTACCATGGAAAGTGCAGAGACGCGAAATTCTCGTTCACAGAGTCTGACCTCCCCGTCCCCGAGTACAAGTACAGCGGCCCCTTCACCAACTGGCGGAAGCTCATGAACAAGGAAATCGACCCCATCCAGGGGCTGCTGACCGGGAAGTTCAAACTGCAGGGCTCCATGATGAAGGTGATGAGGTTCACGAAGGCCGCCAAGGAGATGGTGAACACGACCACCATGGTGCAGACGGAATTCTGATGTTGAAGAATGTGGTTCTTCAGGTCCCCCGAGATCGTCTTCGGCGAGGACTCGGTCTCCTTCGTCTCCTCCTTGGAGATGAAGAGGGCAGTCATAGTAACTGACAGGAACCTGCTGAGGACGGACATCCCTGAGCGAGTCCGCCGCGCCCTCCCTGACGGAGCAGAGTCCCTGGTGATCGGCGACGTATCTGAGGAACCCCCGCTGTCAGAGATGACGGCCCACCTCGAGCGCGTCAGGGAGTTCGCCCCGGACTGGTTCGTTGCTGTGGGGGGCGGGTCGGCCATGGACACGGCAAAGATCCTCTTCTCACTTTACGAGCGCCCGGACCTCACAGTGTACGACATCACCCCGCTCGTCAAGCTCGGGCTGAGGAAGAAGAGCAGGCTCCTGGCTGTGCCCACCACGAGCGGGACAGGCTCGGAGTGCACCTGGGCCGCCGTCCTCACCGTGGAGGGTGAAAAGAGGAAGCACGAACTCGCCTCGCCAGAGATCCTGCCCGACTACGCCGTCCTGGACCCGGCGTTCGTCGTGTCCCTCCCGGTCGAGCAGACCAGGAACACCGCCTCGGACGCCATAGCCCATGCGGTCGAGGCATATGGGAGCACCTGGCGCAATCCTTTCTCGGACGCCATGGCCGAGAAGGCTCTGGAGCTCGTCCTAGGCGGGGTGCTGGGGGTGATCGGCGACCCCACGAACTTGGAGCTGAGGAACAGGGTCCATATCGGAGCGTCCATGGCCGGCCTCGCATTCTCAAACTCTCAGATAGGGCTGGTACACGCCCTTGGGCACGCCCTGGGGGCGCGCTTCAAGACTCCCCACGGCAAGGCCGTGGCCCTCTTCCTCCCCCACGTGGTCGCCTTCAACAACGACGCTTGCGCTGAACGTTACGACAGGCTGAACAGGATGGTGCCGGGGGAGTACAGAGGCGCTAGGCTCTCGGACTCGCTCGAGAATGTTCTCGGAGCCATGGGCCAAGCCCGGAGTGGCGGAGAAGCTGGGATTGCCGCTGAGGAGTACAACTCGAGCCTGGATGATCTCGTCTCCCTCGCCTCCGAGTCTACTGGGATGGTCACCAACCCGAAGGATTCAGGATCTGCAGACCTGAAGAACCTCTTCATAAGGGCGTACCAGCGGGACGGGCCATGAAAGAGAGGTACGGGAACGTAATCGGTGGGGAGGAGGACTTCGAAGGGGAGGAGTCGGCGCTCCGGAGCCCTGCCGACGGTTCCCTGATCACCACAGTCGTCCACGCGGACCGGGGAAAGACGAAGGAAGCGATCGACGTGGCCGAGGACGCCTTCAGGAAATGGTCGAAGACCAGCCTGCGGGAGAGGCAGGGGCTCCTCCTGAAGCTGGCAGAAAGGATCCAGTCTAGGGCAGATGAATACTCTTTGCTGGAGACTCTGAACACCGGCAAGACGATCAGGCAGAGCACAATGATGGACCTTCCGCTCGGAATCGAACACATCCGATACTTCGGGACCACCAAGGACGTCCCAGCCGTCCGAGAAATCGAACACCCCGAATTCCCTGGGACGACGGGGATCGTGCAGTACGCCCCCATCGGCGTCGTGGGTGCAATCGCGCCTTGGAACCTCCCCTTCCTCATGGCCGTGTGGAAGGTGGCACCGGCACTGCTCACAGGGAACACCGTCGTGCTGAAGCCATCCCACTACACGCCGCTGACGGCCTTGGAGCTTGCAAAGGACTGCGGCGAAGTCGGCTTCCCGGCAGGCGTCCTGAACGCTCTGACAGGAGGCGGCGAATCTGTGGGCCAGACCCTCGTGGCCAGCCCGAAGGTCAACATGGTCAGCTTCACAGGTTCTACCGCGACCGGGGAGAGGCTGCTCGCAAGCTCCTCCGGCGTGAAGAAGTTCACTCTGGAACTTGGGGGAAAGTCCCCCAACATCGTATTCGAGGACGCCGACCTCGAGAAGGCGGCGAGAGGGGTGCTGTTCGGAATCTACCTGAACTCTGGACAGCTCTGCGAGTCAGGGAGCAGGCTCATAGTCCAGTCCTCGATCAGGGCGAAGTTCCTCGCCAAGCTGAAGGAGGGGATGGAGAGGATGAGGGCCGGGAATCCTCTCGAGATGGAGACTGATGTCAGCGCCATAACCACCGAAGAGCAGAGGAGGAAGATCGAGACCTTGGTCGACGAGGGGATTGGACAGGGCGCCCACATGTACTACCAGAAGCAGATTTCCCAGTCCGTCCCTGAGGGGGGACTCTACTACGCCCCCAGCCTGCTGACAGACGTCCCCGAGGATTCGCAGGTCGCTCGGGAGGAGATCTTCGGCCCCGTGCTCGTTGCCTGTGAATTCGACAGCGAAGACGCCGCAATCGGGGCGGCGAACGACACGGTGTACGGTCTGGCGGCCGGGGTCTGGACCAAGGACAGGGAGAAGGCGAAGAGGGTGGCGGGAGGGATCGACGCGGGCACTATCTGGGTGAACGAGTATCACCTCCTGTCTGCAGCTGCCCCCAGAGGGGGCTTCAAGAAGAGCGGGATCGGGAGGGAGCTGGGCCTGGAGGGGATCCTGGAGTTCACCCAGACCAGGCACATCTTCGTGAACGAGGGAGGGGACATCGATGAGGTCGCCTACGGGCTGGTGCTGCCAGACTAGACTCCGAGATCCGGCGGCCTGTCCGCAGACCGCTCCGCCGGTGGTCGGCCAAGTTCAGAATCCATAAAGGACTGCCTCGTCGGCCGTTGACCGTTCTCGCATGACAAACGGTGAATCGCGCCCGCCGTTCTACATCGTCGGCCTCCCCGAGGAGCCCATCGAGGCAGACGAGGCGAAGATGAAATTCGAAAAGCTCTCCGCCGAGCTCTGCAAGGTCTACCCTTTCATCGAGGAGATCAGGGCCGTCGTGAAGTCGAAGAAGCCTGGGAAGACTCACGCAAGGTACGAGGTCTCGGTCGAGGTCTACACTCCGAAGGACAGGCACGCATTCACCGGTGACGGCTACAACATCGCCGCCGTCTTCGACTCGATGGGTCCGAAGATGAAGAGGCTGCTTTCATCGAGGCAGTCGCGGGTGACCTCCACCCATGGGACTTCCGTGCGCAAGGGAGTCAGCCAGCAGACCTGACGAGCCTGCGGTTCTCTTCCTTCAGCTGCTCGACCTCTTCCCTCAGCTTGGAAAGCGCTGCCGACGACTCGGTGGAGGCGAGGAGCTCATGATACGTCTCCAGGGCCTTCCTCCTCACCTGGTCGATCCTGTCGGTGCTCGACGCCTTCTTCATCGCATCAATGAACCTCCTGTCCCCCAGGGGCCTCACAAGGTCCCCCACCAGATAGATCCTGACCCGAAAGTCCCTCGGGTCCTCCAGGATCGACTTCAGGACCTGCACTTCCTCGTCGAGTATCTGCCCCCTCCCCTTGATCGCCTTGAGCGCCCCTATTCTCACTCGGGTGGGGTTGCCGTACGCGAGGGATTTCGTCACTATCCCTCTGACCTCGTCGGCCTTCAGCTTCCCCATTGCGTCGAGGCTCGCTTCTGCCAGCACCTCGTTTACCGTGTGGACAGACATCGCTTCCTTCAGATAGGGGAGGGCGCCTTCAGGCCACGACTTCGCCAGCGCGAGCGCCGCTTCGCATCTGACGAAGGGGCTCTCGTCCGATTCGAGGAAGCTCCGTAGCACTCCCCTCGCCTTCTCCTCCTTGAAGTTCCCGAGGGCTTCCGCAAGGGCCCGCCTCACGTACCTGTTCTTTGGGGCCCCCAGCCTCTGGAGCGCTTCGAAGGCCGGCGTGGTGCCGATCTCACCGAGCGCCCTGAGGGCGCACGCCCTGACGTGCCAGAACTGCTCCTTCGCCGCTGCCTTTGAAAGCCCGTCCACAGCCATGCCGTTCTTCAGCTTTCCAAGCTCCTTCGCCGCTTCCGCCCTGCTCCACGCGTCCTGGCTCCCCTCCAGCTGGTTGAGCAGGAGGTCGAGGCTCTTCTCGAACTTCAGCTTCTTGAGCAGCCACCTCCGTGGGTCGAACTCAACAATCGTGGGCTTGGCCTGCAGCGAGAAGGTCAGAGACTGGTCCGCCGAGTCCAGGAGGACCCGAAACTGGCGCCTCTCTCCTGACGTGTAGAAGACGACGTCGCAGGGCAGCTTGAAGACCGGGGTCCCGTCATCGGTCTTCTGCACCTGCTTCACCCTGAGGTTCGCGGTCTTGCCCGCATCGTCCCACGAGTAGCTGACTTCGAACTCGGGGTGCCCGGGCCTGTAGAACGCCTGTTCGAAGAACTCCTCGAGCTGCAAGCCGCTCGATTTCTCCAAAGACTTGCGAAAGTCGTCGGTGTCTGCGGTCGACCGCGCGAAGGTCTTCAGGTAGGCGTTGATCCCTTTGAAGAAGGCCTCATCCCCCATCAGGAACCTCAGCTCGTGCAGCCTGGCCGCCCCCTTGGGGTAGAGGTGGGCATCGAACAGATCGTCAGGCCAGACGTAGTCCCTCTCGACTATCGGCCTCCTGTACTCGTCCGCATCTTCGTCGAAGTAGTCGCGGCACCGCCTGTCGAGGTGCCACACCATCTCGTCCACCCCCCGGGTCCTCTCCAGGTACAGCACCTGGAAGTACGACGCGAACCCTTCGTTGATCCAGGCATGGGCCCAATCCGAGCAAGTGACTAGGTCCCCGAACCACTGGTGACTTGTCTCGTGGGCGACGAGGTCGACCGCTCTCTGGTAGGGCGCCCCGTAGGACGTCGCGAAGTCCTCCTCGGACGGCGCGTCGGGGTAGTAGTGCATGGCATAGGTCGTAGCGTTGATGTTCTCCTCGCCTCCGGCCACGAAGTCCTCGACCGTGGTCTGGTCGTACTTCTCGTAGGGGAATTTCACTCCGGTGATCTCTTCGAGGACCTGGACCACCCTGGGGGTCTCTCCGAAGTACCTCATCACGTCGGCCCTCTTCGACGCCGGGAAGTTGTATCTGAGCTTCACCCCGCCGGCCTCCTGTTCGATGGCTTCGAACCTCCCGGCGATGAAGGACGTCAGGTAGGTAGAGTGAGGGACGTCTTCACGCCAGTGGAACGTCGCGTACTCCCCTTCGACCTTGGACGAGACCAGCCTCCCATTGGAGATTACCCTGAACCCCTTGGGCACGGTGATGATCATCTCGCTCGTCGACTTGTCCGCCGGGTGGTCGTGGCAGGGGAACCAGAACCGCGCTTCCTCGGCTTCGCTGTGGGTCCAGCACTGCACCTCCTTCTCGGGGAACTCCTTGTCCGGGCCGGTGAAGTGGACCCCGGTCGGAGGGGCCGCGCTATACCCGATCCTGATCGAATGCTTTGCCCTCCCAGGGCTCAGCCCGACCTCGAGGCTCGAGCTGTCGTATTCGAACGCGGCCGGTGTCCCGTCGACTGTCACTGAACTTATCTGCATGTCGCACGCGTCGAAGCGGGCCTTCGCGAGGTCTCCCCTGACCGGCTCGATGTCGAGCGTGCAGGCTCCGAAGATGCTCTTCGCCTTGAAGTCGAGGGCGAGCTCGATCCTGACGTGAGACGTGCGGTAGTCCATCTGCGGAGGGTAGTGGCGCCTCGACTCCGGAAGGTGGAAAGACTTGTGCGGGCCGGTCATGAGGCCCGACGGCTCCTTCCTTTCTTCAAAAGAGTTTCTGGCTCCATACTTTGAAATATGGAACCCTGGGCTGCCCGAACGTGAACCCGCTTCAGAGGATCGTACAGGGGCTGATCCTCTTCTCGACGGTCCTCGGAGCTGTCTTCCTCTGGCAGGCGTACCAGGTCCTCCCTCCCGTTGCATTCGACTCCGTGGCGCTGGGGTGGGTGCTCTTCTTCGTCGACAGCGTCCTGACCTTCGTCCGCCCTTTCGCTTCCTACGTCCTTGGTCTAGTGCTCGCTGTCGTGGCCCTCGCACTGACACTTTCGCAACCGGCGCACTTCGCCCTGGTCGCGAGCGGTAACCTGCTCGCTGCGGCGACCATCGTCCTGGGCTCCGCGGCAGAGCTACTCCTGATCGTCTTCGCAGCCTACTACTTGGTCAGGGCGCGCGACGCCAAGGATGACTGGGCTTGGCCCGGCTCGACATCTCAGGCCTGACCAATGCCGCCTGAAGGCTGAAAGGCGCTCGCTTACCTGCGTCGCTGTCCGCCCCTCTTCGCCTTCCGAAGATGCAACCTCAGGCTTGGGCGAACAAGTCCAACGGACTGGAGGTGCGACTGTCAGCGATATCCCGATGTCTTGGCAGAGCTCGAAGACTCAGATGTAGCCCCAGCTGATCAGCTTGTCGCTGTCGCGGGTCCACCTCTGCCCTATGTCGATTCTGTAGAACATGTTCGGGATCATCACGTTGCCGACGTTGAAGTACGCCTTCTCGATTGCGTCTGAAACCGTGGCTCCTGATCCCGTCACCACGAGCGCGTATCCAGAGTTCCCGGCGATGTGCCAGTCCCCCTCTTCCAGCTTGATTTCCCCCAAGTGGATGCCGTCGAGGCCCTGGCGCCTGAAGAGGATGGTCGCCCCCTCGGAGTATTTCTTGAAAGCCTTCTCGTCTTCGAAAGGCCAGGGCGGGATGGCGACGACGACGCCGACCTGGTATCCCTTCTTCGTCTTCAGCTGCGCGTCGTTCCCCCGGGCGATGTCCGACAGGAACGGTCCCCACTCGCTGGTTATGCCCTCCATCTGGATGCTGATTGTCGGGAACCCGAACCTCGAGGTCCATTCGAGCGGCCAGATCCCCTTGCTGTTTACGATGCAGTTGATATCGATATATCCGACGTATCGGCTAGCGACGAGCTTGTCCTTCATCTTCAGCAACGTCCTCTGGAAGACCGGGTTGTCCCTCGTCCAGTAGACGAGTGTTCCCATTTCACCGGTGCTCGGTCCAAGCTCCTGGGGGAAGAGCCGCTTGTGCTCGAAGTTGACGCAGACGGGCATGACGAAGTCCTTCCCGTTGAAGAATGCGCCCACCGCGATCTCCACTCCCTCGGCGAACTTCTGCATCTGGAACTCCTTGATCTTCTTCGACCAGTTCGTCCTGTAGTGCTCAAGGACCTGGAGCACGTCCTTCCCGTCCACTTCCTGGCCGATGAAGAGGAGCTCCTTCTCGCTCTGCGCCTTCCCGCTCGGCTTCAGCACATACCTGTCTGGGTTCTTCTTCACGAACTCTATGGCCTCATCAAACGACGTGAAGTTCCAGCTTGGGAGGACTTCGACCCCGACCGAGTTCAGCTCTGACTGACCGAACTCGCGGTCGAGCTCCAGCTTGTCGGTGTAGGTGCTCCCCCCGACCACCGCCTTGCCTTCGTTGCGTAGCTGCTCCGCCTTGTTCCCGAACCCTATGTCGTCGAAAACGATTACGTCCGCCCATTCCTTGAGCGGCTCCCACTCGTCTACTTTCTCGAAGAAGCCGAGCCCGACGTCCTTCTCTCCCTGCCCGTGGCAGTACATCTTGACATCGTGCCCCTCCTTCTTCAGCTGCCACGCCAGATCTGCCGAGAGGCTTTCGAAGGTAACGAAAAGAAACTTCATCCGATATCGAACGGAATTACCGCTCGTTAATATTCGTTGCAAGACGCCGGGTTTCCGATGCGCGACTCGATCGTCTGCGTTTTTCCGAGAGTCTTCGCGGTCCGCCTAGGCGGAGTCCAAGGACGATGCAAACCTTTCCCGGGTCAGGCTCACGTCGTCCGCAGTGTGGGCAAGGGAGAGGCAGAACCTGTTCTCCGGCTTCAGGTAGACGCCCCGCGAGATCAGCTCGAGGTCGAGCAGCCTCCTGGTGCGAAGGTCTGACCTCCTGGCGTCGCGGTAGTTCCTGACCTTCCTGTCGGTCAAGAACAGGTTGAACATCCCTCCTTCTCCGAGAATCTGATGGGGGATGTGGCGTTGGGAGAGTTCGCCGGAGAACGCCCTCTTCAGGTCGTCCGTGCGCCTGCGGAGGGTGTCGAACCTCCCGCTCCGAGATATCTCTTCGACCGTCGCCCTTCCGACCGACAGTGAAAGGGGATTGCCGTTGAATGTCCCGGAATGGAAGACCCTCGAAGGCTTCTCTCCGCGCGGGTCCAACAGGTCCATGATCCTGGAGTCGCCGACCACCGCCCCTATGGGCATGCCCCCGCCGATTATCTTCCCGAGGCAAGCGAGGTCGGGGGTCAGAGAGTAGAACTCCGATGCCCCTCCTATCCTCACCCTGAGCCCTGTCTTCACTTCGTCGTAGATCAGCGGTATCTTCAGGTCCTTGGTGATGCCCCTCAGACCAGCCATGAACCTGCCCTCAGCCGCAATCACCCCTTCTTCGAACGGTTCCATTATGACGCACGCCAACTCTCTCGAATGGCTCGTCAGCAGCCTCTCGGTCGAATCTAGGTCGTTGAACGGGAGTACCAGAGAGTCCCGCAGCATCTCTCCGTCTATCTCTGCGCTGTCTCCGATCGGGAGGGGGGACTCGTCCGGCCCCGCCCTGCTGGCCGGCGGCGTGTAGCTGAAAAGGAGCCGGTCCACCGCGCCGTGGTAGTGCCCCTCGAACTTCGCCACCTTCCGCCTCCCTGTGAAGGCTCTCGCTAGCCTGACCGCGAGCAAGGTCGCCTCCAGCCCCGAGTTGGTGAACCTGATCAGGCCCCCTGGGTGGTAGATGTCCCTGAGGATGGCCCCGTACTCGACCTCCACCTCCGTCGGCGTTCCCATGACGGAAGTGCCGATCGACTTCCACACGGCCTCCGTCGCCCGTCGCTGGGCCTGGGAGCCGTGCCCAAGCACGATCGCCCCATAGCTCATCAGATAGTCTACGTAGTCGTTGCCGTCGACGTCCCAGGCGTGGGACCCATCCGCCCGGTTCATGAACACCGGGTATGGCTCGAAGAACTTGATCCCGGCCATGACCCCTCCCGGGGTGACCTGGGTCGCCTTCCGAAAGAGCTCAGCCGAGCGCCTCGTCCTGGCCCCGAAGTGTTTCAGCACCTCGCTCTCATCGAACAGCGCCGCTTGCACGACTCGGAACTCCGACTCTGGCCCTTTAAGGGTGATGGGCCGCTCAGAAAGGGGGTGGGCAAAGGAGCGGTGCCGGTCGGATCGGAACCTCCCTGGGGCCGCGGCCTGGGGTGGAGCGTGGCTACCTTACCCTCAAGGCGTTGAGGATCACCGTGATGTCCAAGGCCTCCTGCATGACGGCGCCTATCGCAGGCTGAATATACCCGAACGACGCCACTACCATCAGGACGAAGCTCCCGCCCATTCCGAAGAAGATGCTCTGTTTCGCGATGTGGAGCATCCTCTGGCCTATGGCGATCCCGTCACCGACCTTCGTCACGTCGTCGACGAGCAGGACGACGTCCGCCGCCTCGGCTGAAATCCCGGTTCCGTGGGCGCCCATCGCCACTCCCACCGTTGCGGCCACCAGGGCCGGTGCGTCGTTGATCCCATCCCCAACCATTATCGATGAGCCGAACTCTTCGGTCAGCTTCCTCACCTCATCCACCTTCTGCTGCGGCAAGAGGTTCGCCTCTGCCTTCTCGATCCCCGCCTCCTTCGCGACGGTCTCCGCGTTCGCGGCGCAGTCTCCTGTCAGCATCACCGCCTGCTCTACGCCCAGTTCCCTGAGTTTCAGGAGCATCGCGGGAACGCCCGGCCTGAGCTGGTCGCTGAATACGATGATCCCTGCAGGTCTTCCGTCGACAGCGACGAACGACACGAGCTTCCCCTTTGCCTGGGCCTCTTCCAGCACATCTCCGGAGCCCGCATCGAACCTCCCGCCGATTGCCTGCTCCACGTAAGTCTGTGACCCAAGGACCACACTCGCGCCGTCGACCTTCGCCCTGACCCCTCGGCCTGGTGCCTCTGCGAAATCCCTCGCCGGGAGGAGCCCGCCGAACCTCTCCCTGCCTGCCTTGGCGACCGAGACGGCGACGGGGTGAGTGGAGTACTGCTCTACGCTCGCCGCCAACTTCAGGATGGCGTCTGCCTCCCATCCCATCGGTACGACCCTCTCGATTGCAGGCGTTCCGAAGGTGAGAGTACCGGTCTTGTCGAATATGACCACCCTTCCTCTTCCGATCTGCTCAATCGCCGCGCCGCTCTTCACGATGATTCCTTCTTTCGCCGCCCTGTTGACTCCGCTGATCACAGCCAGAGGGGTCGCAAGTATGAGCGGGCACGGGGTCGCCACGACCAGGACTGCGAGGAACGCATCGAAACTCCGGGTCAGGGCAAGGCTGGCCAGCGCCACCGCCACCGTAATCGGGGTGAACCACACCGCATACCTGTCCGCAAGTCTCTGTATGGGCGGCTTCTGACCTTGGGCCTCCTTCACGAGCTCGACAATCCTGGAGTACTGGCTCTTCCCGCTCTCCTTCGATGCGATCATCTCGAACAGAGGTCCCACATTCACGCTTCCGCTCAGCAGCTTGTCTCCAAGGAACTTTGATTTTGGAAGGGGCTCTCCAGTCAGGGCTGACTCGTCCACTTCCGCGGGCTCGGATGCGACCGAGCCGTCCACAGGAACGAGGTCCCCCGGTCTGACGACCAAGGCGTCCCCGATCTTCACCTCCTCCACTCTCACTTCTTCAAGGGCGTCGCTCCGCCTGCGCCTCGCGAGCCTCGGTGCCCTCGCAATGAGCTCTTCGAGCGACGAGGAGGCCCTCCTGAACCCGTAGTCGTCTATCGCCTCCCCTCCTGTCTGCATCAGGACTATAACGACTCCCGCGAAGGCTTCGTCGGTCAAGATCGCTGTGACTATCGCAAGCATCGCAATCAGGTCAGCTGCGAACTTGCGCTTCAGCGCCCCCCGGACAGTCTTCGCGACGACAGGCAGGCCCCCTACTACGAGGGTTCCGTACCAGACCGCCCTGGCGGCGTCGCCATCTCCAAATAGTGCGAAGGCAACACCTGTCCCCATCCCGGCCAGTGCGATGAACGGGAGGGGATAGGCCCTGACCAGCGGCCGTGCCTGCCTGCTCCCAGTCCTTCGCCCGACGCGGCTCATTTTCAGAGTCCGCCGCTGGTCGGAGAATTAAGGCGGTGATACGCTTCCCACAAATGAAAACGCGGTTGGGGCCGGCCCGTGCAGAAGCTCACTTGACGACGAGCACCGGGCAGTGGGCGTGGGCGACGACGCCGCTGGCGACGCCCCCGACGAGCAACTTCTCGAAGCCTCCCGTTCCCCTGGCCCCGACGACTATGAGGCTCGCGCCCCTGTCAAGTGCATAGCTCAAAATCGTCTCCACGATGGACCAACGAGCCGGGACGATATCGACGGTAGCCGTCACGCCGTGGCGGTCGAAGACCCCCTGGCACTCTCTTACCGCCGACTCCGCCGCTCCCCGCTGGAACGCGTAGTATTGGTCGGCCATGGGTGCGGTGTAGATGCTCAGGGTCGGGATGACATACAACAGGCTGACCTTGGAACCGAAGCGGCTTGCAAGGACCGACGCGACCTCGCAGGCCCTCAGTGCATTCTCGGAACCGTCGTATGCTACCAAGATGTGCTCTAACGGTCTTCGGGCCATTTCCTTTCCCGCCGCCGACGAGCTCCGTTTAAGTTCACGAGCCGATTCTCAAGCTTGAGAAGATTCTCGAGGGGCATGCAGATCTCCGGCGTGTGCGTCGGATCTCTGCGGGGCAGCGATCGCGACTAGGAGCCTCGCGCCCGGCCCGCAGTCCCCTGGTCGACTCTACTTCGCCCTGAATTCGAACTTGCATCGACCGTCCCCCCTTGAGATGCACTCTGTCTCCTCGCTTGAGAACTCCTTTCTCCACGCGACATCCATCACAGCGGTCATGTGGCCCCGCAGAAACTGGCTTCCCCGCACCATCGACCTCTGACCTGAGCACTCGAAGCTGTCCTCCATCTCAACCTCGACCTCTCCCTGCTCTGGGCTCAGCTTGGTCAACGTAGGCTTACACCACCCCAGGGCGGTATAGACCTTTCCGAGTTCTCTGAAGTTCTCCTGAACATAGTCTCTCCCCATCAGAGCGATGAACTTCTGCATCGCGGTCTCTCCGTAGGAATACCCCATTTGATAGAGTATCACGTCGCCTCCTGTCCCGAACGTCTTCTTCAGCGATGCAGTCATCGGCACGAAGAGGTCCGCTCTCATCAGCAGCAGTCTTTCTCCCCCGCTCATGATGATGGGGAAGTGGCCGTCTTCCACCACCAGCCCACTGTGCGCCGGCTCCACTTCTATGCTCGGCACCAGGGCCGAGGGCCTGAGCTTTGACTTTACATCACGCAAGGTCACGTCGGGCGAAGCCTCCACGACAAGGGTCAGCGTTGCCGACTCGGCATCTGGAATGGCGGACGTGGTCACGCTCAATATGTTCAGCTTTGACTTCGAAATCTCCGTGAGCAGCTCCAATAGAGACCCGGGCACGTTCTTGTGGACAGAGGTTATCCTGAACACGTTCCTCGAAGGCGCGAAGATGAATATCGGGATCCCCCTCGGACCCTGGGACATGCGGTTTGCGAGCGGCATCGCTTCGCTAAAAGCGTTAGCACCCTCGGGGAGGGGGGCCGTTTGCCGGCCGTCAGGAACGCTTCTGGGGCGCTTGTTCGAGGCGGAATCCACAGTATGGGTCCCCCTGCGCCAGGCAAACCCGGCAAGGACGGTCGAACTATACTCGAATCTGACAATGTCGGCGACCTACGCCCTGCAGACGGCGGGCATCTCCACAACAACGTCCGTTTCGACGGCGAGCGGTGCAACAACTAGTGCCAGCTCCACCACTTCATCCTTGACATCACAGGGGGGTGGGGGAATCCCCGAGTTCCCACTTCAGCTTCTTCCAGTGGGGGTTTCCATTGCTGCTGTCGTGTTCTCATACTTACTAATGAGGCGACGGGGCCTCTGAGTCTTTGCCTGTGGGTTCGAGCGTCCCGAGAACCACCAGCTGTAAACGGCTCTAATCATGCTATGATAGCCAATCAGAGTCTACTCTGAGCTCTTACAACCCAGGCCCGGTGGGGTCCGAACCTATATGGGTTCGAATCTCGGAATGATGCATGCCATGTTTATATGTATGTTTAAACACATAGGCTTCATGACCAAGACACTGACGATAAAAGACGATGTCTACGAGAAACTAGTCGCGGTGAAAGACCCGGACGAGAGCTTCAGTGACCTTTTCGTAAGGCTTGTCGAGCAGGGGAGTTCGGTCGAGGTGTTGAAGAGGATGCGTGGGAAACTGACCTTCGCCGACAAGCGAAAGCTGCTGTCCGAGATTTCAGCCCGCAGGGAAGAGAAGAGGGCATGATCCTACTCGACACGAACGTTTTAATCGAAATTCTCGACAAAGAGTCTTCCGAGGGGGACCGCCTGCTAAAGGCGCTTAGCGAGGCCGGTGAGGACGTAGGCACAACCTCCATCAACATGCACGAGCTCCTCTATGGCCTGAAGAAATACACCAAGTCCGTAGAGAAGATCGGAAGGTTGCGGGTGCTCCCATACGAGAAGGAGGACGCAGAAGTATCGTCACGCCTCGAGTTGACGGCGGAGAAAAGGGGCAAGCCAGTCCGCAGAATCGACACCATGATAGCGGCGGTGGCCATCAACAGGTCGGCCAGGCTCTCGACTCTCGACTCCAGGCACTTCGAACAGTTCACACAGGACGGACTGCACCTCTTCTAGGGAAGGGGCAAAGAGGTTTGGCTTCACTCGAGTTTGACAAGGACGCCGACGCGCTTTACCTGAGGCTGAAGAATGGCAGGGTATCTTCAAGCGAGCCCCTGGCCGACAACATGGTAGTGGACCTCGACTCCAAGAAGAAGGTCCTGGGGATCGAACTCCTCCTTCCGCCCACCGTTAGGAAGGAGATCAAGGCGCAGCTGGTGCGCTCCAAGCACTAGAGTGATTGGAGTAGCCCGCCCGCCCTATCAAGGCAGCTGTGCCGTTCTGGTAACTAGTCTTATGAGCCGAAACGCCGTCAACTCTGCGGTTTCAATGCGCGGGGAGGTCGTCGCTGTGGTGGCCGTGGTTGGCATTCTCGTCGGCGCAGGAGTGGGGTATCTGGTTGGTAACGCAGCAGAGCACGCTCCGAGCTATGTCTCGACTCACACTACCACCTTGGTCGCGAATCCGAACCTCGAGCTGATCCCCATAGTCTCTCCTCACGCAATCGCCGAGGGTCAGAGCATAACAATCGGAGCCGAGGTGTTCAACCCGTTGCCGGTTCAGTTCAGGATCCTACTCGTCGGCGCTCCCTGCGGAACGCTCCCGACATCATACAAAGTCTACATGGGCGATTACACCTACTCGACTCTTTCAAGTGGAACGGCTCTATTGCTTCATAACGTATCGATTATACCTCCATGTTTTCGCTCCTACAATAGCACCCTGACCTTCCTCCCCGACAGCAATCTCGTTCACGACTCCTCTATCATCGGGAATTTCACACATCCGGTCAACTACACCGATGTCCTCAGCGGTTACTGGACCCCCGACGGCCAACTGTCGGACGGACGTACGAACTACGCATTCCAGGTATTCTCTCCGGGCATCTACACCGTCTTGATCGAAGACGCCTGGGGCCAGCAGGAGCTGGAGTACTTCGAAGTATCTGGAGCCACGGCTTCAGCCGTCACCCCGCAGGGCCTACGCTTGAGCCTCGCGCTGAACTCGACGGAGCTCCAGCCAGGCGAGTATGTAGCCGTGAACGCGAGCCTGTCCAACACGCTGTCGGCGTTGAATCCTGTCAACTCCACAAATCGCTGGCCCGTGAAAGGACTCTCGGTGAGTGCTGGATGCGCAAGCTGGGAGTATCCCTTCGGCGTAGCAGTCTTTCAGGGATACTATTCTGCCCGAAACATCTCAACTGGAACCTACCTCGCCCCCTCCAAACCGGTAGCAGGAGGTTGCCCAGTGGCACCTACCATACAATACTATGAGTTCGCGCCACAGAGCGACGCGGCTTTGGCCGTCCTCATTTCGACTCCATCTGCGCCGACCTTCAAGGTCCAGATGAACACGACAATTACCTTCGATGGTTACTGGACGGGGTACGCGATCCCGTCTCCCGGATTTCCGGCAATGACTTTCCATGAGTTCGGCTCAGGGACGTATACGGTAATGACCGGAGATGAGTGGGGCAATTTAGTGTTGCTCTACTTTAGCGTGGCCTAGCAAACAACCAGTCCGATGCTCTTTCAGATTAGGACCAGCACAAGGCCGTCCCGCCACTTCACTTATCCGAACATGGACGCACTGAAGATTCGCCTGAATCAAGCTATCCTAGTCAATCGGAGTCCATTCTGAGCTATTACAACACAGGCCTGGTGGGGTCCGGACCCATAATGGGTTCGAATCTCAATCCAGTCTGCCCTTTTCTCAAGTTCATTGTCGATCCCACTTTCGGGGAGCACCCACGGCTCGAGCAAATTGGTAGCAACCCTTAATAGCTATGGCCCATAGTCCATAGCTATGTCCACCACGGTGGAAGTGAAGAGAAACACAGCGAAGGTCTTGGAGGAGCTCAAGAAGAAGTACCACGCAAGGAGCATGGACGAGACTCTACGGCATCTCATCAACAAGGCCGAGAACATCCCGGAAACCATGTTCGGCGCGCATCCGAAGATGACTCCATTCAGTCCAAAGGAGGAAAGTGAGCTTCATGAGTTATGAGTACGTGATAGACTCCTATGCCTGGATCGAGTATTTCCGAGGAACTGAATCGGGAAGGAGGGCTCGCCGGTTCGTCGAAGGCGAAACGGCAGCCACCTCGGTTGTGAGCCTCGCGGAGTTGAAGGAAAAGTATCTGAGGGAAAAGTGGCGAACATTCGAGGAAGACGTCGCCTTCATGACGTCTAAGACCTCGGTTGCGAGCGTCGATCGGCAGATTGCGCTGCTTGCGGGAGAGTTGAACCACGAACGAAAGTCGACAGTCAAGAATTGGGGGATGGCTGACTCGATTATCTTGGCAACAGCCAGGATTGCCTCCGCCAAGGTGGTTACAGGGGACAAGCATTTCGAGGGGCTGTCCGAAGCGATAATTGTGTAAGTTGCAATCAGGTCATTAGTGGTGGGGTCCGGACCCATAATAGGACCGAATCCGTTCGACACCATGCACATGTTGGTTAATGGACGTCACTGACCGTGGCACCCCAATTCAGCCAAGGAAGCACAGGTTGAACTCTCCATCAGGGGCGTCGTTCAAAAGTATTCCTCTACCCCGGGGGGGACTTTTTAGGGTTGGTTGGACCCTGGGTCGCTGAGGGTACGACCCTTGAGTCTTCGCCTACTGCTAGCAGGGGTTGTTCTTATGTTCATAGGCGTCGGGATATCGGCATGGGGGTATGGACAGGGGGAGTTTAGTGCCCAGCTAACTCTAGTTATTGGTGCCTTGGTTTTCTTCGCTGGGCTTGTCATTATGGTCATGATCACGCTTCTGAGGAGTGGTTCACAAGGACCACCAGTGAATGCGCCTCGGAAACGCGTCATTTGGAAAATTCTAGCTAGTCCTACTCCCAAAGACCGGTAAAACGCTTCGGTGGTGAGCCGTTCGACAATTTGCACACAGTGATTAACGGGCTCGGCTCAAGTGGACTCAGACCTGGAGAGCAGTTCGACCGCCCTATTGTAGGCCTTGATCACATCAGTGCGGGTGATGATCCCAGACAACCTGCCCGTCTCCCTCGAAACGACCGGGAGGCGGCCGACGCCATGGTTTGTCATCCTGTCAAGGGCAACCAGTAGCGACTCGTCGGGGTAGACAACCAAGAGGTTGGTGGTCATAACCGATTTGATTGGCGTCGAGGCCATCTGCTCGCGGGGAACCCGTAGAAGGTCGCTCATGGTCACGATCCCGACGGTCTTTTCATCTTGAACGATGGGGATTCCTCGGAAGCCCTTGTCAAGCATGGCTTGGTAGGCAGCCGACACCACGTCATCGGGAGTGAACGTCGCCACGGCATGGTTCATCGCGTCCGAGACGAATAACTTCGTCAGCAGTGGGACGTTGTATTCTCCCCTGTGGGCCGGAGAGTCGGATCGTTTCGAAACCTGGCTCCGATATATGGTGTATTTCGGCCCCACCACAAAGTAAGAGACTACAACGGCCACCATTGAAGGGGCCAGAAGAGAGAGGGTTCCGGTCATCTCGCTCACCATCAGAATCACTGCAATGGGTACCCGACCTACCCCGCCGAACAAGGCCACCATTCCGACTATTACCAACGGCGCCGGGATGGGAATCACTCCGGGAAGCGCTGTGTTCAGCGCGACCCAGAATGACGCACCGACGAATCCGCCGATGACCAATGAAGGGGCGAACACTCCGGCGCTCCCACCCGAGCCAACGGTGAATGAAGTGGCTATGATTTTGAAGAGGACAACCAGCAGGAGCACGACAAGGATAGGTGCTGAGACGAAGTTAATCCCGACCAGGCTGGTCTGGCCGTTCATCAGATATTGGAGGAAGCCGTAACCGAGACCCAGGACCTCAGGGAAGAATACCCCGATTACGCCCGATATCGTCAGGCCAATGACAGGCTTGGCATACCTTGGAAGTTTCAGAGCTGCGAAGAGACGCCTTACCGAATAGAAAGTCATGGTGTACGCCCGTCCAACGATTCCGCAGGCAAGGCCCAACAGTGCATAGAAGAGCAGGTTGGCCGGATGAGTGAATGAATACGAAACCGAGTTCCCGAAGATCGGCGTGAACCCCGTGAAGGAGGCGAAGATTACATATCCTATTGGCGAGGCGATGAACGCCGGTATCAGCGCCTCGGTCTCGAAGTCTCCCCCGCTGTACAGTATCTCCCCGCTGAGCATTGCGCCGCCGAACGGGGACTTGAATATCGAACCGATT
The DNA here is from genome assembly GCA_029784825.1 of Nitrososphaerota archaeon. The sequence continues at coordinate 3,074 of JAFMAU010000026.1, read as the reverse complement.
CCGGCTCCTATCCCGACGGCGACAGCGATCCTCCTGTCCTTCACGGCCAGCTTCAGAGTATCCCCCACGAACGAACCGAATCCAGCCGCTATCTGCGCCGTCGGCCCCTCTCTCCCTCCGCTTCCCCCAGAGCCAATGGTGAACGCTGATGCAATCGCCTTGACGATGGGGATCCTCCGCCTTATCTTGCCGTCCTTGCGATGGAAGGCTGCAATCGCCTCGTCCGTTCCGTGACCCTCTGCCTCAGGGGCGAACCTGTAGACGATGATCCCTGTGGCCAGGCCGCCGATGGCGGTCGACAACGGGATGAGCCAGAAATTCGGACTTGTGCCAAGAATTGAGGCTGACTCTCCAGCCGGGTTGGGCGGGTAGAATCCGGTAATCCCGCCTAGCATGGAGTTCGTCACGAATTGGATCAGCACGTAGAAGATGATAGCGCCAATCCCTGCGATCACCCCAATGAAGAGGCCGATTACCGTCCATTTTGCAAGGTAGTTGCTTTGGATAATCCTGTTGATTCTAGATTGGGTGTTTGACAGTCCTCTCTGTCGCCTCTTGAGACATTTCGCTGACCTCCCAGCGGTGTCTTAAACGTGCCTTGGCCGATGGATAATCCCGCGTTCTTCTTGCCGAGATGGTCTAGTTCGAACCGTGCAGAAACCATACTAAACCTTGCTTGTGGTGTCAAATGGCCCGAGAACGCCTTTCTACAAATAGCTTGAATCATACTCTGACATCCAAACGGAGTCCATTCTGAGCTATTACAACCCGGGCCCGGAGGGGCCCCGACCCATTATGGGTTCGAATCTCAACCTGGCCTGGCGCTCATGCGGATCAGCCAAGAGGAGACTCGACCGCGCTAAAGAGTGTTCATCGTTGAAGGAGATATCCCTGTCCATGACTATTTCGGCATCACGGCGATTCTTCTTAAGACCCGGCCCCGCAACCTCAAGAAGTGTCAGAGATCTCTTACCCGACCCTGGATGAAATAGTCGAGACAAATCGACGCATCCTCCAGACGATCCGGGTTCACAAAGCCGACCGACACGGAATACTAATGGGCGAAGTCGGCCGGGGGAAGATAGCGAAAGTCCTGGAAGAAGTCGAGTCCGAGGCTGGCGACATATACGAGAAGGCAGCCGTCCTGTTGATCGGCATCGTCAAGGGACACCCCTTCGAAAGCGGGAACAGAAGGACCGCCTACGCTGCCGCAGCCAATTTCCTGGAATCGAACGGCTTCCAGGCTGCCAACACATACGATGTTGAGGTAGTCAAAGGCATCCGCAGCGGAACACATAAGAAAGCGGACGTGGCCTCTTGGCTGAAGGGAAATGGCGGGAAAGGGCCGAAGCGGCACCATTGACGAGGATGTTTGGTCGGCGAACCTAGACGACATCCTGAAGCGCCACCGTCGGTTCCTTGAAGAAATAGGCAGGCTTTAGCCCAGATCAGGAGGAGGCATCCTGGCCGGGACTCCGGCACATGTATGGGCCCTCAGACACCTGCCCGGCTCTCGCATGACTACTCGAGAAACTGTTAACAGCTACGTCATCGTCAAGTGTCCTGTGAATCTGGACGAGTATGAGGACCGCCTGATCGCCTTGAATCGCCTCAAGGATGTGGAGGACAGGCTGGTATCAGAGAAAGGACTGGTCGGGCTTGGCAAGTAGTTGCTGGAATGGGGCCTGGGATAGGCTGGGCCGTTCTGGTAAGTAGGCGTAAATCCCTCGCAGGCATTGCGGTTCCGGAAATGAATGTCAGTAACGTCACGGCTTCGAGAAGGGCGATTGGGGCATCCACTGTGATACTCCTCTTCATCATAACTGCGCTTGCCGTAACTCTTGCCTACAACTACACCTCTATGTCGAATCAAATATCAGCTCTCAATGCCTCACTCGCCAGTGACAACAACGACATTGCCGCGCAGACGAGCATAATTCAACAGCTGTGCGGAGGATTGGCTCCAGGCGCATCACAATCAGAATACTGTCCGCACGCACCTCCGGCCAGCTTCCCCGCGGGCACCATACTCCTCTATCGCACCATGCCCAAGCAGTTCACCGTTGGCAACTTCACCTTCTACATGGAATACAACGGCACTGGGTATGGAGGAACACCAACGCTCCAGAGTGCGTTCAGCCTCGTCCTCAATGTCTCCAGCAGGAGCTTTGGGAACCAGAGCGTAATATTCAGATGGGCGCCGCCTGCCCCTGCATCGGGGTCCCTTCCCTCGCCGTCCGTTGCAGAGGTCAACAACCGACTGGAACTACAGTGGTTCGCCAACCAGACAGGAACCTACCTGAATGTGAATACCGGCTAGGCCGCAGAGCCGCATCTTGGAATCGCCAGAAATCAGCTATTCCAGCCAGACGGAGTCCATTCTGAGCTAATTCATCCCGGGCCCGGTGGGGCCCGTTACAGAAGTGTAACGAATACCTTTCCCCCATTTCTCTCGTCGCGTATCCTGCTTCGCCAGCAATCCAAGTTCGATTCCCGTCTGGCCCGGATTCGCGCGAGTTCATTTCGGTTAAATGCCCCTTTGAACCGCGATGAAACCCTCAATAACGAGTCTTAGCTATTACGTCTTGGGGGTGCATAAGCGAAAGTGTCGACAAAAGTGGCCGCGGGCGTGAACTGCGGTCTCTTCTGGATCTCCATTGAAGGGACAATAGGAGAACCAGCCAAGGTCAGACAACCGACAACTCCTAAGAGGTTCCAAGTGATACCCAGAAGGCCCCTAGTCCAACCAAGACGAAGAACCTACACGTCTGTGGAAGAAAGATACACATCCAAGCGCCTTCGAGCGTAATTCACTTCTGAGGTATGGTCCTAACCTTGGGGATGCCCCATACCTTATACCGACCCTTAACCCCACGACGGAGTTGTTGAGTGACGAAGTGCCAGGCCCGGTGGATCACGGGGCCTGGATCCCATTTCTTATGAGGAAACGTAGATTCGCCGAGTGTATGATATTAGGATGGCAGAGTGTAGAGGATGGAATTAATCAAATGATGATCGATGAGTTCCACTTGATTTACTCTCCCGACGAGATGGATCCTAGAGTAGACCTCATC
>JAFMAU010000025.1 GCA_029784825.1 Nitrososphaerota archaeon | reverse complement strand
CTGGCTACGGAGGGAAGGTTGGACGGGTGGAGGGCGTCGAGTTGGAGGGGGGCGATGTCATACCCACGGACTTCGTGGCCGTGGGGATCGGGATAATCCCAAACACAGGACTGGCCGAAAGGGCGGGTCTCAAGGTCGACAGGGGGATTGTTGTTGACGAGCACCTGAAGGCGAGCGCTGACGATGTGTATGCCGCGGGTGATGTGGCGAGATTCTACAGCCCAATCTTCAAGCGTTACCTTCGGGTGGAGCACGTCGATGTAGCCCAGAAACAAGGGGCCGTTGCGGGGATGAATATGGCAGGCAAGGCGAAGACCTTCGGTGAGCTCCCCTACTTCTTCTCCAATCAGTTCGACCTCGAGATAAACGCCTTCGGCGACCTTTCACAACACACGAGGATCGTCAGGAGAGGTCAGCTTGATCCGAAGAAGGGGTTCATCCAGTTCTACTTCAACGGGGCAGCCCTGGAAGGGATTTTGTCAGTGAACGCCAACTGGAGTGAAATAGAACATGCGAAAGTTCTGGTTGGAGGTGGCAAGGACTTTGCCGACCCTTCGGTTCTCTCCGACGAATCGAGAACGCTGAGATCCTTCGCCAAAGGTAGCTGAGAGACCGCACGGGAACATCATGACCGTGGCCGAACAGCGAAGGCGAACACGTAAAGAATCGAAGGCCGAGACGGTCTATGCCATCGGACACTCTACCCGTTCGATCGAGGCATTTCTGGACATACTCAGAGCGCATTCCGTCGACCTCTTGGTCGACATTCGCACAATCCCGAAGTCCAGGCATAACCCTCAGTTCAACTCAGATTCACTGAAGATTTCACTCAAGGAAGCTGGGATGGAATACGTGCACCTGAAGGACCTTGGAGGACTGAGGCAACCTTTGAGGGACTCTCCCAACACGGGCTGGAGAAACGAGAGCTTCAGGGGCTTCGCAGACTACATGTTGACCGAAGGATTCGCGAAGGGGCTCGACGAGCTTGTTCGCCTGGGCGGAGAGCGCAATGTGGCAATCATGTGCGCCGAGGGGAACCCCTACAGATGCCATCGCTCCCTCGTAGCCGACGCCTTGACTGCAAGAGGGATACGCACCATCCACATTTCGAGCAAGAAATCCGGAAGGCTTCATGCATTGACACCGTTCGCAAAGGTCGACGGATCCAGAATCGCCTATCCTCTTGGAAAGGAGGAAGGGAGGCGTCGGGAGACCCATTCCCGGCAGGGGTCCTGAAATGACCGCCGTCGAAGAACTTGCTGAATTCGTGTGCGATTCCTCGTTTGGCGATCTCTCAGAGAACGCGATTCGGCAGCTGAAAATCAGGGTCCTCGACGGGCTCGGGTGCGCTTTAGGCGCCCTAGATGGGCCTCCGGTGCAGAAGATACTGCGTCTTGAGCGAGCATTGGATAAGGGGGGAGGCTGCACTCTCATAGGAAGTGGGAGGGTAGCCCCGGACAGGGCAGCATTTTGCAACGGTGCCCTCGTCCGCTACCTCGACTTCAACGACAGCTACCTCGCGAAAGGAGAGACCTGCCACCCCAGCGACAACATCGCTCCGATAATGAGCGGCTCGGAGTATGTCGGCGGAAGCGGGAAGGACTTCCTGACAGCGCTCGCCGTCGCCTACCAGGTCCAGTGCAGGCTCAGCGACGTGGCGCCCGTAAGGCGGAGGGGTTTCGATCACACCACGCAAGGCTCGTACGCGGTCGCAGCAGGAGCGTCGAAGGCCATGGGGCTGGATAAGGCCGAGACTGCGAACGCGATCGCCATCAGCGGTACCGCCCTGAACGCGCTTCGGGTGACCAGGACGGGGAAGCTGTCCAACTGGAAGGGGCTGGCATATCCATTCACTTCCTTCGGCGCCCTTCAGGCGACATTACTCGCGAGGGCCGGAATCACAGGCCCTCCTGAGGTCTTCGAGGGGAACAAGGGGTTCATCGACACAATCTCCGGACCCTTCGAACTCGACTGGAAGAAGGAGAACCTAGAGGCAGTCACCAGGACCATACTCAAGAAGTACAACGCCGAGATGCATTCACAGTCAGCAATCGAGTGTACCCTGAGGATGCGAAAGAAATTCGCCATCAAGCCTGAAACGGTGAAGGGAGTGAACGTGAGAATCTTCGATGTGGCTTACAACATCATCGGGGGAGGCGAGGAGGGCGCAAAGGTCAATGTCGGCACCAAGGAAGAAGCAGACCACAGCCTTCCCTACATACTTGCAGTGGCCCTTCTGGACGGAAAGGTTACCCCCGAACAATACAGGCCTGACAGGATCACCAAAGATGACGTCCAGGGTCTGCTTAGAAGGGTAATCGTCGTTCCAGACCGCGAGTTCAGTGGCGCCTTTCCTGAAGCCATGCCATGCTCAATATCAATCGAACTGAATGGCGGCAAGGTCGTCGAAGAAAAGACGAGCGACTATGAGGGCTTCTTCACACGCCCCATGACGTGGGAGTCTGTGGTGAAGAAATTCGAGATGCTAGCCCGATCACACGTTTCAATTTCACTTGGGAAGGAGATAGTAAGCGCGGTGGACAGGCTTGAGGAAACCCGCATCTCAAGACTTACCTCTGTTCTTGCGAAGGTTCACTGAAGGAGACTCGCCACCGCGCTGGTCACAGGCAGCTCTCGGGCTGCAGGTTTTTAGTGAGGGCCTCGATCCAGTGTCCACTTTGGTTCAGATTCCGGAGGAGGCGAAGAGACTCATTCTGAAAGCGGACAGTGTCGTACTCATCGGCAGCGTCAACGGCAAGGGCGTCCCGAACATCTCTCCCAGATTCGTCTTGGGTTTCCTTGGGAACGAAAAGCTACTTTTCGCGGATGCATTCAAGAACAAGACCTACGCTAATCTGAAGGTCAACAAGCAAGTCACAGCGGCCGTGGTGGACAGGGAGACCATGGGCGGCTTTCAGCTTAAAGGGGATGCCAAGGAGGTCCGTGACCAACAGTTGGTCGCACGGGCGAATGAGCAGCTCAGGAAGTTCGGCTTTGCCATCAGGCCCCACAAGGTTTGGGCACTGGAAGTCAAGGAGGTCTACTCGCTTAAGCCAAGCAGCAAGTCAAGGCTTCCTCTCATCTCTGCCTACGGATGAGTTAGCGGCCAAGTCTCGCGCCAGCTGGTCGTAGATTCCATCCGTCATAGGTGCCCATATTGTGGCCTGGCCAACTTCTTCCGTTGTGCTTATAACGAACTGCCTCGACTAGTACGGCATGACATCCCTGCATGACACAGGGAGTCGAAACTCAAACGCGGGTTCCCGGCCAGGGCGCCTACTCCTTCCTGAAGACTGCCTCGAACAGCTCAAGCTTTGGCCCCGCGCGAAGGCATGGCAAGATTTCGCGTCATACTGCTGGTTGGCCGTGCGTTCCGGTTTAGGGGACGGCGTTCCTGCATGCTGGCGAGCGCACGTCTATCTGAAGCTCAGCCCTGCCGAATCCTGCTTCTTGACGCAGTCGGCGCACCTGAGCCCCCTTGGGGTGCGGTAGAGCTTCGTCTTGGCCCCGCAGGCGGGGCACTCCCTCAGGAGGTTCTGAGATCGTAGGGATAGGTCCTCCACAGCGTCTGGGCCCCCGTGAGGTGCTTCTTATCCACTACTGGTGCCCCTCGCCAAACGCGCAGTCAAGAGACTGGAGCCGTCCCAGTCTTAAATAGCAGGGGTATCGGGTCGGGCCAGCCTCTGCTGAATGCGCGGGCCGAAGACGAAGCGCTTCCGGCAGTGGTCAATCCCAGTGGTAAGTCTCATGGACAGCTTCGACGAGTTCAAACTGAATCCCTCGGTCAGAAAGGGGGTGCTGTCCGCCGGATACCGGAGGCCGTTTCCCATCCAGGCTCAGGCCATAGGCCCGCTCCTTGAAGGGAAGAGCCTCATCGGCCAGGCAAAGGCGGGCTCAGGGAAGACCCTCGCTTTCGGCATCCCGCTCGTCCAGTCGATCCAGGAAGGCCTCACGCGGGTACAGGGGCTGGTGCTTGCGCCGACGCGGGAACTCGCCGTCCAGATAACCCTCGAGCTCCAGAAGATCGCCGCCTATACAAGCGTCAGGGTGGTTACCATCTATGGCGGCCAGTCGATGGGGGTCCAGCTTGACGCGCTCAGGCGGGGCGCCCACTTGGTCGTTGGGACTCCGGGGAGGACCATCGACCACATCAAGCGCCGGACGCTGAGGCTCGACTCGGTCAGGTTCGTCGTCTTGGACGAGGCTGACGTCATGCTGGATATGGGCTTCATCGAGGACGTGGACTACATCCTCGCCGAGACCCCTGCGGGACGCCAGACGGCCCTCTTCTCCGCGACAATGCCGAGGTCCATAATGCAGCTTGCGCAGAGGTACATGCATGACCCGGTCCGGGTCATGGTCGATGAGGGGGAGCCATCCGCCGAGACGCTCGACCAGTACTACGCGAGGGTGGAACGGGACCAGAAGCTCGACCTGCTCCTCGACGTCCTCGCCAAGGAGAACAGGAAGAGCGCAGTGGTGTTCTGCAGGACCAGGTACGGGACCATCCGCCTCGCCAAGGAGCTGGAGCGCAGGTTCCACAGCGTCGTTTCGCTCCACGGCGACCTGACCCAGAACCAGCGGGACCATTCCATGGGGCTGTTCAGATCGGGGAAGGCCGACGTCCTCGTAGCCACCGACGTCGCCAGCAGGGGGATCGACGTCAGGCAGGTCGACTGCGTCGTCAACTACGACGTGCCCGAAGACCCGAACGTGTACTTCCACAGGGTGGGAAGGACGGCAAGGGCAGGGGACATTGGCACTTCATACACCTTCGTGAGCAGGGACGAGTCCCCCGACTTCGCAAGGATCGCGGCCCTCGCCAAGGCGCCCATCAAGCCTCTGAGAGAGGAAGACGCGAGGGCTCCGCCCAGGCAAACAATCTCTTCGAGGGGCCCGAGGCCCTGGCAACATGGAAGGGAAAGACGGCGCGGCAACCCCAGGCATTTCAGGCGATACCATTAATATCAGCCCGCGGTCGGCGTGGTGCGAAACTGATTGGGTAAGCGCAAAGTCCTCAGCGAGGCGAACCTGAAAGAGCTTGTGATGCCTCAGCAGGGCGAGATCCTCGGCAAGGCGGTCAAGATGACCGGCGGGGACCAGGTCATAGTGAAGTGCACCGACGGGGTGACTCGAAACTCCCGTATCAGAGGGAAGCTCAAGCGGAGGATGTGGATTAGGGAGGGGGACATAGTCCTGGTCGCTCCATGGGACTTCGACAACAGCAAGGCGGACATTATCTGGAGATACATCACGGCGCACGCTAACTGGCTGGAGTCGAACGGCTACCTGAAGGGAATCTAGGACAACAGCCTAAACCCCCCGTTCCTGGCCGGTGTGACGATGGACCGTCCGTCTGACTTCGACATCATCGTGGTGGGTGCCGGAGTACTGGGCGTCACAATCGCCTACTGGATCTCCAGCCTCTATGACTGCAGGATCGCCCTGATCGACCAGGCATCCACGGCCGGCGTACATACTTCGTCCCGCAACACCGGGGTGGTCCACAGGCCGTTCTACTTGGACCCCCGAAGGAAGAGGATGTTCGCCAGGACTTCGTTGGTCTCCCACCGGATGTGGGGGCAGCTGGCAAAGGACGCCGATCTGCCCTGGAAACCCGTCGGGACCATCAACGTCGCAGTCGAGGAGCGCGAAGTCGGGACGCTCGAGAAGTACAGGGCCTGGGGGGTTGAGAACGGGATGGACGAGGGCGAGCTCGACCTGCTCGACGGGGCAGGCGTCCATTCACTCGAGCCCGAGGTGAGGTGCAGGGCGGGGCTGCTCTCGAAGACCGACGTGTCGGTCGATTTCGGGTCGTTCACGCGGCTTCTGTGCAATCTGGTCGCTTCCAAGGGGGTCAGGTTCTGCGGGGGCAGGCGCGTGCTCTCCGTGAAGAGGAATGGAGACGGCGTAGAACTGCAGCTGCAGTCAGGTGCCGGTCGCACCACGGCGAAGTGCCGCCTGCTCGTCAACGCGGCGGGAGGGGGGGCCCTTGAAATCGCCCACGCCCTGGGCCTCGGGAGGAACTACGCGGCCCTGAACTTCCGAGGCGAGTACTGGGTCGTCGACGAGCCCTTCGCCTCGCGAGTCGCCTCCAACATCTACAGGCCCCCCAAATTCCCCCAGTACCCGTTCCTCGACCCCCACTTCGTGGTCCGGGCCGACGGGTCGAGGCAGATAGGACCGAACGCGGTCGCGGTCCCGGGGCCCTATACCTACTCGGGGGTCGGACTGACCAAGATGGCGGGTTTCCTGCGGCGCCCGGCGGCGCCAAAGGCGAGGCTGCTGATGAACCGCGATTTCCTCTCCCTCCTTGCGGGGGAGTGGCGGAGTTCGCTTTCGAAGGCCGCGATGTGCCGCAGGGTCGAGGAATTCGTGCCCGGGCTGGAGAAGGGGATGCTCAACCGGCGGGCCGTCTTCGGGGTGCGGAGTTCAGTGGTCGACGCGTCAGGCTTCGTCCCTGAGGCCCTCCTCCTCAAGGGGGAGGGTTCCGCGCACGTAGCGAACTTCAACTCCCCGGGGGCCACCGGTGCTCCCGCGTTCTCCGCCAATGTGGTCAACGAGCTCCGGTCCGCGGGGATGCTCGACGGGCTCAGCGAGAGACGGGAGCCCTCGTTCATCAGTGGGTGGGAGTTCGATCCCGTCGTCGAGATGCTCCGGTAGCGGCCTAGCGGTATCGCCTGCGGTAGCTGGAGTAGGTCAACAGGTCGTAGGCTATCTTCGTCCCTCCTCCGACGAACGGGATGGCGGTCACCAGCCCTGATCCCAGCATGGCTGCGGCTACGGGTCCTCCCAGGAACGACCCGGAGCTCCTCACCGTGTTGGTCACCGCGTAGGCCTGGACCCTCTCCTCCCGGATGAACATCTCCGCCATGAGGGCCTGTCGCGTGGGGACGTCCATCTGCGAGAAGCTCTGCCGCAGGAACAGGAAAAGCAGAGCCAAGGCGAGCGAGCCTGCGAGGCCCATGAGAACGAGGAGCCCGCTCGAGACCAGATGGGTGTAAACCATCGTCCTCAGGTTGCCTATCCTGAGGGCAATCAGCGCTGCGCCATAAGTCGACGCGGCTGCCGCGACGCTGGCCACGAAGAAGACCGTGCCGAGCTCCTCGAGCTGCAGGCCGTACGTCGAGTTGAACCATATCGAAAGGAGGTAGGTGGTGACGAAGACGCCCCCGAAGGCGTCCACGGAGAAGAGCGCGGAGAGCCGCTTGATGTCCTCCTTCGCCTGCGGCCTCAGGTTCGCCAGGCCGGGCCTGGTCGAGCGCGCGGCGTCCAGAACCCCGAGGCGACTGTAGATGGCAAAGAGGGCCATCCCCACGGCGCTGAAGACTACGAAGACCGTCTGGAAGGCCGCCTGGCTGTTCCCTAGCGCTCCCGGGCCGGCCGAAGCGAGCTGCCCCAGGGCCGCAGCCGCGTATCCGACCAGGTTATACTTCCCGAAAGCCTTCACGCTCTTTCCGGCAGGGACGAGATCGGGGAGCGTCCCCGCCTCGATCGACTGGAAGGGCCCGGCTTCCGTGCCCGTGCTGCTGATGTTCCCCACCAGGCATGCGAGCAGGATCGCTCCGGCCGAAGCGCTGAGCGCCAAGGTGGCCCCTGACGCCACGATCAGGGCGCTGAAGGCCTGGAGGAGGCGCCTTCTGCCAAACCTCCCGTCGAGGTACGTCACCGCCACGTTGGAGAGGATGTTACCTGCCAGGATTGCGACAAGGACCAGGCCCTGGAAGGCGCGCCCGTATCCTATGCTACCCAGGTAGAAAGGGAGCGTGATGCTCAGCAGGCCCGAGACGAAGACGCGCAGTCCCTTCGCCACGTACAGGGGGGTCGGGCGTGGTCGGGGCGGGGCCGGCTCTGTCAACTTCCGGGCTTTGAATGCTCGAGCTTGACGGTCCCAGCCAGCCTGCCCCTACAGTATTCGTACAGAGCGTCATAGAGCGGGAACTGGATCTTCATGTTCTCGGAGTCATCCTTCGCGATGACCCTGAACCCCGATGCAGCCGCCTCGAGCCCCGCGGCCTCCGCAGGAGGGTCTGGTATCCTTGCGTCCGCCCCCCGTACGATCTTCGCCATCTCAAGGAGCGCGGGGTCCTTGAGGCCGTGCTTCCTGATAATCGCGTCGAAGCTGACGTAATCCTTGCCGCCCTCCTTGTAATGAGTCAGTTCAGCCCCTGCCGCATCGAAGGCGATCGCTCCCTTCTCCTTCGCGACCGCCATCACCCTGTCCGAGGGCACGAAGAAGAACTCCGCCTGGGGATCGACGAATTTCCTAATCAGCCAAGGGCATGCTATCCTGTCGACCTTCGCATGTTCGCGTGTAACCCACTTCATCGCGTTCGCGCCGTGCAGATGCGGGACCCAGGTATCTAAGTGCTCTTCGTCTTCCGCCCGGCATACGCAAAGACCACGCCTCCGGTGAGCCTGTCGGTGGTGAGGGTCTGAAACCCTGCTCCCTCCATCGCCCTCACGATGCCACAATCCCAGGTCGACCCCTCGATGATAGCCGGGAGGTTCGAGTAGGTGTATGCCGAGCTCCGCCGCGCCAGTTTGAGAAGGGAGCCGACGCCCCGTAGCCCGGCCTGGATGTAGAGCTCGAGGAACGGCGCCAAGACCCCTCTGGGCTTCGCGAAGTCGTACAGCGCTGCGGTCCCCCCTTCCTTGGTCACTCGCGCCAGCTCAGCGGCGAAGGCGGGGAGTCGGACGTACTTCGCGACGTAGCAACTGACAACTGACCCGAATGCCCCTTCGGGGAAAGGGAGCGCCTCGGCATCCCCGTTCACCACGAGCGCGACGTTCCCGAGCTCCTTGGAACGCCCGACCTGAATCATCTCCCGGCTAAGGTCCAGCCCGACGAACACCTGCCGCAGGTCCTTGACCCTGCTTTCATACAGGAGGGTCCCGCAGCCGACGTCCAGTGTAGGCCCTGCGGTGGCTCCGGTCCTCTCCGCGACCCAGCTTTTCCATCGCCTGTCCTGGAATAATGTCGCGAGTTCGACGGACAGCTCGTAGGAGCCCGCTAGACCCCTGAAAATCCTCTGAGAGGTGCCTTGGATACTTCCTCCCCGAGCCCTGACCGCCCCGGCGCAGTCATATCCATTTTCCCAGCCGGAGGGGTCGAACGCCGGAAAGGGTCATTAGTTCCCGGCGGCTTCGCCGCCCAGGTTGAGCGAGGCTGTGGACACCCGGGAGAACGAATGGTACGTCCCAAAGGTCGGCCCGAGAAGATTCAGGCTCCTTGTCGGCCTGTCGTTCTATCCATATTCGCTGATGAACGCCAGCTATGTCCTCATAGGCTCCCTGATCGCGCCGACCGTCCGCTTTGACAGGATGGGAGGTATGGCGTTGGTCTACTTGCTCGCGGTCGGTGTCTCTGCCCACTCCCTGGACGCGATGGGCCCGAACAGGCCATGGGGGGCTTTCCTTTCCCGAAGGCAGCTCTCGCTCCTGGCTGCCGTCGGCCTCGTCCCCGCTTGCGCCATTGGGCTCTTCTACGCTCTCGCAGCGCCCCTGCTGATCCCGGTGGGGCTCGCCGAGCTCTTCTTTCTGGTGTCATACAATCTGGAGCCATTCGAAGGGAGGTTTCATACCGACTTCTGGTTCGCGACCTCCTGGGGGTTCCTTCCTGTGCTCGCTGGATATGTCGTCCAGACCGACGCTATCACCCTGTCCTCCCTCGCGGCTGGCCTCTTCGGATTCTTCACCGCCTTCATCGAGATAAACGCGTCAAGGCCATACAAGGCGCTCAAGCGAGACCCAGGAGGAGGCGGCTCTCCCGTCGCGGCGAGAATGGAGGCCATCCTGAAAGGGGTCGTGGCCTGCGTCCTCACCGCTGCGCTCTTCCTGTTGCTCCGCAGCTTATTCGGCTGACTCGCCTAGCTCTCCACAGTGATGAACAGGTAGGCAGTCTGCTGGACTCCCCCCTCCGAGACCGTGACGGCCACGGTGTAGGTCCCGGGGACGACGGCCGCTTCGGCCGACACGCTCACCCCAAACATGAACGAAGAGCCAGGGGGAATCGAACTGACTCCAGGAACCACCTGGATCAGCTCCGGCGTGGACTGCGGGTTCTCGGAGTCAGACACATTGACGCCCATTTGCGAGGTCCAGGCGCCTGAGACCACGAACCTGAACGTCGTCCCCCCGAGGCCAGCCTTCAACGTCGCCCTGCTGTTGTCGTAGTTGGAGATGCGGAAGCCGGGGTTCATCGTCCCATTCACGAAGCCGATGTAGTTCCCAGTCATCGAAGTGAACCATGTCCCCGCAGGGGTCGAGGCGATCGAAAGGTCGTTCTGGATCCCCTGGTACCCCGAGGGAGGGGGGTTCGATTCGCTGTATTCTGTGAGGGTCCCCGCAGCCGGGTCGAACCTCGCGATCTTGTTCGCATAGTGCTCGTTGAACCAGACGCTCCCCCCGCCGGAGTCGACCACCAGGGGGAGGGTCACGGGAGCCCACGGGACGACCGACGTGGGATACTTCGTCCACGTCCTGGTCGCGAAATCGTACCCGACAAGGCTCGACGCTCCGTGCTCGGCCACCCAGACGCTGCCGTTGTAGTAAGTGACGCTCGTCGGTAGCCTCAGGGTGTATCCCCCCCCGACCATCAAGGGGGTTATGCTCCCGCCTGCTGATCCGGGATCGAAGGAATAGATGTGCCCGGTGCACGTACACTCGTTGGTTGTGGAGTTCACCGACTGGTCCAGAGTCGCCAGGAGCGCAAAGGTCGAGTTGACGAAGTCGATCTGGATTGGCTGGTCGTTCCCCAGGCCTACAAGGTCCACGACTCCGAGAGTCAGGTTCGGAAGTATCCTCCCGAGCCTCGCAGGCTGACCTGCGAAGTTGTTCGAAGTGAGCCACAGGTCTCCGTCTGGGCCTACGGCCAACCAGTATGGGAGAGGCGCCTTCCCAGTGGTCACCACGGTGACCGCCGACCCGTCGGCGGGGTTGATGCCCACGGTCTTGTTGCCGAACTCATCAGCCGCCCACACCCTCCCGTCCCACAATGCGATCCCGGAGACGTTCACAGACGGCGAGCAGTCAGGGGGCTTTGGACTCGGGTATCCCGGCCAGGCGAACTCGACGACAGTTCCGTTGCCGGGGAAGAGGTGCGCCACGCCTGGGACTCCCTGCTCGGCGAACCACACAGAGCCGTCAGGGGCAGCCGCTATCGCGTTCGGCCACCTGTCGGGACCGGGGAGGGTGTACTCTGTGACCGCGCCGAACCTGTTCTCGCCGGCCTGGCCCCTTGAACCCCCGCCGCCCGCGGTCTGACACGTGGCGGGCGAGCCCGCGAGGAACACCTCGTAGGTTGCGAACGAAGCCACGAAGATGACAACCAGTAGCATCACCGCTGCCGCAGGCCTCCAGTTCCTCAAGGTATCACCGCGTCGCGGGTCTAGGAGTACGCTTCGAAGCTCTTCCCAAGCGAGCCCAGCGCCATCTTCTGTTCCAGAATCTCGTTCGCCCCTTCATAGATCATGGTGACCCTGGTGTCTGCCAGATGCCTGGCCGGCCTGTTCTCCAGGGAGTACCCCTGGGCACCAAAGACCTGCACGGCCCTGTTCGCCGCGTCGAAGGAAGCGTTTGCCGCGAAGTACTTCGCCTTCGTGCATGCAAGGTCGGTGGCTTCCATCAGCTCTCGGTTCTTCGGGTTCTCCTCATACTTCTGTTTGATGAACGCCGCCTTCAGGAGCAGCAGCTTTGCTGCGTCCAGGTTCATTGACATAAGCCCGATGTGCCTCTGGACCAGCTGGTGCTTGCCGATCAGCTTGCCGTGCTGGAACCTGACCCCGGCGTACCTCACTGCCTCGTCGAGGCAGTCCTGGATCACTCCCACGCAGCCTGCCGCCACGCTCAGCCTCCCGTTCATCAGCCCTGAGAGCGCCACAGACATCCCTTTGCCTGGGGGACCGAGCAAGTTCTCCTTGGGGACCTCCGCCCGGTCAAGATAGACCGTCGAGGTGTCGGCTGTGGGGAGCCCTAGCTTGTGAGGGATGATCTCCGCCTTGTAACCCGGCGTCGAAGTGTCCATCACGAAGCCGCACATGCCCTCCCTCTTCCCCTTCGGATATGCGAAGACCAGGATGTACTTCGCGGTCGACCCGAGGGATATCCACATCTTCTGGCCCGTCAGGTAGTACTTCCCGCCCTTCTCTTCGAAGTATGTGGTCAGGGCCGCAGGGTCGCTTCCGGCGTTCGGCTCTGTCAGGCCGAACGCGAGCACTGCTTCCCCCCTCGTCGCTGGAGGGAGGAACCTCGCCTTTTGCTCCTCGGTCCCCCAGTGCTGGATCGTCATCTGGCCGAGGGCCATGTGTACGGAGAAGAAAGTCCGGAGGCCCGTCCCTTCCCTGCCTATGCGTTCGACCGCGAGGGCGTAGGTCATCATGTCTGCCCCCTGGCCGTCTCCGTACTTCCTGGAGACCGGAAGCCCGAGCAGGTGTGCCTTCGCAAAGAACGGCCTGACCTGATCGTTTATCCTGTGATCGAGATAGCACTTGTCTTCTATGGGGCGGAACTCCCTGCAGGCCCTGTCCACCTGCTCGAGGATCATCGACTGCTCCTCGGTTACGTCGAAGTTCATCTTCGAGAGGTTCATGAATTCGTCTTGCTCTAACATCCTACCCTACACCTTCCACCTTTCCTTCCGCACTCTCTCTCTTACGTGTTCCACTATCTCCTCGAATGAGCTCCCTGGCCCGTAGAGCCCGGTGATCCCCAACCGGAGGAGCTTCGGCTTGTCCTCATCGGGGATTATCCCTCCCCCTACGACGACGATGTCCTTCCCCCCCGACTTCTCCAGCAGCTTCTTGACCTTCGGGAAGGCCGTCATATGGGCCCCGTTTAGAAGGGAGAGAGCCACCACGTCAACGTCCTCGTCCATCGCCATCTGCGCCACCTGCTCCGGGGTCGGCAGGAGCCCGCTGTAGATGACCTCCATCCCCGCGTCGCGGAACGCCCTCGCCAGCACGAGCACCCCCCTGTCGTGCCCGTCCAGCCCGGGCTTGGCGACCAGTATCCGTATCCTCTTCTGAATGGCGGCTGACTTCTTCGCCATTGGGTGGCCGCTGGCCTGACGCCTTCAAAACCTTTGCTGGTTGGGGAGCCGGGAAGACCGGCCGTTTCGGTGGCCTAGAGGAGCATCGGCTCCTTGAAGTTGCCCCAGACCTTCCTTCCCACGTCTATCACTTCGCCCAGCGTGGCATACTGGGTGACCGCGTCGAGCATCGGGTGGATCGAATTCGCGTCGTCGTCTTCGAACGCCCTCTCCAGCCTTGACAGCGCGGCCTTCACCTTGAGTTCGCTCCTTTCCCGCTTCACCCCTGCGAGCCTTCTGATCTGCTTCCTTTGGGCCTTGAAGTCGATCTTCAGGAATTCGATGGGTTCTTTTTCGGGCTTCGAATACTTGTTGACCCCCACGACCGAGTCCCTCCCTTCTTCGACCCGCTTCGACAGCCTGTAGGAGTTCTCGGCTATCTCCCTCTGCAGGTACCCCGTCTTGATGGCCTTCAGGAGCCCGCCTGCCGCTTCGATCCTGTCGAAGTACTTGAACGCCTCCTCCTCCATCTGCTCCGTCAGCCACTCCACGTAGTAGGAGCCCCCCAGGGGGTCAGTGACGCTGGGCACCCCGGTCTCCTCGGCGATTATCTGCTGAGTCCGCAGGGCCAGCTCCGCTGCCTGCTCAGTGGGCAGCGCCCAGGCCTCGTCGTAAGAGTTCGTGTGCAGCGACTGGGTCCCTCCCAGGACTGCGGCCAAGGCCTCGATGGCCGTCCTTACAACGTTGTTCAGCGGCTGCTGCCATGTGAGGGACGCGCCCGAAGTCTGGGTGTGGAACCGCATCAGCAGGCTCCGCTTGTCCTTCACTCCGTACTTCTCGCTCAGGACCCTGGCCCAGATCCTCCTGGCGGCCCTGAACTTCGCGATCTCCTCGAAGAAATCCATCGTCGAGTTGAAGAAGAAGCTGAGCCTCGGAGCGAACTGCTCCACCCTAAGGCCGGCCTCCAGGCCGAGCTCGACATATCCGAAGCCGTCTGCGAGGGTGAACGCGAGCTCCTGCGCCGCGCTCGAGCCCGCTTCGCGAATGTGATAGCCGCTGATGCTGATGTAGTTCCAGAGCGGCATCTCCTTCGTGCAGAACACCATGAGGTCCCTCACGAGCCTCAGGTGGGCCTCCGGGGGGTAGACCCATTCCTTCTGGGCGATGTACTCCTTCAGCATGTCGGCCTGGACTGTCCCCCTCAGCTTCGCCAACGGGACCCCCTGCCTCTTCGCCACTCCCGCGTACATGCAGGTAAGCACGGTGGCCGGCGCATTGATTGTCATCGAAGTGCTGACCTTGTCAAGGGGAATCCCGACGAATATCACCTCCATGTCTCTCATCGACGACACGTTGACACCGCACCGCCCGACCTCCCCGTTTGCCTTCTGATGGTCGCAGTCGTATCCGTAGAGCGTCGGCATGTCGAAGGCCACGCTGAGCCCGGTTTCGCCGTGCTCCAGCAGGAGCTTCAACCTCCTGTTGGTGTCCTCTGGGGTGCCGAACCCTGAGAACATCCTCATGGTCCAGGTCCTTCCCCGATACATGTTCGGATACACCCCTCTGAAGTAGGGGAACACTCCGGGATACCCCTGGTCCGGATAGTCGGCGTTGGCCACGTCGGCGGGTGTGTAGAGCGGCTTCAGAGGTATGCCCGAGGCGGTCTGATAGTCCCCGCGCGACTTCGGAGCCCCCTTGTCCCACTCTCTATACACCGTCTCCTCCCACTCCTTGAGCCCCTTCCGGATGCCCTCGATTGCCTTCCTGTCGTAGAGCGATCCTCCCCTCGCACGCCTTTCGACGATCTCCCTCGCCTTTCCCTTCCAGTACTGATCGCGGCCGCCCCTCAGCATCGTAAGGACACTTGCTCCCCCTAGAGATAAACGATGCCTTCAACCAATAAAAAAGGGGGCGGTCGGCCATCGATACGGCATTGCAGCACAGGCTCCTCGCCTCGGCGATCAAGAAGGGAGACCGAGCGGCGCTCGCCAGGGGAATCACCCTCGCGGAGAACGACCCGTCTTCGGGGGCCGAGCTTCTCGGACAGATGGGCGTACCAGGCCGCGCCTTCGTCGTAGGAATCACAGGCCCTCCGGGGACCGGCAAGAGCACCCTGGTGGACAGGCTCATCGCAGCCTACCGCATCAAAGGGCTGAAGGTCGGCGTGATAGCCGTCGACCCGACGAGCCCGATTACCGGGGGAGCCCTGCTGGGGGACAGAATCCGCATGACCGCGCACGCCGACGACAGGCAGGTGTTCATCCGGAGCATGGCGTCCAGGGGATGGTCGGGGGGCCTTTCGAGGGCGACCACCCAAGTCATCAGACTAATGGACGCGGCCGGGTTCGACGTGATCCTGCTGGAGACCGTGGGGATAGGCCAGTCGGACATCGAAGTGGTTGGGGTTTCGCACGCCGTCCTGGTCGTCCTCATGCCCGGGCTCGGGGACGAAATCCAGGTGTCCAAGGCAGGGCTGATGGAGGTAGGGGACGTCTACGTTGTGAACAAGTCAGACCTCGAGGGGGCGGACACCATGGTCGTCAGCCTCCTCTCCCTCTTCAGGGGGAGCAGGCGCTCCCCGCCTGTCCTGAAGGCCTCAGCCCTCTCGGGGGAAGGGATCGAGGGGCTCCAAGAAGCCATCGAGAAGATCCGTTCAGGCTTTGCCGGGGACGACGGGCTGAGGCTCAGGAGCATACGGGGGATGATCGTCGAGACCGCGAGGGGTGCGGCCATGGAGAGGCTCGCCGCGTTGTCAGAGTCGCGCTCGGCGACCCTAGCGAAGCAGGTCCTCGAGGGGAAGGCGACGGTCGAGGAAGCAGCCGCGAAGCTGGCCCGCTAGCCGTTCCTCTCTTCGATCGGGGTGTACTTGAGTCCAGACGGCCCGACGTACAACGCGTCAGGCCTGATCAGCTTGTTCTCCTCCACCTGCTCGTTGTAATGCGCCATCCATCCGAAGACCCTGCTCGCAGCGAAGATCGGCGTGTATAGCGGCACCTCTATGCCCAGCAGGTAGAATATGGGGGCGGCGTAGAAGTCGAGGTTCGCGGGGATCCTCTTCGCCTCCCACATCCCTCCTTCTATCGCGTCGCAGAGCCTGTAGAGGGCGTCGTCCCCTCCCCTGCGGTTGATCATCTCTTTGAGATACTCCTTGCAGAGCTGCGCCCTGGGGTCGAACTGCTTGTAGACCCTGTGGCCGAAGCCCATGATCTTCCTCCCCTCCTTGAACGACGCCTCGAGGAAGCTCTTCGCCTTCGCAGGGTCCTTGACTTCAAGAAGCATCTCCATCGCGGCCTCGTTCGCGCCTCCGTGAAGGGGGCCCTTGAGGGACGCGAGGCCTGCTGCTGCTGCGGCGTAGGGGTCAGCAAGCGTGGATGCCACGACCCTCACGGTGAACGACGACGCGTTCATGTCGTGTTCCATGTAGAAGATGAGGACCCTCTCGAACACCCATCTCTCGTAATCGTCAGCCTTCCTAGCCGTCAGCATCTGCAGAAGGTTGTCCGAGAAGCCGAGTCCTTCCTTGGGCCTCCTCGGCCGCCCACCCCTCGGAACCCTGAAGCAGTTGGCCGCGAGGACTGACATCTTCGCTTCGATGGACATCTGCTTCCCTTCGGCCTTCTCCTCCCTGTCGATGCTCCCCAGCGCCGAGACCGAGGTCCTGATCACGTCGATGGGGTGCGCCCTCCTTCCCAGCTGTCTCATTATTCCGAAAAGCTTGGCGTCGACCCTGGTTCTGGCCCGGAGCCCTCTGGCGAAAGAACCGAGCTCCCCCTTCGTCGGCAGCCTCCCGTTGAGGACCAAGTAGGCCGTCTCCTCAAATCCGGCGTTGGCTGCTATTTCGGAAATCGGATACCCACGGTAGACGAGCGAGCCGTCGCTTTCGCTCTTTGAAATCCTTGTGTCGGTTATGGACACTCCCGCGAGCCCCTTCGGAACTCTGATCGGCCCGGTGGCCTCGCTCATTTCGCCTTCCTCTCCACCCGTCTGGCAGCGTCGAGGGCGCGCCTGTCTGCCCTCTCGTAAGTGTAGTAGTCGATCAGGTCGTAGAACTCCTTCCTGGTCATGAGCGAGCCCAGCAGCCCCTTCTGGGTCCCCTTTTCCTTCAGCTCCGTCAGGGTCCTCTCTGCGGCCTTCATCATCGCTCGGAAGGCCGTCACCGGGAAGATCACCAGGTCGTACCCGAGGGCCTCGAAGTCGTTTGCCGTCATGTACGGGGTCTTGCCGAACTCGGTCATGTTCGCCATCAGGGGAAGCCCGATCTTCTTCCTGAACTCGGCGAACTCCTCTCTGCTCTCCAGGGCCTCGGGGAAGACCATGTCGACCCCTGCCCTGGAATACGCCTTCGCCCTCTCTACCGCCGCGTCTAGCCCCTCGACGGCTCTGGCATCCGTCCTGGCGATCAAGTAGAGGTCCTTCCCCGCAGCGTCCTTTGCGGATATCAGCTTCTTCAACATCTCTTCCGTGCTCACCAGCTCCTTCCCCTGCAGGTGTCCGCACCGCTTGGGCAGGACCTGGTCTTCGACGTGTATGGCCGCTGCCCCCGCCGCCTTCATCTCACTCACCGTCCGCGCCACGTTGAGCGCCTCCCCGAACCCTGTGTCTGCGTCCACAATTAGCGGTACCCCGACCTGGGATGCCACCTGGCGGGCAGCCTGGGCCACCTCGGAGAGGGTGGTCATGCCGAGGTCCGGCAGGGCCAAGAGGTTCGAGAAGCCGGCCCCCGAGAAGTAGAGCGCCCTGAACCCGAGCTTTTCTGCGAGCTTCGCGACTGCCGGGCTGAAGACCCCGGGCGCGACCAAGATCTTCCTTCCGCCAATCATTCTCCTAAGAGCGTCAGCCTGCGCGGCCAAACCCGTTCCGCCGACGCGGCCCGGGCTCGTGTTTTATCCTTGTCCCCGAAACGGCACGTCAGAATTAAATCAGCGACGCCCTCCGGCGGCAGACGTTGAGCTCGACCGTCCGTGGCGCCCCCCACGACGTGGTCTTCGTGCATGGGGCAGGGGGGAACAGCCTCCTTTGGAAGAGGACCATGGAGAACCTTTCCGGAGGTTCGAAGGCGCTTGCCCTGGACCTCCCTGGGCATCCGGACGGGGAGATCACCTGCAAGAGCGTGGGCGACTACGCGGCTGCCGTCCACGAGTTCGTCGAGAAGAGCGGGCTCGGGGACCCGGTGATCTGCGGCCACTCCATGGGAGGGGCGGTATCCTTGACGTACGCCCTGAGATACCCAACAGACCTCGGTGGACTCGTCCTCGTAAGCACCGGAGCCAAGCTGGGGGTCTCTCCAGACATAATCCAGGGCCTGAAAGGCGACCCGATGCGGGCGATAGAGAAGGTCATCACCCCGTGGAGCTTCAGCTCGATCGACCTGGGCCTCGGGAGAGAAGCGAGGGCCTCGCTCTCCATCTCCAACCTCCCAGTCTTCCTGAACGACTATCTCGCCTGCCAGGAATTCGACGTCCGGAACGACCTGCACAGCGTCGAGGCCAAGACCCTGGTGGTGTGCGGGGACAAGGACAGGATGACCCCCCCGAAGTGGTCCCACTACCTCGCGGCCGCGATCCCCGACTCCGAGCTCTACTTCATCAAGGACTCGGGGCACATGCTGCCACTTGAGAGGCCATGGGCACTCTCAGCCCTGGTCCAGGGATTCCTCTCGCGAGTCAGCTAGTCTCATGCCAGAAGGGAGATCCCTGCCGCCCCTTGGCACCGAGATTCTTGATGCCTACGACGAGCAGGGCAGCTGGGAAGCCGTCCTGCGCAGGGCCTAGTCTGTGAACTCCTCTCCGCCCCTGGATATGCGGGTCAATTCCCCGACGAGCGCGATCATCCCTTCCTGCGTCGTCGACGACACAGGGTAGAGGTCTGCCCCAAAGGAGAGCCTCCTGACGCTCCGAAAGAGGTCCGAGTAGAGCGAGTACTGCTCCCCGTTCTTGGTCCCGGCCAGGGCATCCTCGAAGACCTTCGTGTCCTTGCTCCACTCCGTTATCCGTTTCACCCCATCCCTGGCGATGTCCCTCTTTGTCAGGACGGTAATCTTCGGCAGGTTCAGCCTCAGCCCCACCGAGGCCGAGAGCAGCGCAAGCGAAAGGAAGTTCGAAGGGGTGCTCGCCAGCAGGGGGTCGACGAGGAACAGGAGGACCTTCGAGTCCCCTTTCATCTCGCTGACGATGTACTCCCCGCTTTCCCTGTATGCGAAGAGCTCGATCTGTCCCGGAGTGTCGACGATCACGTTCTCCGCTTTGAAGGAGTCGATCTCCTCCTGTATCTCACCCACCTTCGTGGCCACCAGGTCCGCGGCCAGTATCAGGGCGCCGTTGGGCCCCAGCCCGTATTCCTCCATCACAGCCTGCAGCTGTATCCTGTCTCTGACGTCCACCTCGGGCTCGTAGGGGAGCTCGGCGACTCCGGGGTCGAGGTTGACCGCGATCGCGTCCTCTCCCCTGTTCACGTACCAGGTCTTCAGTGCTGAAGTGAGAAGGGACTTGCCAGAGCCAGCGGTCCCTGTGACGAAGGTCAGGTCCACTTTCCTGTCACCTCGCTCCAACGGGTGGCCTTACGACCCCTCCCAGCCTCGTCACTCCTGCCTTCATCTCCTCAGCTATGGCCTTCCCCTCCGCGGCCGTCTCCTGCTTCGACTCTCCTACGACGGCGACGTCGACCTCAATCCTCGATATCCCTTCCCTTATCCCCCTCGGGTGGGACTTCACGTACGCCCGGGGGTGCCGCTTGAGGGCCTCTTCGATCACAGGGGCGAGCGCTGACTCGAGGACCCCTTCAATCTTCATTGTCAGGTACTTCCTGTGCAGCTTTCCCACCTTCGCCTTCACCTCGGGCTCCACAGACCTTCTGAAGATGCCGCGCATCTCCGACGGCACTCCCGGCAGGCAGTACACGACTGTCCTCCCTGCAACCAGCCTGACGCCCGGGGCGGTCCCCGCCTCGTTCACCACTGGTCTGGCCCCATTTGGAAGCCGGGCCATCTTCAGTCTTGCCGGGGTCAGTTCAACGTTGGCCATTCCCCTGCGCGCATAGTGTCTCTTCATCATCCTCAGGGCTTCTTCATTTTTCCTGAGCGGCACCCCGAGAGCGGACGCGACCCCCTTTAGCGTCATGTCGTCAGGCGTCGGCCCGAGCCCTCCCACGACGACGAGGAAGTCGGGAGACCTGCTCGAAATCGCGTCGAAAGCTCCTGCAATCTCTGACAGGTCGTCGTCGACCGTGGTCACCTCCTTGAGCATCGAGCCCATCTTCGCGAGCCGTTTTCCCGCCCAGTGGGCGTTGGTGTTCAGGGTCCTCCCGATCAGCAGCTCCTTCCCGACCGCAAGCATCTCGACCCTGACCACGGCGGGACGCCGTCCTCCTCAGGCTTAAAACGAGTGCGAGCCTCGCCGCGCCGTTGTCTGCGAGCAGGAGGTACCCCTCCAGGCCCCTCGTGGGCGCCGGGGCGGTGGTCCACAGAGGGGGGAAAGTCCTCCTCGTGAAGCGGAACAACCCTCCCAACCTGGGAAAGTGGGCCCTCCCAGGGGGCCTGGTCGAGCTCGGGGAGAGCACACAGGAAGCGGCTATCAGAGAGGTTCTCGAGGAGACCGGACTCAGGGTGAAGATCGAAGGACTGCTGGACGTGCAGACCGACCTCCATCTCGACCGGTCGTCCAGGCTGGAATACCACTACGTCCTCGTCGACTATCTGGCTAGACCCACACGGGGACGGCTCCTCTTGAACTCCGAGTCATCGGCGGCTGGGTGGTTCACAGAACCCGAGGTCAGATCCCTGGTCATGAGCGGCGGGACCAGGAATGTTCTCGGCATCTTCTTCAGGCAGCGCCGGCGCTAGGCGCCTCGACCGGGTGCCCACCTCTGAGATATTGTTCTACTTCTCTTTGTTGCCGCTCAGCCACCACTCGAGGTAGTCGGCCTGCTGCCTGGAACGCTTTCTTCTTTCGTCTTCCTCAGGAGTCCTCGCTTTGAACCTAGCGTCTGAGAGCTGGTCTCTTGTAAGAAAAGCACCGCACTTCTTGCACCCGTACCTCTTGGTGGGAGAGTCATACAGCATGACGCCCTCGTGACATTCAGGACAGATCTGGTCCAATCTTGTTCGGTTCCCAGGCCCGGCCCGCGTGTCCTTAACGGTTTCTCCCCTCCGGGCCCTGATAGAATCCGCCAACTCGTTAAATAGAGATGAGAGCGGAGCCAACTTGAGCGACAGGTGCCCGAAAAGCTGGTCATGGTAGGCCCGGCTTCCGAGGAGCTGGGGCAGTCCGTGGCAGAGAAGCTCGGACTACCTCTGCTGGGCGCCGAGTTCAAGGTCTTTCCCGACGGCGAGTCGCGGTTCACGCTCAACGAGAAGGTATCGGGGAGGAGCGTGTTCCTGGTCCAGTCCACGCACGCGCCTGTCGACCAGCACCTCTTCCAGCTGCTTCTTGCGTCGCACCAGCTGAGCGAAGAGGGTGCCAAGGTCACGGCCGTGGTCCCCTACCTTGCTTACGCGAGGCAGGACAAGGAGTTCCTTCCTGGGGAAGGGGTGACCCTTGGGGTCGTCGCCCATCTGATGCGTTCGATGGGGGTCCGCAGGCTCGTCACGGTGGACATCCACTCCGCCGAGGGCCTCGCCCTCTTCTCCTTCCCGACTTACAGCGTGTCTGCGATTCCGAGCCTAGTGAACTACGCCAAGGAAAAGCTGGACCTGAAGGACCCTGTGGTGATCTCCCCGGACTTCGGCAGCTCCAAGCGGACCGAGGCCTTCGCCCAGCTCTACGGCGCGAAGTTCCTCCAGCTTAGCAAGACGCGGGACAGGACGACGGGAGACGTGAGCGTGAAGGAGTCCAAGCTGGAAGTCGAGGGGAAAGAAGTGGTCATAGTGGACGACATCATCAGCACGGGGGGGACCGTGAGGGCGGCTGCGGAGGCCGTAATGAGGCAGGGGGCGAGGAAGGCGCTGGCCGTCTGCATCCACGGCCTCTTCGTCGGCGACGCCATACAGAAGCTCGAGGACGCATCTGTCGGGCCGATAGTGTGCACCGACACCGTCCCTGGGAAATTCAGCAAGGTCGACGTCGCAGACGCAATCGCGTCCCACCTAAGGACTCTTGAAGAATAGGGCGCTGGTCCTGCTATCCGGGGAAGGCACGACCCTCCCTTCAGCGGAGGCCAAAGCACTCTTCCTTGCCTACGACCAGGACTCGAAGTTCGAATCTCCCCACCGGCGGATTCTGATCGCAGACAGCCGAGCGGACCCACTCCGAGTGGGGTCAAGAATCGCCTTCGCCAGGAGGGTAGGGCGCCTGGTCGAGAGCCGCGCGGAGGCGGCCGGCATCGTCGAAGGGCACCGGGTGAGGTTCAGGAGCATCGACGTCCGCGAGA
Organism: Nitrososphaerota archaeon; assembly: GCA_029784825.1. The sequence goes on along the minus strand of JAFMAU010000025.1, from coordinate 3,266 downwards.
GGCAAGGGGCCGCGAGCCCGGAGCCCTACATGGAGGGATTGGACGTCACCGTCGACCTTGATGACCCAGAATACGAGCTCACCGTCGTCCGGGGAGATGACGAGTACTTCGCTGTCACAGCTCCCACGATGATGAAGCAGGGCTGGTCCATGCGGAGACCCAGGAAGCGGCCCTTCTTTCACCCGGCCGCCATCTTCCCCAAGCTCTCGCGGGCACTCGTGAATCTCACCAGATGCAGGGAGGGGGAGGTGTTCCTCGACCCGTTCTGCGGAACAGGGAGCATACCCATAGAAGCGCATGTGATCGGGGCGAGGGTGTTGGCTGCGGACATCGCTGACAATATGGTCCGTGGGGCATTGCGGAACATGAAGCACTTCGGCCAGGATTGGCTGGGAGTGATCCGGGCAGATGCCGGGATGACCCCCATCCGGGGGGCCGACGCCGTGGCCACTGACATCCCCTATGGGCGGGCCTCCAGTGCGAGGGGACGCGCCCCCAAAGACGTGATGGAAGACCTCGTCGCCCGGGTCGCTTCGCTGATGTCAAGCGGCTCTCTCCTGGTGGTCATGCATCCTCAGACAGTCCCCGCTCCAGAATCCCGGGAGCTGCACATTCTCGAAGAGCATCACCTCCACGTTCATAAGCTCCTGACGAGGACGATCACGGTCCTGGGGAGGAGATAGGCCTCGGTCAAGCTCTCTGTGACGTTCCTCGGGACGAGCGCCGCAGTCCCCACGAGCGAGAGGGCACTCCCCGCGGTCGCGGTCAGACGTGAGGGGGAGGTTGTAATCTTGGACTGCGGGGAAGGAGTGCAGCGCGGAGCCCTGGCCGAATCAGTGGGCCTAGGAGGCCCTATGACCATCCTGATCACACACCTGCACGGAGACCACGTCGCAGGGATCCTCGGGCTCCTCCAGACGATGAGCCTCGCACAGCGGAGAAGGCCGCTGAGGATTGTGGGTCCCCAGAAACTCCAGAAGTGGCTGGAGGTGACTTCTGATCTGCTCAACATCGGTCTCACGTTCCCCGTGGAGTTCTCCCGGGCGAGGCCCGGTTCCGTCATCAGGACCCCAGGCTTCAGGGTGAAGGCCGCACGGGCGACCCACTCGGTGGAGGCCTATTCTTTTGTCCTCGAGGAGCACAGACGCCCAGGCGTGTTCCATCCCGAGAAGGCGAAGGCCCTCGGTGTTCCAGAGGGGAGGCTGTGGTCCTCCCTCCAGAAAGGGAGGAGGGTCACCGTGGGCGGAAGGCAGGTCGATCCTTCTGAGGTCGTTGGCCCGCCACGTCCTGGGAGGAAGATCGGATATTCAGGGGACACCCGGCCTTCGGGGGGCCTGGCCAGGTTCTTCGCGGGATGCGACCTGCTGATCTTCGATTCGACCTTCAGCGAGAAGGACCGTGACAAGGCGGTAGAGAGGAAGCACAGCACCAGCACTGAAGCTGCCTCCCTCGCTTCGAAGGCACGGGCGAGGAAGCTCGTATTGACGCACTTCAGCGCGCGCTATACGAGAACCTCCTCTCTGGTCAGGGAGGCGAGGAAGATCTTCCCGAACTCGGTAGCAGCGGCGGACGGGCTGAGCCTCGACGTCGACTATCCTTCGGTATAGGCCGCGAGCCAGTCGATCACATCCTGAAGCCTTTCTGACTTCAGAATTGCGACTATCGGACCCAGGGGGGACTCCGCCGGGCTCCCGCAGACGGCAACAACCCCTGCGGCTGCCGCCTGCCGGTTCAGCAGCAACCGGGTCGAGCCCCTGGAGGCGTTCAGAAGGAGTTGCCTCCTCGCCGCAGACCGGACGTGCCTGTCTCTCAGCTTGTCCCGCACATTGGCGAGGGCTCTGATGTCACTTGTGACGAGACGCATGGAGCCAGCCCTCTCAGTCACATCCCCCTCTATCCCACCTGCTATGTTCCGGAGGGCGCTCAGCACCTTTGCCGGGTCCTCTGATGGAGAGACTGTGGCTTGCAGGGTAAGCCTCGCGCGGAGGTCAGGCTGAGCCATCTTTCAACCAGCGACTGACTACCTTCGCCATCTCTGATGCCAGCCTTTCCGGAGAGGTGTGCTGGTTTGACACCGTCTCGTCCGCGAGGGCGATCGCCCTCCCAATCCCCACCTCCAGCTCCCTCTGGTCGCGCTGGTTGAACATGTCCCGGGTAAGGGGATCGTCGCTCCTGCCCCTCTCTCTGAGCAGCTCGAAGCGCCTCGCCGGAGAGGCATGGACCGCCACCAGCAGCGCGCCCCCCTTATTCCTGAAAGCGTCGACCTCCGCCATCGAACGGATCCCGTCCACCACGACCCTTTCAGCCTTCAGCGTCGAAATGGTCTCGAGGCAGAGCTCCGCGACCGCAGCGTCCCCCTTCTCCTTCCTCAGGAGCCTCATTACCTCCCCCGTGTTCTTCGCGTTGGGCTCGAGCCCCCTCCGCTTCGTCTCTGCCCTGATGACGTCCCCCATGACCACGCGGGTCCAGCCCTCTGCCGCCAGGGCCAGTGCTGCCGTGGACTTGCCCGCCCCAGGCATCCCAGTGACCGCGACTATTCGTAGCAACTGTTCGCTCCCGGGCCGCTAGATAGCGAATTTAAAGGAACCAGTCCCGCCCGCATCACGTTGCGCGCCTTTGTGGCGATTGACCTCCCTGACGAGGTGCTGGGGTCCCTCGAGGCCTTCCAGGCAGACCTGTCCGCCACGGGAGCGGACCTGAAGGCCGTCGAAAGGCAGAACCTGCACTTTACCGTCAAGTTCCTGGGAGAAATCAGCGAGGCGCAGGCTGCAGAAGCTCGGTCCAGGCTGTCCCTGCTGGAAATGAAGTCTGCGGACGTCGATGTGAAGGGAGTGGGGGCGTTCCCGAGCGTCGGGAGGCCGAGGGTGGTCTGGGCGGGCGTGGCGCCGGAGCACGAAGGTCTTATCGGGCCGATAGCCCGCAACGTCGTCGATGCGCTCGGAGACATCGGAGAGAGCGAGGAGAGGCCGTTCCAGGCCCACATCACACTGGGGAGGGTGAGGTCCCTCCGCAATGTCAAGGAGCTGGGGGAGTTGCTGCGACGGAACTCGGGCAGACCCTTCGGGTCCGTCACGCTGTCAGAGGTGAAGCTGAAATCGAGCGTGCTCACTCCGCAAGGGCCGATCTACAGGGACGTCGGGGTGTTCAGGCTGAAATGAATCGGGTTGCTTCCGTGCTCGCGAGGGCCGAGGGGCTCGCCGTGCCCTCCGACGATCAAGGGAGGAGGATGGAAGAACTTGCCCGGTCCCTGCTCGCGAAGGCGAAGC